>NZ_JADQBF010000074.1 GCF_016278775.1 Demequina sp. | reverse complement strand
GCCCCAGCCCCGCCAACGGATGCAACCATGCGCGCCAACGCGGCCTCGGTGCCCTCCACGACGCGGTCGATCAGGTCTAGCTCTTCGTCGGCTTCCGACTCGGGGTCACCGTCGTGTCTGTTCTTGTCTTCATCGTCGTCATCGTCATCGTCATCGCAATCGTCATCGCTCCACCACAGCAGCAGGACGATGGCGGCGAGAAGCATGAATGCCCACACCATGGGATTGAGCAGGAGCACCGTGACGCGCCCGAAGTTGGAGTAGTGAACGAGCACCACTCCCTTGACCTCGTCGCCCTGCGGCGTGAACGGGTCAATGAAGTCGTTGTTGTCCCCCTGCATCTGCCAGCCCTCATCCGCGCTGCCGTCGATGATGCGGTGGACTACTTGCGAGCCGCCCAGTCCCGCTGGGGCGTAGATGATGACGTCACCGACGCTCGGCTCCATCTCGCGGGCGATCACGAGATCGCCGTCGAAGTACGTCGGCTCCATCGAGTCTCCTGAGACGATCACGATGGACGTGGCGCCGCCGAGTTGGGTGGGCCACAGGTACCACGCGTCGATCGCGACGACGAGCCAGATCAGCACTGTTCCGATCAACGACAGATACCGGCGAGTGGTCCACTCGCCGGTATCTAGCCATTGTCGAATCTTCACGCGATCCGCTCAGCGCGTTGCTTGGTGGCTCGGTGCCTAGGGGGTGAAGATCTGGATGTCGATCGAGTCCAGGCTCGTCGTGAGCGGCACGCCCGTGAGGTCCACGACCACGGAGGTTCCAAGCGGCGTCGTGACCGTGCCGGACTCGGTGTAGGTCGTGGAGGCCGCCGTCGTCCCATTGATGGTGTACGAGAGCGACTCGGCATCGGCGCAGTCGGCGTCAATATCCGAGATGGTCAAGTTCACGTACTCCGTCATCGCGGCGTTGTAGGTGTAGTCGACGTCGACTGCCGTGTCGCAGGCTGCGAGGAAGCTACCCGTACCTACAGCGATGTTGTCGTCGTTGACGTTGACGGTCAACTGCGATGCGGATGCCACGCTGAGGCCGGCAACGCCCATGATGCCGAGCGCAACAGCGAGCGCCTTACGTGAGTTCTTCTTCTTCGCCATGATCTTGGTTTCCTTTCATCATGCGCACCGGGCACGCCCCCCTTCCGGGAGTGCCCCGCCACGCGGGTCGTGGATTTCACTCGAAAGCAATATCGGTGTGAAATATCCGACACTTGAGAGTGACAAAAGCCGCAGATATGACGCCGATGCGTCGCTCTGTGAGATATGTCACACGGGTGTGTTCCGTGCTGCAAACGGTGTGTGAACCCGTTGTCTTCCGATCACAGACCGGGTATGCCGCCCCTCGCGGCCCGCCGGAGAGTGCGCGAATGCACCCCGCAAGGGTACCTGTGTCGAACTCGTCACATGGCCCCCCCAGTTCTGGGGGTTCTCGACGGATAGTTCGTAGGGCTAGCGCACCGAACCGCGGTACATGATCGGCATCGGGATGAGGTGCTGCTGAGGCTGTGTCGCGCCCGTCAAGATCAGTTCTGCCGCGAGCCTTCCCATCGTCTCGTACGGCAGTGCTGCGGTTGTCAGGCCCGGTCTGACAAAGTGGGCAAACTCGTCGTCGTCGAAGGAAACGACCGAGACATCCTGGCCAACTCGAAGCCCGCGCTCGAGCATCGCCTGGTAGGCGCCAAAGGCCAACCGGTCATTCATCGCGATGATCGCGTCGAAGGTTTCGCCGCTGTCAACGAGGTCGGCGATGGCCTCGTACCCTGGCTCCGGCTCCCATGCGGACAGGGGTAACTGAGCCGCGAGGTGCATATCGTGTTCCTTCACCGTTTGCGCGATGCCTGCCGTGCGCCTGCGCACCGTCAAGGTGTCCACCCAGTCGGGCGGTGCGCCGATGTCTCGACCCAGCACCACGATGCGCTCTTTGATGCCAGCGGCCGCGAGCACGCCAGCGATGGCCCTGCCCGCTTCGAACTCATCGGGAAGAACCGATGCGTCTCCCGCTGCGGACGTCGCATTGAGCATGACGAATGGCACGGGAATCGAGCGGTCGGGCAGTTCGAGCTCCCTGGCGCGCGACGCCGCGAAGATGATGCCGTCGACGGATCTGTCGAGGAAGGAGTCCAGGGCCTCGGCTGCGGTGGCGATGTCCGTGCCGGTCTCCGCGATGTGGAGGATGTGGTCTCGTGAGTGCGCCTCGCGCAACGCCCCCAGAATGAGCGCGCTCGCCCATGGCCGGGTGGTCACAGAGTCCGAGATCAACCCAATAGTCGCCGACCGAGAGGTGAGCAAAGTGCGGGCCGCGAGATTGGGACGGTATCCGAGTTCCCGCGCGGCCTCGCGGACGCGCTCACGCGCCGCCGGTGATATCCGGATGCCTGGCCGGTCGTTGAGGACCAGCGAGGCGGCGCTCACCGAAAGGCCTGCTCGCGCAGCTACGTCTGCGAGCGTGACTCTCTTCTCCGCCACGTGTCTCCTCCCTCTGTTGCTGCCATTCTACCGGCCGGTCGCGGGGCTCCTCTGAAGGTAAAGGGATATACCTCACGTGATAAATCGTTACATCACCGTTACCTCGAGGTGTTGCCTCCAAGTTCACCCGGTGATCTACTGGCAGTGATAAACCGATTGACCGGACAACGACGTTGGCAACGGCAGCCGCGTCGCTCCGACCAAGGGAGCCTCAACGTGGAGAAGTCTTGCAACGCCTCAATGCCACCCTTGCGGGAGGTCGCTGATGCTCTCCGTTGACGGTCGATGGGTGTGGGACTTCTGGGTCGCGGATGATGGCGATGCGTACCACCTCTTCTATTTGAACGCCCCTGATTCACTGCGCGGCGAAGACCTCCGGCATCGCAACGCCAGGATCGACCACGCGGTCTCCACCGACCTTGCCGACTGGTCGCTACGCGGAAACGTGTTGGCTGCCTCGGGGGGCGACACGGACGACGCCAGCGCATGCTGGACCGGCTGCGTGGTGTCTCACCGAGGCCGCTGGACGATGTTCTACACGGGCAGTCGGTTCCTTGACGATGTCGGGCCAAACGCCAACGTCGAGACGATCCTCGCCGCAGAATCCACCGACCTCGACACCTGGAAGCGCCGCAGCCAGCTCGCGGTGCGGGCGGACGCCCGCTGGTACGAGCTTCTCGACGCGCCCGAGTGGCACGAAGAGGCGTGGCGAGATCCATGGGTGGAGCGAGACGGTCACCGGTGGGTCATGTACATCACCGCACGTGCGAACCATGGAGACATCGATGATCGCGGCGTGATCGGCTTTGCGACGTCTGACGACCTTGAGACGTGGAGCGTGCACCCTCCTCTGAGCGATCCCGGAGCGGGATTCTCTCATCTAGAGGTGCCGCAATTGGTTGAGGTCGGCGGCCAATGGGTGTTGCTTTTCTCGTGTCCCACGGCGGCGCTGTCGCGAGCGCGTCGCGAGGCAGGTCACCGAGGGGGCATCTGGAACCTGCCGGTCGATGGACCTGGCCGCCCATTCGACGCCTCCAAGGCACGACTCCTTCATGACGAGTCCCTCTACTCGGGGCGAGTCGTGTTTGACAGGTGGAATCAACCACAACTCCTCGGGTTCCACGCGGGCTCCGGGGAGGACTTTGTTGGCGCGATCAGCGACCCCATGCCGCTGACCGTGACGAGGGATGGCTACCTGGCCATCACATCAGATCTTGGGTTCACCCATAGTGAGGGCGGAACCAAGCCACACAAGGAGGAATCATCATGAAACACCGCAAGAAGGCAGGCGCCAGCGTTGTCGCGGTTACCACCGCCGCATTGCTGTTGGCCTCATGCAGCTCCGGCGGAGGTGGAACGTCTAGCGCCGGTGACGGTACCGGCGACGTCGAGGTCTGGGCACATCAGGGCAAGGACACTGAAGTCGCCGCCCTCCAAGACGCCGTCGCGAACTTCAACGCGTCGCAATCGGACATCAACGTGAAGCTCACGCTGGTCCCAGAGGCCGACTACACCACCACCATTCAGTCCACGTCGGCCGACGACCTGCCGGACGTGCTGGAACTGGACGGCCCCACGCTGGCGAGCTTCGTGTACGACGCCAAGGTGGCGCCCATCGACAGTTACGTGTCTCAGGAAACCATCGACAACGCCACCGTAGGCAACGTCAATCAGGGAACCCTCGACGGGACCCTGTACGCGCTGGCGCAGTTCAACTCCGGACTGGGCCTGTGCGCCAACGGAGAGATGCTCGATGCCGCTGGTGTGAGTTATCCCGATTCAATCGACAGCGCGTGGTCCGCCGACGAGTTCCTGTCGGCTCTGGAGACGCTGGCTGCCGAAAACGACTCAGGGTACGCGCTCGATATCAAGGAGAACTACGGCCTTGGCGGCGAGTGGGGCACGTACGCGTTCTCCCCGCTGTTGCAGTCGGCAGGCGGAAACCTCATTGCAGACAACAAGGCCTCCGGCGTCATCGATGGCCCCGAGTCTGTCGCTGCCATGGAGGCGTTCCAGAGCTGGATGCCTTACGTGGACCCTGACGAGGACGATGCGGCCCTGGTCGAGGGGCGAGTCGCCATCAGTTGGTGCGGTCACTGGTTGTACCCCGGGTACAGCGAAGCACTGGGTGACGACCTCGTGATTCTGCCGCTCCCCGACATGGGCGACGGCACCAAGAGTGGTGCGGGCTCGTGGACGTGGGGAATGGGCTCCACCACGAAGCAAGGAGCCGCTGCTGGTGCGTTCCTGGACTACCTGCTCAATGATGAGAACGTGAAGGCAATGACGACCGCGAACGGCGCTCCGCCCGCGACCGAGTCGGCGCTTGCCGCCGACACGCTCTACAGCTCAGGAGGACCTCTTGAGCTGTGGGGTCAGCAACTGGGGGCCGGCTGCAATGCGGACTCCATCACCGACGACTGCGTCACAGTCCTGCGACCTCTGACCGCTGGTTACCCGGTCATTACCTCGGAGTTCGCATCCGCCTTGGCCGCAATCGCGACAGGCGACGACGTGCAGTCCGCACTCACCGGTGCGGCCACCGCAATCGACCAGTCGTTCGCCGACAACAACGACTACGAGTAGACCGAGCACAGTGTCCGCGGCGGGCCCCGGCTCGCCGCGGACACTGGAGAGGCGACCATGTCGAACCCCACCGCCGAAAGTCCGCGTAGGCGCTCACTCCGTTGGAACCGCCGAGAGCTCCCCGGTGTCGCGATGGCCACCCCTGGCATCATCGGGCTGCTCGTCTTCGTCGCCATCCCGTTCCTGGTGGCGATCTTCCTGTCCTTCCACAACGCGCAGCTGAACTCACCGCGCGCCCCCAACTACATCGGCATCACGCAATACACGCGGCTATTCGCCGACGCGCAATTCTGGCGAGCGCTCGGCAACAACCTCACCTTCGCGGCCGTCGTCATCCCGGTGCAGACCGCCATTGCCTTAGGTCTGGCCATGCTGGTCAACCAACGTCTACGGGGGATATCAGTCTTTCGAGCGCTGTTCTTCTTGCCGGTCATCTTCCCGATGGCCCTCGTCGCCGTCATCTGGCGACTGATCCTCGCCCGCAGTGAGGGCGGCCTGCTCAACTCGCTGGTGCACTTCGTGACCTTCGGGCAGGTGGGACCGCAAGACTGGCTCGGGAACTCGGCAACCGCCCTCCCCTCCATCATCCTGCTCTCAATCTGGCAGGGCGTCGGCTTTCAGATGATCATCCTGTTGGCGGGCCTCCAAGAGATTCCACAAGAACGGTACGAAGCGGCTCAACTCGACCGCGCCAACCGTTGGCAGCAGTTCCTCTATGTCACCCTGCCGGGCATACGAAACACGCTGATCTTCGTGGTGTTGCTCACGTCGATCCTTGCGTTCAGGGTGTACGACCAGGTCTACATCCTCATCACCTCCGGTGGAGCCAACAGGACCGCAACACAGACGGTGCTCTATCAGGCCACCACCAGCGTCTTCGATCAGAACAACCTTGGGCGTGCGTCCGCGATCACCGTGGTGTTCTTCGCGATCGTGCTGGGAATCACCGTGATTCAGCGCCGCCTCGTTCGACAAGAAAGCGAGGCGTAGAACTCATGACGAACGCCCAATCGCAACGAGCACGGAGCCGCAGATGGCGAGCAGCGCGTAGCTATCTGGTCCTGACCGTGCTCGCCGCAGCATACGTCGCGCCCGCCTACTACCTCGTGATCGGATCGTTCAAGCCCGCCGCCGATGTCCTCAGCGGCCTCGGTGGCTTTGCTCCACAACACCTCAATCTGGACAACTACCGATCTGTCTTCGACTCGCTGGCTTCCGACAGCACCGGGTATTTCTGGCAGTTCATGACGAACTCGATCCTTATCTCCCTGGCCGTCGTGGTGGTCGGTCTCGTGGTGAACTCGATGGCCGCCTACTCCTTCGCCCGGCTGTCGTGGCGCGGTCGGGACAAGTCATTCCTCTTGGTCGTGGCGCTCGTGATCGTTCCCTTCGAGGCCGTCGCGATCCCGTTGCTCTTCATGCTGAATGACATGCGCAACTCCCTGCTGGTCCAGGCGCTTCCCTTCTTCGCAAACGCCTTCTCCGTCTACTTGTTCTACACGTTCTTTCTGGGGCTCAGCAAAGACATAGAAGAGGCCGCACGTCTGGACGGACTTGGTTCATTCGGCACCTTCGTTCGCATCGCAGTGCCGTCCGCAAAGCCCGTGTTCGCCACGGTCGCGATCCTGACGTTCATGACGACGTGGGGTCAGTACCTGTGGCCGTCGCTGGTGGTCTCCAACCCCAGGTATCGCCCGCTCCCGCTCGAACTCAGCGTGTTCTCAGGACAGATGCCGGTCGACTGGGGAGAGGTGTTGGCGTTCGGCACATTGCTGATCCTGCCGGTGTTGATCTTCTTCGTGGCCTTCCAACGCTTCTTCGTGCAGAGCCTGGCGTCATCGGCGGTCAAGGGGTAGGCCTCGTCCGCATCCAATGGCGCAAGCACGCGGGCCCCTGCGGGAATCCAGCCAGTCCGCCAAACAGAGCTGGCAGCGGGACTCGAACCCGCAACCGCCCGATTACAAGTCGGGTGCGCTACCAATTGCGCCATGCCAGCGTGCGTGCAGATGCACCAGAAAAGGGTACCTGGGTCGAGCCCGACTCATTCCCCACCAACGGCGTCGCGAATGGCTTGCTCGAGCGCGCCCTCAACAGTCCAGTTGAGGTCATCGGGATTGTCGCGAGGGTTCTGCATGTCTCCATTGATGGCGAGCGTCGGCGTGAACGGCAGTCCGTCCTTGCTGGCCCGCTCCGTCGCCGTACGCACCCACGACGTGTACTCGTGGTCAGGGATGCGCGCCACCACATCGTCGGCGATGCCCACCTGGCTTGCGATCGCCTGGATCTGCGCGTCCGTCAAGCCCTGTGTGTTCTCGGCGGGCTGGTTGACGAACATCGCCTCCATGAAGGCGAGGTAGTCATCGGGCGACTCGGCGGCAACGAGCGCGGCGGCCGATGCAGCACGCGTCGAGAACTCGGTGCCAAGAGAGTAGCCGTCCAGGTAGCCCAGCGGGTGGTAGTACACGTCGACAATACCTTGCGCGCGCAGCTCACTCACTATCTCGCTGTGCGTCTGTTCGAAGCCCCTGCATGCGGGACACATGAAGTCGAAGTACACGTCCAACCGGACGCGCGTGGAGTCGAGTTCTTCGCCCACCACGCCGGTAGAGCCGATGGGGATTCCACCGTTGTCTGAAGCCACCGCGAGGTCGAGCTGACCCTCGCCGCTCACCTCGCTGACGTCGCCTTGACGGACGATGTACGCGACGAGCGCCACGAACAAGGCGACCAGCACGATGCCTGTGACGCTCCAGCCGACCGCGCGGCGACGCGACTGCGCGCGCGTCTGGGCCTGCGCCTGACGCTTCGCCTCAGCGACGACCGACGACGACTCCGTTGACTTGGCCATGACGACCTACCCCTCTCGGGCCCTGCGAACCCTTACTCGCTTGCGGCGTCCTGCACGAACTGAAGTAGCGCGCCTGGTTGTGTCCAGTTCAGGTCACCAGGGTTGGCCCGGGGGTCCTGCATGTCCCCATTGATCGCGACAGAAGGCGTGCCCTTCATGCCGTCAATGCTTGCCTGTTCCGTGGCACTGCGCACCCATTCCGCGTATGCGTGGTCGGGAATCTTCGCGACCACGTCGTCCGGGACTCCCGCCACCTTGGCGATTTCTTGGATCTGCGCATCGTTCAGGCCCGGGGTTCCCTCTTCAGGGCTGTTGAGGAACATGGCCTCGATGAACCCGAGGAAGTTCTCGGGCGACTCCTGCGCGATGAGCGCTGCGGCCGACGCCGAACGCGTCGAGAACTCGGTGCCTTGCGAGGTGCGGTCCAGGATCGAGATCGGGTGGTAGTAGATGTCCGCGGTGCCGTCCTCGCGCAACTGCTGCAGCACGGGCCCCTGGGTCTCCTCGAACACTCCGCAGATGGGGCACATGAAGTCCAGGTAGACGTCCACCCGCACGCGGCTGTCGTCCAGACCCTCGCCGACCACACCGGTAGTGCCCACGGGGAAGCCGCCGTTCTCAGTCGCCACAGTAGGCGTGGCTTGATCGCCTGCACCCACGTCCGCTACTTCGCTCTGACGCACGATGTAGGCGACGAGCGCGGCAAAGAGGCCCACCAAGACGACGCCGATGACCACCCACATCACGGCCGTGCGGCGCTCTTGAGCGCGCACCTGCGCCTGGGCCTTCTTCCTAGCGTCGGCGACCTTGTCCGTCTCCTGGACGTTCTTTGCCATGTGGGGACTCCTTATTCGGGTCGGCTCGTGGCGACCAACGGCTCGCCGCGCATCCATGCGTCGAGAGAGAGGGGTGTACGGGGAAACACAAGCAGAAAAGCGCCGAGCGCCACAAATCCCGCGCGTTCGAGCATGTGGCCAGGATAGTCGGCAGTGCCCTCGGCGATGTTCCCGCCGCCACCAAAGCAACCGCAGTCGATGCTGTAGCCCTGAGCCCACGCCCATGCCACTCCAAAGGTGAACGCGGCCATCATCACCAACCACGCGACGGACGCGAGACGTGTGAACACACCGACGAGCAACACAAGCGCGAGCACCAACTCGAAGTACGGCAGAGCGGTTCCGACGAACGGCACGACGGTCTCCGGGAGTAGGCGGTACGCACGCACGGCACGAACAGACTGGTCGACGTCGAGCATCTTGGGGATCGCCGCAGCGACCAGGATGCCCGCCATGGCGAGTCGGACCACCACACTGATCCACGGCTGGATCAGGCTCCAACGCTGGTCCCTCGACGCCTTCTCGACGTCTGCGGTTGCTGACATGGCCTTCTCCTTGTTCGTCGGGTCAACGCGCTTCAAGGCGCGCGCGTTCCCCGGCTGCGGGACATGGTGCCACGGACTACCCGGCGGCCTGCGGCATCTGGGGGAACGGCCACCACCACGGGTCGGCACCCACGTAGATCGCGACAGCAAAGGACGCGATCACGATGAAAGCCACCACAATCCATGCGGCACTCACTCCCGTGGTGGGTGCAAGCGCCTCGGTGATGCGGTACGCCCCCTCACGAGTCTTCCAAGACCACAGCCCCCACCACAGCGCGCCAATGAAGGCGAGCGCCCCGATCGCGAGCGCAATGGCGTGACCCCAGGCTTGATCGTCTGGCGCGTCTGACGCGGCCGCGCCGCTCGACACCAACCACCATCCCAGGGCGCCGATGCCGATGCCCATCACTGTCGCGGCAAGAAGCGACGGCACCATTTCCACGAGGGCGCGGAGCACATGCCACGGGACTCCCACCGTGTGAAGTAGCGCGTCCATGCGCCGCTCGCCTCGCCTCGCGCGCGTTTGTCGTATGGCCTCCGAGCGCCTAAAGACCGTGCGCGCCACGAGCGCCGTCACCGTGATCACCGCCGCCGCAATCACCGGCGCAAGCATTGCTCCTGCCGACGCGGCAATCGCCCAGGCCGCCACTAGGAAGGGCCGACGGGGCGACAGCTCGACGTCTTCGACCACTTCCTCTGAGGTCGGCAGCACGAATTCCTCGAAGTCATCCCTGAATCTCGACTCAGGCGCGTCGGCGTCGTCCCAATCATCGTCGGCGTCGCCACCGTTCTGAGCCGACGCGGCGTCGACCGGGAGCACGGCCGTGCCGCCGGAACCGTCCGCAGAGTTCTCCATGACCGTGGTGGCCGGTACGGACTCGCGGGGCAATACCGTGGTCGCGCCCCGCAGTGCGGCGATCACATCCCGCATTCCAGGTCGCACTTCCAGATCTCGGTCGAGCGCGGCCGCAAGAACATCGGCGCCGGGAAGATCGGGAACCTTCCACTTTCCCTGCAGCGTGCGCCTGATAGCGGAATTGCCCGTGCCGAACGGGGCGTCGCCCGTCATGGCGTACGCCACGGTGGCGGCCCACGACCAGCGGTCCGCGATGGTCCCCGGCTCCGCGCCGTCAATCACCTCTGGCGCCACATAGCCTGCGGTGCCGCTGACGAGGCCCTCGCGGGTCAGGCGGTCGTCGTCCTCCCTGTGCGACAGGCCAAAATCGATCAGCACTGCGCCGTCTGGCGACATCATCACGTTGGACGGCGTCACATCCCGATGCACCAAGCCGGCGGCGTGTGCTGCCTCCAGCGCGCCTGCGATGCGCTCGGCACAAAACGCGAGGTCTTCTCCTTCTAGCGGACCCCTTTCCGCGACCTCAAGCGCAAGGCTCTCGCCTTCAATGAACTCGAACACCACGAAGGTCTCGTCCTCTTCGAGTTCGGCGTCACGCACGCGCGGCACGGCAGGGTGGCGGATCGCCATGAGCGCGCGCACCTCGCGTCGCAAGCGCTCCGCCGCCACTTCGTCGTGCTGTGCGTCGACCCGCTTGAGCGCCGCGGCGAGGCCTGCGCCGTCCCGCACCAAGTAGACCTGTCCAGAGCCGCCAGCGCCCAATGGGCGCTCCACCACGTAGCCCCCGATGCTCGCACCGGGGTCGAGTGTGCGGCGGGCCATGGCATCACGTTACCGCTGCTGTGCTCATCCCGGCAGATTCTCGGTCTGCCGTCCCGGTCCAGATGTGGCACCATAGGAGGGCCGTCGCACAGCAGCGTCGGCAAGTGTCAGTGTGGACACCGCACAGGCGCTCTTCACTACGGATCGTCCGGCACGTACCTGCCGGTGAAGGGACCAGCAATGGCAACCGTGACCTATGACAAGGCCACCAGGATTTACCCCGGCACCGACCGCCCAGCGGTCGACCAGTTGGACATCGACATTGCCGACGGAGAGTTTCTCGTTCTCGTCGGCCCCTCCGGTTGTGGAAAGTCCACGTCGCTGCGCATGCTCGCAGGCCTCGAGGACATTGACGAAGGCGCCATCTGGGTAGGCGACCGCGACGTCACCAACGTGCAGCCCAAGGACCGCGACATCGCCATGGTGTTCCAGTCCTACGC
>NZ_JADQBF010000070.1 GCF_016278775.1 Demequina sp. | reverse complement strand
GTCACGGCGGGTGCGCTTCCCACGGGGGTCACGCTCGACTCGTCCTCGGGAGCGCTCGGCGGCGCGGCGACCTCGACCGGATCCTTCTCCTTCGAGGTCACCGCTACCAACACGTACGGTGGAGCCTCGGCAACGTTTACCGGCGACATCGAGTCGATTCCCACGATCGCCACGAGTGCTCTGGGCACCCTGCGCTGGAGCACGCCCTACGACGCCATGCTGTCCGCAAGCGCGGTTCCTACGGAGACGTGGTCGGTCACCGGAGGATCGCTGCCTGCGGGGCTGACGCTCGAGGCCAGCGGTCGACTGCACGGGACGCCCACCACGGTGGCGGCATACTCGGTCGACATCACCGCGACCAACACGCACGGTGCGGACACCGTCACGTACGCGGGCAACGTAGTGCCGATCCCGGCCACGGCGCCCGCGATCGGAACCGTCACGGCGGACAACGGTGCGCTCACACTGCAGTTCACTCCACCCGCGACGAGTGGCGGTAGCCCCGTCACCGGTTATGAGTACACGGTGAACGGCGGGGGTACATGGCTTTCAGGGCCGGTCGGTGTCACGACCAGCCCGATCACCATCGCGGGGCTCGCCAACGGAACGCCGTACTCGGTCAGCCTGCGGGCCGTGACCGCAGCGGGCGGGGGCTCGGCCTCGAATTCTGCTACGGGAACTCCCCGCACAGTCCCCGACGCACCGACCGCGCTCAGCGCCGTCCCAGGGGAGAGGCAAGTGACCGTGTCCTTCTTGGCGCCCCCGTTCGACGGCGGTCGGGTGGTGGACAAGTATCGGGTGACCTCTACGCCCGGTGGCGTGCAGACCGAATGCAGTTCCCCATGCACTCTCACCGGACTCACCGTGGGCCAGACGTACACGTTCACGGTGCAGGCACACAACGAGGCCGGATGGTCGGCGGCGTCCAGCGAGGCATCCGCCACTCCGGGACAATCACCGGGCGTGCCCACGGGCGTGCCGACGCTCATGATCCTGGGGGCCTCGCCCTCCGCGACCGTGACCGCAGCGGGATATCCGACACCCACCTTTGCCGTCACGGCCGGGGTGCTGCCAACCGGCGTCACACTGGACTCCACCACGGGCGTGCTCGCAGGGATGCCGACGACGACAGGGGTTTACGTGTTCGAGGTGACCGCGACAAACCTGCACGGGACGGCATCAATGACCGTCATGGGTAGCGTCGAGTCGGTGCCCACGATTTCGACAACCTCGCTGGGGACCCTGCAATGGAGCGTCGCCTATGACACGACCCTGGCCGCCAGCGCAGTACCCACGGCCACCTGGTCCGTGACCGATGGGGCACTCCCCGCTGGCCTGACTCTCGAGGTCGACGGCCAGGTGCACGGCACCCCCACCACGGTCGGGGCCTACGCAGTTGAGATCACGGCAACCAACGCGCACGGCACTGATGTGGCGACCTACTCGGGAACGGTGGACGCGATCCCCGCGACCGCTCCCGTCGTCACGGCAGTGACACCGGATGATGCGTCCCTCGTGCTTGAGTTCACCGCACCAGGCTCGACGGGCGGCGCGGTGGTGACGGGATACCAGTACTCCCTCGACGTGGGCACCTCATGGCTGGCCGGCCCGTTCGGCGTGGCGTCGAGCCCGCTGACCATCACCGGCCTGGTGAACGGCACGACCTACTCGGTCGTGCTCCGCGCGGTGACCTCAGCTGGTCCGGGCGCGGCTTCAGGCGCCGCCGACGGCACGCCGCGCACCATCGCCTCGGCGCCGACGGTCGACTCCGTCACTGCGGGCGACCACAGCATCGTCGTGGCCTTCACACCGCCAGCAGACGACGGTGGTAGCGCGATTGTGGGCTACCGGTATTCCGTGGACGGTGGGTCGACATGGAGCAGTTCCATCGTGGCGACCACCACCTCTCCCCTGACAGTCTTCGGCCTCGAGAATGGTCAGGCCTACTCCGTGGCGCTGCGCGCGGTCTCTGCAGCGGGCGACGGAGTCGCCTCATCCGCGACGTGGGGAACTCCCGTCTCAGCGCCCGTGGCGATGCCGGGGCAGAGCGCACCTCCTGAACTGGACCCTGGCGTCGGCGACGGCTCTCTCGATGGCCAGAGGGTGACCGTGACGAGTGGAGCGGCGGGAGCAGGTTGGAAGGTCTCCACGCCCTCCGTCTCGCTGACGCTTGAGGCGTATGACTCGAGCGCGCGGCTCGTGACTGGCGGGGGTGGCGAGGCGTACTTCGAGGGCTACGTGGGCGGCTACGTCTTGGTGAGTGGCGAAGGCTTCAAGCCGGGTTCAACGGTCGAGGTGTGGATCTTCTCGACCCCCATGAAACTTGGTGCGTTGACGGTGGCGAGCGACGGAACCTTCAGCGGCATGGTGAAGCTTCCAGCATCGTTGGGCGTCGGCGCTCACACAGTGCAGGTCAACGGCGTCACCGCTGGCGGGCACACCGCGTCCACCTCTCTTGGTGTGCGACTCGGAGCCGAGCCGAGTGGTCTCGCGGTCACAGGCGGGACAGTCGGTGGGGCGCTGGCCGCGCAACTACTCTTCGCTGGCATGGCGTTGGTGATCGTGGGCAGGCGGCGCCGAGAGGTCTAGGGTGCGGCTACGCTAGCTCGGCCGATGCCCAGGAGGGTGCGAAGGACCTGCTGGCGTCACCGCTCGCTTACGCGCTCGCGGTGCCCGCGCGCGGATGCTCGCTCACGCGTAGCGTGAAGCCATGGGACGTGGTCGAAGGCGACGCACACCAGTCGTGGCTACGCTCGCGGCGCTGGTGGGGACGGCTTGTGCGGCGCCGCCGCCACACGAGCAGGCGCCCGGCTCCGTGCACCTGGCACCGTCGAGCTTTCCTTCACAGGTGGCAAGGGCCTCGTCCGTTTGGTATGAAGCGGGCGGACCCGCAGTGGGTGGCTGCCAACTCTTCCCTGCCGACAACCCGTGGAACACGCGTGTGGACTCGTTGCCGGTGCATGCGCGTTCCGCAGACTGGGTCGCGAGCATCGGCGCGAGCGGACACGTCCATCCCGACTTCGGCACCTTCTGGCTTGGCGACCCGATAGGGATTCCGTTTACGACGGTGGGCGCTGGGCAAACGAAGGTGCCGGTGAGCTTCGACTATGCGGACGAGTCCGACCCTGGCCCGTACCCGATTCCAACGAACGCCCCGATCGAAGGTGGTGCCTCGTCGTCAGGCGACCGTCACGTCATCGTGGTCGACACGTCGGACTGCACGCTCTACGAGATGTGGTCGGCCTATCCCGTGGGAGGCGGCGCGGCCTGGGAGGCGGGTTCTGGCGCCGTCTTCGACCTCTCGTCAAACGCTTTGCGCCCAGCGGGGTGGACCTCGGCTGATGCCGCGGGCCTCCCCGTTCTCGCGGGTCTTGTCCGGTATGACGAGGTGCAGGCGGGCGTCATCCCCCATGCGCTCCGCTTCACAGTGTCGCGCTCGCAGCGCGGTTACATTGCCCCGGCCACCCACTTTGCGAGCTCGTCCACCGACCAGACGAGGCCGCCGATGGGAGCGCGGTTCAGGCTCAAGGCGTCGTACGACTGTTCGTCGATGTCTACGGAGGCGGGCGTCGTCTGCACGGCGCTCAAAGAGTTCGGAATGATCGTGGCCGACAACGGCTCGAATTGGTACATCTCAGGCGAGCATGACGCGCGCTGGGACGACGACGCTCTCGGCGACCTGAAAGCCATCCCCGGCTCCGCCTTCGAGGCCGTCCAGACGGGGCCGATCACCACGGGCTAGCGCGGATTGCTAGCCAGAGTGTGCGCCAGACAACTGCTGTCGGACGGCCACGAGGGCGTCGAACGTGGTGCGGTTGAAGTCGGCGCCCAACTGGTTCGGAATCGTCACCAGCACCGTGTCCGCCGACATCACCGCGTCGTCGTCGCGAAGTTCGCGCACGATCTTGTCCACGTCGCCCACGTAGGACTTGCCGAAGGTGCTGAGCGAGTTGTCGATCTCTCCCACCTGGTCGCGGTTCGCGCCCATCGTGTCGCGCTCGAGCAGCGGGCCAAAGTAGGTGCGGGTGGCGTCGTCGATGATCGGCATGATCGACCGCGACACGCTCACGCGCGGCTCGCCAGCGTGACCGGCCTCGCGCCACGACTCCCTGAAGGCCTCGAGCTGCCTGCCCTGGACCACGCCAAGGGGCTCGCCGGTGGCCTCGAGCACCAGGGTCGAGGACATGAGGTGCATCCCCAGTGCGCCCACCCGCCGCGCGGACTCCGTATTGCCCGCGCCGTACCAGATGCGGTCGCTCAGCCCAGGGGACTGGGGCGTGATGGGCAGCATCTGGCCTCGCATGGCGTGCGCCTGCGGGCCCGGTTCCGCGATGCCGACGCCGGAGATGGCCTCCCGAAAGCGCGCGATGCGGTCGGTGGCGTCCTGGGCTGGCGTCGTCCCCGCTGGCAGCGGATAGCCGAAGCTCGCGGGACCATCGAGAGGTGCCTCCGGCGAGCCGCGCGAGACGCCAAGCTGGAGCCGCCCACCAGCGATGAGGTCGGCTGTCGCGGCGGCCTCCGCCATGTACAACGGGTTCTCGTAGCGCATGTTGATCACGCCGGTGCCAAGCTCCACGCGCGACGTGCGCGCACCCATCGCCGCGAGCATCGGGAAGGGGGAGGACATGTTCTGGTCGTAGTGGTGGATGCGGATCCACGCGCCGTCCATCCCCGCGTCCTCCGCGGCCTCTGCCAGCGCGATCGTGTCGTGCATCAGGTCCGCCGGTGTCCGCACCTTCGAGCCTGGTGCCTTGGAGTACCACCCAAACGACAGGAAGCCGATGTTCTTCACGGCCGCATCCTTCCACACCACTCGTTGACACGTCATCATCCGGATGAAGAACCGGACCGCAAGACCCACTATTCCCCTGGAGGCGGCGATACGCTCGGCTCATGATCTCGGTGCAGTCAGTGCGCATGGACGACTCGCGGGCTGTCGCGCTGTGGCAAGAACTCGACGCCGAACTGGAGCATCGCTACGGCGAGCCCGAGATCCAGTCGCCCGTCAGGCCAGACGGGGTGATCCTGGTGCTCTTGGCGCTCACGGAGGCGGGGGAGCCCGTCGGCACCACCTTGCTGCGGTGGTCCGGCCACCACCCTGACAGCCCGGGAACCGTCGAGATCAAGAGACTGTACGTGCGTCCGGAGCACCGCGGCCACGGCCACGCCAGGGTGATGATGGGCGCGATCGAACGCGCGGCCTTCCGCGTGGGTGCCACCCGGCTTGTGTTGGAGACCGGCGAGGCCCAGCCAGAGGCGGTCGCCCTGTATGCAGGCATCGGCTATGCACGCATTCCCCCGTACGGCACCTACGCCGACGATCCGCGATCGATCTGTATGGCCAAGGCGCTGCCCACGCGGCTGCTCGTGGTCAATGGCGCCGTGGGCGCTGGCAAGACGGCCACGGCGTGTGCCATCACTGACGTGCTGGGCGACGCGGGCGTGCGGGTCGCCTTCATCGACGCCGACGCCCTGTGCCAGGCCAGGCCAGAGCCGTCGAACGACCCCTACCAACAACACTTGCTGTTGCTGGGACTCGCTGCCCTCGCGCCGATCTATCGCGCACGCGGCTACGGGTGCATCGTGGTGGCCAGAGTGGTCGAGGATCCGGACGACCGCGACCGCTATGCGCGCGCCTTCGCGAGCCGGGCGGGGCCGGCGCAGGTCTCCGTGGTGCGGGTGACGGCCACAGAGGAGACTCGGACGGAACGCATCACCGCGCGAGAGCCGGCCGGTCGCTGGCGAGAGTTCGGGCTCGAGCGCTCCAGGGAACTGGACGAGATTCTGGAGAGCCTCGACCTCGACGACGGCGTGGTCGCCACCGACTCGGTGGCGCGAGAAGACGTGGCGCGGCAGGTGCTTGATGAGGCAGGCTGGTGGATCCCTGGCTCCGAGACGCTAGCTCAGTAGCGCCCGTTCCCACACGTCAGAGTGATCGCGAATCCATTGCGCGTCGGCCTTCCACACCGTCCCGATGCCCCTGTCCCACAGGTCGGTCCACGGCGAAACGCCGGTGGCGCGCATCTTGTCCAGGTACTCGTACATGCGTTGAGACCGCATCGCGAGTAGCGGCACCAACTGCTTGCGATGCGCGTCGTCCAGGCCGTAGCCGTCCACCAAGCCCCGCAGCCGCCGCGACGCGTGTGCCAGGTCGGCGTCGGCCTGGTACAGGGGGGTGAAGGCGTGCGCGGCGTACGCCAAATCCCACAGCCGCGTGCCGGGGCCAGCGGCGTCCCAATCGATTGCGACCAGGGTGCCGTCGGCGCGCACCACGATGTTCGACGGAGCGATGTCGTGGTGCACGATGAGGTCTCCGCCTGGCGGAGGCAGCCCGTCGAACCACAGCGCGTAGTCAGGCGGCTCGAAGCTCTCGAGGGCGTCGTGCATGTCGCTCATGAAGCGGCCGATGCGCGCCGGGTCCAGCACTGCCTCCGGCGCCTTGGGGTGGTCGGCTCTGGTGCCTGGCACGAACTCGACGAGGTGGCGTCCCTTGTCGTCCCAACCGAAGGACCTGGGTGCACCGGTGAAGCCCGCGTCCTCGAGGTGGAGCAACAGCGCGTGGATGGCCCCCGTGTACGGATCCGGGGCGATGATGCGCACGTCACGGTGGCCGATGCGCTCTGGCCCCCGCGCGGCCTCGCGCTGGGCGTTGCGCGCCGCCTTCGTGGCCTCGCGAGCCGTGCGTTCACCCTCCTCGCGCTCGGCACGCCGCTGCCTGCGCGTGGGGCCGAGGTCCACGGCGGGAGGTGGCGAGGGCGCAGCGGGCGGTAGCGGGGGCGTGGCGGGAGGTCGTGGAGGCGCGGCATTCGGAGCGCGAAAGTACGCTGCCGTGGACTCGGTGCGTGCGGGCTGCCGTTCTGGCGCACGTTGACCGTAGGGCGTCGGCACATGGGGTCCCGGCACGTGGGTGTCGGGACTCGCCGGGGCCGGTTGCGCCGCCGCGGCCCTGGGAACGGCCGGGTCCGCGGCAGTGGCGACCGTAGCAGCCGAGACTGCGGCAGTTGCCTGAGCCGCAAGAACGGCGTCCGCGCGGACCGTGCGTTCGGCTCGGGTGGGGGCGACGGCCCTGCCCGTCCACGCGGCGTTGGGAGGCCACGTGGGCTCCAGGATCCTCGGCACTGGGCGTGGCCGCGGGTGCCTGAGGAAGCGATCGACCGACCACTCCCACCCGTCGAGGCTGTCCAAGAGTCGCGCCTCTGAGTCGTCCTGGCCCACCGCGTGAATCACCAACTGGCCACGCCAGCCAGACTCCAGCAGCGCATGCGTCACCCAGCGGTCCCTGCTGCCTGCCCCAAAGGGAAGGATGACGCGGCCGCTCAACTCGGCCCCGGCGTCGGCGCCGCTCAGCATGAATGCCACCAAGTGCTCTTCCATCGTCTTGATGTGGTGGTCGAGGTCAGCGATCAGGTGGTGCGCGTGCTGAAGCCTGAAGCCAATCCCCACGTTGCCTAGCCCGCGGCGTGCGAGCTCCTGCACCACACCCACGAGCGTGCGCGGCTCCCCTGCCCATCCACCGTGGTTGGTCAGCACCACACACATGCCGTGACCCCTGGCCAGGCGAGCGAGCCCCGCGAGGTGGTCGGCGGCGCGGTTCACCTCCGCCTGATGAGCTTGGTTGGACAGGGGCACCTGGGCGCCCGCCTGGCCGAACCCAATCTGGGTCCACAGATCAGGGGCGTAGCCCCGGCGCGCGGCTTCAGTGATGAGGGTCTTGATCGCCATAGGGACGACGCCGAATCGGCTGGCGTAGTCGGGCTCTTCGAACGCGGGCATGGGCAGCGGAGTCCACATGCCCGACAGCGCCACCTGGTGACGGCGTAGCGCGTCGAGTTCGGCATCGAAGGCACCAAGGTGTTCTTCGCGCCAGTCCCACACGATTCTGCGGATGCCGATGCGCCGCAGCATCCGGGCGCGTTCGTCGGGGCCGCGGCGCAAGGCGTCATGAGCGACCAAGTGGCTCGCGGCCATCTGGTCGCGTTGGCACCAGCCTGGAATCGCGGCCTGGGACGGGGGGACAACGCGCGGCGGCAGTGTCACTCCGAGACCCCCTCACCTCGTACGTGTGAGAATCACGATAGACCGGGATTTCGTTGCCGTACAGAGGGAGCGAGCCCCGGGGAAAGAATCCGGATTGTGCGGTGACGCGCCGTTTCGCCGTGTCTTACTCCGCCAGCGCGAACTCGACGGCTGCTTGGGCGTGCACCGCGAGGGCGTCGAAGTAGGGCACGTCGACGTCGTCTGCCGTCATGACCATCGGGATCTCGGTGCAGCCTGCAATGACGCCTTGGGCTCCGCGCGCGAGGATGTCGGTGGTGACGCGGCGTGCCAGATTGCGGCCCTCCTGGCTGACGATGCCGCGCGCAAGCTCGGTGTAGACGAGGTCGTGGATCGCCTGCAAGTCGGGCTCGTCCGGCACCATCGTGGTGATGCCGTGTTGCGCCATGCGATCTCGGTAGAACGGCATGCGCATGGTGAAGCCTGTCCCCAGCAGGGCGACGGTGTCGAGGCCAGACGCGCGGATGGCCTTCGCCGTCTCGTCGACCATGTGAATCACGGGCACACTTACCGCGTCCTCGACCGCGGGTGCGACAACGTGCATGGTGTTGGCGCAAATGAGCACGGCCTCCGCCCCACCTGAGACGAGCCATTGCGCGTCCGCGGCGAATCGGCGGCCCAACCCGTCCCAGTCGCCCGCCGCCTGGAGATCCGCGATCTCGCCGAAGTTGTAGTGGCGGATCGTGAGATCGGCCGTCTGACCAGGGAGGGCATCGGCGACGCCCTCGTGAATGAGACGCTCGTACTCAAGGGTGGAATGCCATGTGATGCCGCCGAGCAGGCCGATCTTGCGGGGTGAGGTGCGCATGGCACCAGGCTAGGCCGGGGTGCAGGTGCCTGCGGGGCGAGGGTGGCACCGTGTCCGCCGAAACCGCTCGGCAAGGGTTCCAGCGCGCTGGAACGTTGACGTAGACTGGGACGATGCGCATCGGCGAATTGGCCCAGCAGACGGGCCTCACCACCAAGACCATCCGGCACTACGAGCAGATCGGGCTCATGAGCGAGCCCGAGCGGCACACCAACGGGTACCGCGACTACCAAGACGACGCCGTGGAGCGCCTGCGGTTCATTCGCGACGCCCAGGCCGCCGGACTCACGCTCGCAGAGGCGGGCGAAATCATCGGCATGAAGGCCGCAGGAGAGTCCACGTGCGGCCACACCCGCGAGCTCTTGGCGCGCCACCTGGCGGACGTCGATGCACAAATCGACCGCTTGCTGGCCACCCGCAACGAGCTTCGCGCGATGGCCGAACGAGCCGCCGCCATGGATCCCGCTCACTGCAACGACCCTGGCCGCTGCCAGGTCATCGGCGCCTCTGCGGCCCAGGCGGGCTCGCGGCCCAGGCCCGCCCCGCACCAGCGACTTCTCCCGCTCGCCTGAGTCTCGGGGTACCCACGGGGGCCCGTCAGACGACGGACTTGACCTTCCAGTCCAGGGGAAGGTTTAGCGTGGGTCTCACGCCCCGGTTCACATCGCCGGCACGCAGAGAGGAACGCTTCGTCATGACCACTGCCCACGAGATCCCCAGCATCGACGTCACCGTCGAGGGAATGACATGCGAAGGCTGCGCCAGCAAGGTTCGTTCGGCACTGTCCGCCACCGATGGCGTCGTAGACGCCGACATCGACGTGGCAAGCGGACGGGTCACCGTCCATCCCGACGGATCCGTGGACCGGGGCTCACTCGAATTTGCGATCGACGGGGCCGTGCACGACGCCGGCTACCGCGTCGTGGCCTGACTCCACCCCTTCCGTCAACCCCTGACGCCTTTCCCCTGGAGCAACCATGACCGCAACCGACTCGCAACCGCAGACCATCAATCTGGCTGTGGGGGGCATGACGTGCGCGGGATGCGCCTCCACCATTCAGCACAGCCTCGCCCTGCTCCCCGGCGTCGAGGTCGCCGACGTCAATGTCGCCACGCGCCGCGCCACGGTCAACGCGGCAGGCGGGATCGATCCTGAAGAGCTCGAGGACATGATGAGGGCCGCCATCACGGGGCTCGGCTACCAGGTGCTCACCCCGGCCAAGGGCGACGCCGCGGGCGCGGACGCGGAGTCCATGTCGCTTGCCGACGAGCACGCCGCCCACCGCAGCGCCGATGCGGCGCGCATCGCCGACTATCGACGACGCTTCATCGTGGGTGCGGTTCTTTCGGTGCCCACCGTGCTGATCTCGATGATTCCCGCGTGGCAATTTGCAGGCTGGGAATGGCTGGTGGCGGTGCTCGCCACCCCCGTGGTCTTCTACAGCGGCTGGCAGTTCCACCGCTCCACGCTCATGTCCGCACGCCACCGCGCCACCACCATGGACACGCTCGTCACCGTCGGCTCCATCGCCGCGTGGACGTGGTCCATGGTGGTGCTGTTGCGCGGCACAGGCCACGTGTACTTCGAGACGGCCGCGGTGATCGTCTCCCTCATCGTGTTGGGCAAGTGGCTCGAGGTGCGTTCCACCGCCCACGCTGGCGACGCGATTCGCGCCCTGAGCGCGCGCCAAAGCGCCACGGCCACGCTGGAAGACGGCACCGTCATCGCGCGAGACGACCTTGGCATCGGCATGCGCTTTGTGGTGCGTCCTGGCGAGACCATCGCGACCGACGGCGTGGTGGTCGAGGGTGAGGCCGCCGTGGACGCGTCGCTCGTGACGGGAGAATCGGCCCCCGTGGCCGCGCGGCCGGGCACAGAGGTGGTGGGCGGCACCGTCGCGGCCGACGGCTCTCTCACCGTCGAGGCCACTCGCGTGGGCGCGGAGACGATGCTGGCACAGATCGCGCGCATGGTGGACGAGGCGCAGTCCGGAAAGGCCCACATCCAGAGACTTGTCGACCGGATTGCCGCCGTATTCGTGCCCATCGTGATGGGCCTGTCCATGGCGACGCTGGTGGGCTGGCTGCTCGCGACGGGTGACGTTGACAGGGCCTTCACCGCCGCCGTGGCCGTGCTGATCATCTCCTGCCCGTGCGCGCTCGGCCTCGCCACGCCACTCGCCATCATGGTGGGAGTGGGCCGCGGCGCCCAGCTGGGCATCCTGATCCGCGGACCGCAAGTGCTCGAGGACACCCGCGAGCTGCACACGGTGGTGCTCGACAAGACGGGCACCGTGACCGAGGGCCGCATGGCCCTGTTGGCGGAGCACGCGCCCGGCCTCGATGCCGATCAGGCCGCCCGACTGTTCGACGCCGCCGCCTCCGTTGAGGCGCGTTCGGAGCACCCGATCGCCAAGGCCATCGCCGACGCTCACGAGCGCACGCTGCTCATCAAGGGCTTCAGGTCCTCGCCAGGGCGCGGCGTCACGGCCACGGTGCGTGGCCTCGAACTTCCAGCCGACGACGCCGACGAGGGCGCGATGACGGATGTCACCGTCGGCTCCCGTCGCCTCTTCGATGTGTTGCCAGCGACCGTGGCCGCGTGGGCCGATGCGCAGGAGGAGTCCGGCGCCACCGTCGTGTTCGTCGGCCGGGCCGCGCCTCTCGCTGGGGGCCTTCTTGGCGGGGCGGACGACGCTCTTCCCACACGGGAGCCGATTACTGCGGAAGGCGCCATTGCGGTGCGCGACACGGTCAAGGCGTCGTCCCGCGAAGCGATCGACGGTCTCAAGGCTCTCGGCCTAGAAGTGGTACTGCTCACGGGCGACAACGAGCGCTCCGCCCGCGCCGTGGGCGAGGAGGTCGGCATCGACCGCGTCATCGCGGAGGTGCTCCCTGCTGACAAGTCCGACGTGGTGGTGGGCCTGCAGAAGGGCGGACGACGCGTGGTCATGGTGGGCGACGGCGTCAATGATTCTCCGGCACTCGCCCAGGCGGACGTGGGCATCGCGATCGGCACGGGCGCCGACGTGGCGCGCGAGGCTTCGGACCTCACGCTCGTCAACGGCGACCTGCGCGGCGTGGCCAGCGCTATCCGTCTGGCCCGCAAGACGCTCGGCACGATTCGCGGCAACCTGTTCTGGGCGTTCGCCTACAACGTGTTGGCCATTCCACTTGCGGCTGCGGGGATTCTCAACCCCATGATCGCCGCGGGCGCCATGGGCACGTCGAGCCTGTTCGTGGTGGGTAACTCGCTGCGCCTGCGCCGCTTCGACGCACGCGTCTAGACGGCACTCCTTCAGACGGCGGCGAGCGCGCGCTCGAGGTCCTCTCGCAAGTCCTCGACGTCTTCGAGGCCGATGCTGAGTCGCACGGTCGCGTCACACATGCCGACGGCGGCACGGCCATCGGCGCCCAGCTTGCGGTGCGTCGTGGTGGCCGGATGCGTGGCGATCGACTTGGCGTCGCCCAGGTTGTTGGAGATGTCGATCACCTGCAGCGCATCCATGAACCGGAACGCAGCGGCCTTCGCCTCAGGTCCGTGCGGGTCGACGCCGTCAGGCAACGCGATGTCGATCGTGACGAGAGTGCCGCCCAGCGTCATTTGCGATGCTGCCCGCTCGTACTGCGGGTGGGACGGCAGCAGCGGATAGCGGGCCGTCGCAACCTTGGGATGGGAGTCCAACCAGGCCGCCAGGTCCATCGCCGACGCGGCCTGTGCCTTGACGCGGATTGACAGGGTTTCGAGGGACTTGGCGAGCACCCAGGCCGTGAAGGGGCTCATGGTGGCGCCCATCGTCCGCACCATGGTCCGCACGGGTCCGTTGATGTACTCGTCGGTGCCCAAGACAGCGCCGCCAAGAACCCGGCCCTGCCCGTCGATGTGCTTGGTCGCCGAATACACCACCGCGTCGGCGCCCAACTCGAGCGGCTTCTGGCCGATCGGCGTGGCAAACACGTTGTCCACCACGAACAGCGCGCCAGCCTTCTTGGCGAGCGCGGCCACAAAGGGGATGTCGATGACGTCCTGCATCGGGTTGGTGGGGGACTCGACGTAGATCGCGTCTGCCGGGGTGGCGAGCGCCCGCTCCCAATCGGCGTTCACGTGGCCGTCCACGTAGTCGACCTGGATTCCCCACTCGGTGAAGTAGTCGTTGAACACCGTGATCGAGGAGCCGAACAGCGCGCGCGCCGCCACGAGGCGCGAGCCTTGGCGAAGGATCGACGCAAGGGAGACGAACACCGCGGCCATGCCCGTAGACGTGGCAAAGCACGCGTCGGCGCCCTCGATGAGCGCCAGCCGCTCCTGGAACGTCGTCACCGTCGGGTTGCCGTAGCGGCTGTACTGGTAGCGATCGATCTCGCCCGCGAAAGCGGCCTCGGCGTTCGCGGCGGTGGGGTAGACGTAGCCCTGGGTCATGAAGATCGGCTCGGACATCTCGTCGAACGGCGTGCGGTGCACGCCGCCGCGGACGGCGAGAGTGTCGGGGCGCAAACCGGCGGAGGGGGTCGGGGGCACGGCGGAGGACGCGTCGTCTGTCATGCCCACAGGGTAGCGGCGACGCCTCGGGTTCGGGTTGCGGTGCGGCCGAGCGTGCGGCTTCGCGCGACCGCCCACCGGGCCCCAGGGGGAAGGGGGGAATCCACCAGGGCCCGGCGTCGGCTAGCGGCGGGACACCACCTGAACGGTGACTCCCGCTTCGCTGGTCACTGGCGCATCGGGAGTTCCGGAAATCCGGATCACATGCGCCGTGCCGTCGGGCTGGACCACCGGCATAGTCAGGTCCAGCTCTTTGTCCGCGCCGTAGAGGCGCACGGTCAGGCCGTCGAGGTAGTCGTAGTCGGGGCGGTCGGCGTGGGCACCGATGCCGATGGCGGCTCCCTCGCGTACGTACACGGGGAGCGTCTCGAAGCCGTGAGTCTCGGTGAGCCAGTTGCCGCCTGGCACAGTCTCCCCTGTCCAGATGTTGGTCCACGTGCCGTGAGGGAGGTAGAACTGCACCTCGCCCGACGCGGACATGACTGGAGCGACCAGCAGCTCGCCCCCCAGCATGTACTGGCGGTCGAGGTACGCGACGGACGGGTCATCTGGGAACTCGAAGAACATCGGCCTGGCAACGGAGACGCCCTTGGCCGCAGCGTCGGCGCTTGCCGCGTACAAGTACGGCATCAGGGTGTTCTTGAACTGCGTGAACTTCGCGGTGATCGCCACAGCCTCCTCGTCGAAGGCCCACGGCACCCTGTAACTGTCGGAGCCGTGGAGGCGAGAGTGAGACGACAGGAGCCCGAACGCCGCCCAACGCTTGAAGACGGCGGGGTCAGGCGTTCCTTCGAAGCCGCCGATGTCGTGGCTCCAGTAGCCGAAGCCGGACGACGCGAGGGACAGGCCGCCGCGCAATGTTTCCGCCATCGAGGGGAACGACGACGTGTTGTCGCCGCCCCAGTGGACGGGGAACTGTTGGCCACCCGCAGTGGAGGAGCGGGCGAAGACGACCGCGTCGCGCTCGCCGCGTTCTTCGACGAGCAACTCGAAGACCGCCTTGTTGTAGAGCTGTGCGTAGAGGTTGTGCATCACCATCGGGTCGGTGCCGTCGTGCCACACCACGTCCGTGGGGATGCGCTCGCCAAAGTCAGTCTTGAGCGCGTCGACGCCTTGGCTGAGAAGTGCCCTGAGCTTGTCTTGGAACCAGCGCACAGCGTCGGGGTTGGTGAAGTCCACGAGCCCCATGCCGGCCACCCACCAGTCCCACTGGAACACGGAGCCGTCTGCGCGCTTGACCAGGTAGCCCTTCTGCTTGCCCTCGGCGAACAGGGCCGAACGCTGGGCGATGTACGGGTTGATCCATGCGGAGATGTGCAGGTCCCGTTCCGTGTGGAGGCGGTGCAGCATGCCCTTGGGGTCGGGGAACACCCGGGCGTCCCATTCGAGGTCGGTCCAGTTGAACTCGCGCATCCAGAAGCAGTCAAAGTGGAAGACGCTCAAGGGGATGCCCCGGTCCCGCATCTCGTCGACGAAGGAGTTGACGGTGCCCTCGTCGTAGTCGGTGGTGAATGAGGTGGACAGCCACAGGCCGTAGCTCCATGCGGGCACCTCTGCAGGCCTGCCGGTGAGGGCCGTGTAGCGGTCAATCACGTCCTTGGGGGTCGGGCCGTCGATCACGAAGTACTCGAGTGCCTCGCCGGCCGTGGAGAACTGGACGCGCTCCACTGATTCGGAGCCGACCTCGAAAGACACGTGCTCGGGCTGGTTCACGAACACGCCATAGCCGTCGCTTGAGAGGTAGAACGGGATCGACTTGTACGCCTGCTCCGAACTGGTGCCGCCGTCGGCGTTCCACGACTCGACCGTCTGGCCATTCTTCACGAGCGGGCCAAAGCGTTCGCCCAGGCCGTAAATGAGCTCGCCGACGCCGAGGTCGAGTTGCTCGTGCACGTACGTGCGGGCCGGGGCCAGACCGGTGGTGGTCACCCCGGCCACGCCGGCGGGGTCGGTGGCGACGGGCGCGCCATCCGCCAGCGTCACGTAGCCCTGGGCCTTGTGGCCGGAACCCGTGAGGCGGGTGTCGCCGTGCCAGAAAGACAGGTCCCACGGGGCGCCGCGCTTGATGACGGCGCGCAGACCTCCGGCGGTGACCACGCCCTCCTCATCGGTGATGGCGAGGGAGCCGGCCGCGCGCTGCTCGTTGACCTCGAAGCGCCGCGGCGCCTTCACGCCCGTGTGGTGTTCGATGCGCACCTTGATCACGCCGTCGGCGACGGGAGTGAGCGTGGTGGTGAGCACGGGCAAGTTGAGCACGTTGCCGCGCGTCTGGATGCGCTTGGCTGGCGCCGTGACGACGATGCTGTCGCCATCGGCCGTGACGTCGTACGCCTCTTGCGCGTAGGCGGCCGTGACTCCAGGTCGCAACTGCCAAAATCCGTCGGTGAACTTCATGGCTTACTTCACTGCTCCTGCGGTAATTCCCCTGGTCAGCGTTCGCTGGAAGATGAGGAAGAAGATGATGGTGGGAATGATGCTGATGAGAGTTCCTGCGACCAGCGTGGTGGTATCCGTCTGACGCTCGCCGTTGAGTTGCTCGAGCACGAGCGGCACCGTGAGGGAGTCGTCAGTGTTGAGGAACGCCAACGGCAGCAGGAATTCGTTCCAGGTCCAGATGAAGAAGAACACCATGAGTACAGACAGTGTTGGCTTCAGGATGGGCACGATGATCGAGCGCAACGACCGGAAGCGCGAGGCGCCGTCTACAGCGGCTGCCTCGAGGATCTCCTTGGGGAACGTGCCCAGCAGGCTCGAGAGCAGGTACGTCCCGAAGGCCGACTGGATGACGGTGAACGTGATGATCACCGACCATGGGTTCGACAGCAGCCCCAGGTCGTCGTACAGCTTGAAGAGCGGGTCGAACAGCATTTCCTGCGGAACCAGGTTGGCCATGAGGAACACCAGGATGAGCCAGGTGCGACCCTTCACGCGGCCGATGCCGATGGCAAAGGCGTTCAGCACGGACAAGACGACGGCGAGGATGGCCACCATGCCGGAGATGAACACGGAGTTCCACAGCGCGCGTGGGAAGTTGTTGCCGCTCCAGAACGCCTTGATGCCGTCGAAGCTGAGCGCCTCAGGCAGTTCGAGCGGGTTGGAGTTCGCGTAGTCGACTGGCGACTTGAAAGCGTTGATGAGCAGCAGCAGCATCGGGAACACGACGATGAGCGCGCCGAGGGCGATGAGCACCAGAACGATCCACTCACTGGGGGTGCGGCCGCGCTTCTTGTGCTTGGTTCCCGCTGGGCGGTGCTTGCTGCCTGGCGGACTCAGGCGGGTGGCGGGTGCGGTCGTCATGACACTCACGCATCCTTTCGTTCGGCGCGGTGCTGCGCCTTGATGAAGATCACGGACACGATGAGCACCACGATCGTGATGGACGACGCGATGGCAGCCGCGTAACCCTTGTCGGTGCCCCTGATGAACTCTTGGTAGGCGTAGAACGACGGCACGTAGGTGGATTTCGACGGGCCGCCCATGGTCAGGATGAATACGGGGGCGAAGACCTTGAGCGCCGCGATGGTGGTGGTGAGGGCAACCACAAACACCTCTGGCCGAATCATCGGCAGGGTGATCGCGCGGAAGCGTTGGAACCAGTTGGCGCCGTCGAGCTCGGAGGCCTCATACAGTTCGGGCTCTACGCGCTGCAGCGCCGCCATGAAGATCACCACGGGGTAGCCGATCTGAATCCAGATCATCAGCACCATCGTGGACGTGATCGCGGTGCTGTACTGGCCTCCCAGCCAGTTGACCGCGACCTCGTTCCCGGTGAGGAAGCTGAGGAATTGGTTGAGAACGCCGTCACTGTTGGGCTTCAAGATCCAGCTGAACATCACGCCGGCGACCGCGATCGGGAGGATCTGCGGCAAATAGAAGGTGGCGCGAAGGAAGCTGGAGAGCTTGCCTCCGAAGCGCCTGCCGACCACGTCGAAGAGCGCGGCCGCGACCACCAGCCCCAGCAGCGTCGGCACGATCACCATGGCCACAATCACCAAGAAGATGTTCTGGAACGACTGCAGGTACTCCGAGTCCTGGAAGAGTGCGATCCAGTTGTCGAAGCCAGCAAACTCCTCTTCTGCGCGGCCTCCGCGCCAGTGGAAGAAGCTGAGGCGCAGGTTACGGATGATCGGATAGAAGATCACCACGCCCACGAGGATGGCGCCAGGGATGAAGTACAGCCAGTAGCCGAGCCTGCCTCCGCCGCGCTGGGGAATGCGGGGGGCGTCATGGGCGTGCACCTGCTTGCGAGGGGTGCGAGTCAAAGATGGCATGAGGGGTCCGTCTCCGGCGGGGGCCCGGGTCGGTGAGACCCGGACCCCCGCACCTGAAGGGATGGTGTGACTATCGAACCGTCGAGACGTAGCTCTCGTAGTAGTTCTCGAGCTCAGACTGCGCCTGCTCCGGGGAGAAGGTGCCGTTCACGAGACCCTGCATCACGCCGTTGAGGTCGCCGTAGAAGCTAGGCGTCGGCCAGTCGGGGTAGAACGACAGACCATCGCGGTCGTTGACCTCATTGAACAGCTCGATCAGAGCCTGAGCATCGGCGTCCTGAACGTCGGCCGTGTTGGCCGCAACCGGCAGGCCGCCGGACTCGCCCATCAGCGCCTGCACCTCGGGGCTCATCGTGATGTCGATGAAGATCTCCGCCAGCTCTGGCTGCTCGGACTCGACGGGGACAACCCAGATGTTGCCGCCTGAACCGGGGGTGAGGGTGGTGCCTGGCCAGTTGGTGATGCCCACCGTGAAGTCGGTGACGTCCGACAGCATGCGTCCGTACCACCAGGAACCCGAATAGAACATCGGGACCTCTCCGTTGATGTACTGCAGGCCGGCGTCTTCCGCCGTCATGCCGGAGACGTCCGAGCTGATGTATCCCTTGCTGACCCACTCGTCGAGCGTTTCGGTCGCGTAGGAGATCTCCTCACCCTGCCAGTTCACTTCCTCCGTGTAGAGCTGGTAGGCGTCGACGAAGCTACGGTCGGCCTGGCTCAGCGCGAGCTGGTACCACAGCTGTCCCATGGGGTACTCCTGAGCCGACGTCGTCAGCGGCGTGATGCCGGCGTCGACGAAGGTCTGCATGGCTGCCTCGAGCTCGGCCTCCGAGGTCGGAACCTCGACGCCGTACTCCTCGAACATCTCCACGTTGTAGTACATGAAGACGAACTCGCCGTAGTTGGGGACGCCGTAGAAGCTACCCGAACCCATGACTCCGTCTTCGTTGTACTTGGCGATGGTGTCGATGCCCGCGCCGAGCTTGTCGGCCCAGCCGTACTTCTCGTAGGCATCGTCCAGGTTCTGGATGACGCCAATGGCGGCGAGCTGACCGGCGGTGCCGTTGCCCTTGTTGTACTCGGACACGTCGGGCGCGTCTGAGGAGTCGAAGAGCTGCTCCGCCGAGGCGTTGAGGTCCTCGAATGCGGTGACCTGCAGGTCGACGGTGGCGCCGGTCTGCTCTTCGAAGATCTCGATGGCCCGGTTCCAGGCGATGCCCATCGCGGAGTCGTCGCCCTCGTAGTGCAAGACCTTGAGGGTCTCGCCGGAGAAGTCGGCTTCGCCGTCGCCTCCGGTGGGTGCCGTGGTCTCGTCAGCGTCGCCAGACGAGCACGCCGCGAGTGAGAGTGCACCGACGGCGACGAGCGCCGCCAAAGTGCGATTCCTGTACTTCATGGGATTCCTACCTCCTTGTAGTGGCCCTGGGGCCGGTGGGGGGTGCAGACCTAAGCAATCGAAGCGCTTCGATAACGCCGACGATTCCACGACGATGCTGTGGGAGAGACATCATCTGGCCTGCAGGGGTGAAGCAACGGGCGCAGGTGCGACCGAGCCTTGGGATTGATAGATCGGGGTGACAAGGGTGACGCCCCGAGCGGGAGCCTTCCCCTCGAGGAGGTCGACCAGAATGTCGACAGCAACGGGGCACGTGAGCCGTGGATCCAGGGGCAGAGTGTCAAAGGGCAGCGGCGTGCGCGCCATGATGGGCGTCATGCCGGCGGCGATGACGGAGACGTCTCGGGGGACCGTCAGCCCGCGGGCGCCAAGGGCCGCCGCCAGCGACTGAGCCACCGGGTTGGCCGTGTTCAGCACCACGCCCGTCATGCCGGGCAACCGAGCGAGCAAATCGTCGAGCGCAGGCGCGGCGTCGTCCGTCTCTGGGTACGTGACCGCGAAGTCGATCCCGCAAGACTGGGCATAACGTTCAAACTCGTGGACCACTCGCAGGGGGTAGTTGGACTCGCGCTCGAGCGTCTCTGGGTGTTGGCTGATGAGGCCGACGCTGCGGTGACCGGCCTCGACGAGTGCGTCGATGGATTGCCGGATGGCGGCCTCGAAGTCGAGGTCGACACACACCAGCCCTTCCGTGTCCTCCGGCACGCCGATGAAGACGACGGGGCAACTGAGCTTGCGAGCCAAGGCCGCGCGCTCGTCGTGCGCTGCCACGTCCAGCACGATGATGCCGTCGGCGAGTGCAGTGGCGGCCGAGCGACGCATTCCCTGTTGGGCATCGTCGTGGACGAGCAGCAGGGTGTCGTAGTCGTGGTCGCGCGCCGCGATGGTGACCTCCATGGCGAAGGCCATGTGAGCGGAGGGGTCGGTGTCGGGGTGCAAGGGAGCCGTGACGGCGATGACTTCGGAGCGATTTGCGGCGAGGGCGCGGGCGGAGGCACGGGGCGCATAGTCGAGTGCCACGCACGCCGCCTCGATCCTGGCGCGGGTGTCCGCGCTGACCTTGCGCTTGCCCGACAGGGCATAGGACACCGTCGAGATCGCCACGCCCGCTTGGCGGGCGACGTCGTCGATCGTTGCCATAACCTGACCCCATCGTCATTGTGTGGCGCATGTCAGGCACCCGGTGAGGCGGTGCCCGTCGAAGCGCTTCGATTCGGCTTGGGTCGAGACTAGAACGTCGCGCCGCGTGAAAGCAACACGGTTGCCGAATCGTTATCAAACTGGCTTTTCACGGCCGCGGCGCGTGCTCTGGGGGCGCTTGGTGAAACGCCCTGCTACGTGGCTATCCGCCGCCTCACGCCTGGTGTGCCAGCGCGCCAACTAGCCCTGACGCCACGGAAGCCCGGAGGCCTTCCAGCCCTGGACTCCCCGGTGACCTTCTACGTCGGCGCCGCCCTCGAAGCCGTCCAAGATGTTGTACGCGGGCCCCAACCCGGCGGCCGTGGCGACGGTTGCCGCGCCAATGCTGCGATGGCCGGAACGACACAGAAAGAGCACAGGCGCGCCCGTCCCTGGCCCGATCCCCGCGTCGGCGAGTTGGTCAAGGAAGCGCTCATTACGCGCGCCGTCTGGGTAGTTGATCCACTCAACAAAGACGGGCTCGCGGCCCGTCTCAGAGGTATCGGGAACGCCCACGAACCGCCACTCGGCCTCGGTACGCACATCCACGAGCACCGCCGCTGGATTGTCCAGCAGCATCTCCCAGGCCTGCTCGGGTGAGATGTCGCCCTCGTACTCGGCCATGAGCCCTCCTCCGCATTGAGTGTCGAACACAGTCTAGGGAGGAGGGCCCGTCGCGGCTAGGAAGGCGCCGGAGCAACGACGTGGGGGCGGGCCGTGCGGCGAGCGGCTAGCGGGGGTCGAGCACCTGGCCCACGAACAGCACCGCGCCCGTGTCGGTGTCGCGAATCACGTATAGGAACGGCTGATCGGCACGGATCTCCACCTCGGGCGGCGCGGGCATGCTGGTGGTGCCCGCCACAATGGCGGTCGCCGCGGCGGCCTCGGTGCCCGCCTCGTCCACGATCACCTTGGTGGCGTGCACCGCGGCGCTCACGTACATGTCGGGCGCGATGCCGTCCAGGCCGACCACGCCAAACAGGTCCGCGATGCCCAGCTCGCCCTCCATGACAGCGCGTAGGTCCGTGCTGGACTCGGCGGTGAAGCGAGGCATCGCGAGCGTGTAGCCCGTGCCGGTGGGCGCGGAGTCGATCTGGTCCAGCGTGTCCTGGCCCAGCCCCGCGCGCACGTCCTCGAACGCACCGTCCTCGGGGACCACCACCACCATCTCCAGCTCGTCATAGGCATAGGGCAGCACCACCGACACGAAGTCCTCGCCCTCGTAGACCGTGCCGTAGCGCACACCGCTGTGCATCATCGGCACGTCGACAGTGGAGCCGTCGGCCAACGTGAACGGTTCGTCGGAGGTCGCAGACTCCTCGAACTGGTCGGCCCACTCCGCCTTCATATACAGGGCGTTGACGAGCGCGAGCCGCGACTGATCGTCGAAGATCTCCGGTGTCACGAGCTTCGGGATGAGGCCCTCGGTGCGCTTGTCCACCCAGCCGTTGATCGCGTCGGCCGCCTCGTCGGGCTTGGTGCTCATGGGCGTGACCTGGGCGCCCGCGCCAAAGTACGTCGCCAGCTGGTCCCGATACTCCTGCTTGGGCTCGAAGCCGCCGTCCAGGAACATGCGGTTCGCAATACGGACGGCGGCGTGGTCGGGTTCGTCCTCACCGGGCGCGGGGTAGTCGTCGGGCTCCGACGACGCGCGCTGGTCGAGCGCGTTGAACGCGCTGAGGAGATCCTGGCCCTCTACGGGCCACGAGAAGGCCTCTTCTAGTGCGCCTACGACCGGCTCGGTCGCGCCCGCATTGAGCATCCCAAACGCGGTGCCGATGCTGAGCGGAGACACGGCGGTGTTCTCGCCCTCCTCGGCTGCCGCCCTGAAGACTGCGAAGCCGGCGTCGTTCAGTGCGCGGGCCAGGTCCTGGGCGTGAGGGGAGTCCGGTGCGGGGCGTTCCACGTCGGGATCGGGCGAGCTGGTTTCCGATGTGCCGGGCGAGGCGCACGCGGCGAGCGTGAGTGCGGACGCGGCCACGAGGGCCATGGCCGTGCGAATGCGAGTGGTCATAGGGATCCCTTCCGACACTACGACGCTTGGGATGCCCCGTCTCGTTGGGTCTCCGGCGGTCGGCGCCGGTTCTGTGAGCGCTGCAGAGTCCGAAACCATCGAGCCCATCGCCGCTCTCATACAAGGTAGAGACGGTGTGGACTTGGCGACATCGACTGGACAAGCGCTACGCCCCTGGGTCTCAATAGGAAGAGGACGATTCGGGCGATAAGGGGTACGGGCATGAGCACACGGCGGGAAGGCACCATCGACACTGCAGCCTTGCAGACGATCACGCACCGCTTGCGTGACGGCGCCTCTCACTACGCGCCAGAGGCCGCCGACGACGCAGAAGAACTCCCCGACCGTTCCCCTGGCGAGGCGCTCGCGCGCGCCCCGCGCGAGCCGGTCGGGCCGCGCGCCGTCATTGTGGACTGCGGGACATCCCGCGCGGAGGGCTACACGCACGTGCTACTCGTCTCGCCTTCCGCCGAGTTGCTGCTCGGCTCGCACCGGGTGAGTCACCTGGGCCTGGTGGTGGGACGCGTCTTCGGGGTCGAAGCGTACAAGTGGGAGGGCAACGAGCTCCTTCACGTGAGGGCACCAGGCCTTCGCTGGGAAGACCTGTTGAGCGAGGCGCAAGACGCCTTGGCCGACTATCTCGCGGCGGCGTAGCTCGGCTTCGTCACGAGACCGCGGTGCGACGCGTGCGCCGGTAGGCTGAACCCCAGCCGCCGACCCCCGAAACCAGTAGGGACCCGCATGACCGACGCGCCAGCCGCCAGCCCCGCAGCCGCACCCGACACACACCTCGACACCGTCGAGCACGCACAGGCCACCGCGGACCAGGCCATGCCGTACGCCGCCCTGGGCCTCAAGCCAGACGAGTACCAGCGCATCGTGGACCTCCTGGGCCGCCGCCCCACCGCCGCGGAGCTGGCGATGTACTCCGTCATGTGGTCGGAGCACTGCTCGTACAAGTCCTCCAAGGTGCACCTGCGTCAGTTCGGGTCGAAGACCACGGACGAGATGAAGAAACACCTCATGGTGGGCATCGGCGAGAACGCCGGCGTGGTGGACATCGGCGACAACTGGGCCGTGACGTTCAAGGTCGAGTCGCACAACCACCCGTCCTACGTGGAGCCGTACCAGGGTGCAGCGACCGGAGTGGGCGGCATCGTCCGCGACATCCTCGCGATGGGCGCGCGGCCAGTGGCCGTCATGGACGAGCTGCGCTTTGGCGACATCGACCACCCCGACACCGAACGCGTCGTCCACGGCGTGGTCGCTGGCGTGGGTGGCTACGGCAACTCGCTCGGCCTGCCCAACATCGGCGGCGGCTGCTCGTTCGATGCGTCGTTCCAGGGCAACCCGCTGGTCAATGCGCTGTGCGTGGGCGTCATGAAGCACGAGGACATCCACCTCGCCAGCGCGGAGGGCGTGGGCAACAAGGTCGTCCTGTTTGGCGCGCGCACGGGCGGCGATGGCATCGGCGGGGCCTCGATCCTCGCCTCCGAGACCTTCGAAGGAGGCGTCCCCGCGAAGCGGCCGTCAGTCCAGGTGGGCGACCCGTTCATGGAGAAGGTGCTCATCGAGTGCTGCCTCGAGTTGTTCGCGGCCGACGTGGTGCAGGGCATTCAGGACCTGGGCGCCGCTGGCATTTCTTGCGCGACCTCCGAGCTCGCGTCGAACGGCTCCGGCGGCATGCACGTGTGGCTAGACGACGTCCTGCTGCGCGACCCATCGCTCAACGCCGGCGAGATCCTCATGTCGGAATCCCAAGAGCGCATGATGGCCGTGGTCACCCCCGAGAAGCTCGACGCGTTCATGGCGATCACCGGCAAGTGGGAGATCGAGTCCTCCGTGGTGGGCGAGGTCAACGACTCCGGCCGCCTCACGATCGACCACCACGGTCAACGCATCGTCGATGTCGACCCGCGCACTGTCGCTCACGACGGCCCCGTCTACGAGCGCCCGTATGCGCGGCCCGCATGGATGGACGAGCTGCAGAGGCGTGTCGATTACCCCTACCCCAACGACGGCAACCCGATCGGCGAAGAGACCCTGAACCTCATGGTGTCTCCCGCGCTGGCCAGCAAGTCTTGGGTCACCGACCAGTACGACCGCTACGTCCAGGGCAACACCGCGCAGGCGCGCCCCGACACCGTGGGCGTGGTGCGTGTGGACGAAGGCACCGGCCGCGGCATCGCCATTGCGACCCGCTCCAACGATCGGTACACCAAGCTGGACCCATACCAGGGTGCGCGCCAGTCCGTCGCGGCGGCGTACCGCGCCGTGGCCATCGCTGGAGCCGAGCCGGTCGCCGTGACCGACGGCCTCAACTTCGGCTCACCGGAGGATCCCGACGCGATGTGGCAGTTCGCGGAGGCCGTGCGCGGCGTCGCCGATGCCTGCCTCGAGTTAGGAGTGCCCGTCACCGGCGGAAACGTGTCGCTGTACAACGGCACCGGCCAACCGGGCCGCGTCGACTCGTCCATCAACCCCACCGCAATCATCGGCATGCTGGGGATCCTTGACGACGTGCGCCGCGCCACGCCATCGGGCTGGCGTGAAGTGGGCCAGTCCCTGTATCTACTGGGCACCACCGGCTACGACTTTGCGGGATCCGTCTACGCGAGCCGCATGTGGCCACTCAACGGACTGCCGCCCGCGGTGGACATGGATGTCGAGAAGGTGTTGGCCGAGGTCATGATCGCCGCCTCGCGCGACGGCCTCGTGGACGCAGCCCGAGAGGTGAACGAAGGCGGCCTCGCCGCTGCTGTGGTCCTGGGGTGCCTGCGCTACGGAGTGGGGGCCCGCGTGGTGCTCGACGAGATCTGCACGCGTGACGGCATTGACCCCGGGGTGGCGTGGCTGAGCGAAACCCAGGGCCGTGCATTGGTCGCGGTGCCGCGCACCGAGGAGCCTCGTTGGACCGCGATGCTTGATGCGAGAGGAGTGCCCTTCGCGCGCATCGGCGTCACCATCGAGGAGCCGACGCTGGAGGTCCAGGACCATTTTGAGTGGAGCCTTGACGTGTTGCGTGCCGAGTCGGAGTCGACCATTCCGGCGCACTTCGCATAACCGTGCCACTGCGTCGGCGCCGCCAGGGGTGGGCGAGGCAGGGTCGCCACGCGCCGTGAGGAAGCCTGCGGCACACTGGAGGGCATGGCTCAACGACGCATCGTCCCTTCTGTGGGCTGGAGCGCCGTGAATCAGGCGGTGGCGGCTCTTCGCACGGCACTGGCGGGGGCGACGGATGCCGCGCGTGGGGACTCGCCGCAAGGCTCGCAGTGGCCTTATGGTCTGGAACGGTCGACTGTGGCTACCGCGGTGCGGTTCCTGCTGCAGGAGCTCGGCGAGCGTGCGCCCGGCCGCAGCGTCGAGGTGCGGGTGCCGCCCTTCGGCGCGGTGCAGTGCATCGAGGGGACGTCGCATCGGCGCGGGACGCCACCCGCCGTGATCGAGACGGATGCCGAGACGTGGATCGCACTCAGCGCTGGGGAGTTGGGCTGGTCGGATGCGCTCACGTCAGGCCGGGTGCAGGCATCGGGTGAGCGAGCCGACCTGTCAGCGCTGCTGCCGTTGATCGGCCCGGAGTAGTCGCGCCGCATGAGCCGCACCGTGACCGCCGCGATTCTCACCGCGCTGCTCCTCGCAGCCGGATGCACGGCCGACGCTGGCGAGGACTCCGCGCCCACAGCGCCCACCATGCTCGAGGCCTCCACAGAGGTGCCCGCCTCCGCCACGCCGACCGAGCCAACGCACCCCGCCGATGCCGCAGCGTCGCTCACCGGCGGGCTGGACGAGTTCTTTGACGCGGGATCGAGCGCCGATGAGGCGGTGCTCAGGCTCCGCGACGCCGGTCGCGCCGCGGACGCCGACCTCATTCAGAGGATCGCCGACCAGCCCGTTGGCATCTGGCTGGGAGAGTGGTCACCCGATGTGACAACGACAGTGCGCTCGATCACCGAGCAGGCTTCAGCGGCGAGCCAGATCGCGCTGTTCGTGGTCTACAACGTGCCCGGCCGAGACTGCGGCCTGCACAGTGCTGGCGGGGCACCCGTTGACGCCTACCTGGCGTGGGTGCAGCAAGTAGCGGACGGGGTCGCGCCGGGGTCCGTCGCGTGGTTTGTGTTGGAGCCGGACGCCTTGGCGCAGCTGGGCGATTGCGAAGGGCAAGGGGATCGCGTGGGCTTGCTCGCGGAGGCCGCACGCATCCTGGACGACGCCGGCGGAAGCGTTTTCGCCGATGTGGGGCACTCGAACTGGCACACGCCGGAGACGATCGCCGAACGGCTCGCAGCGGTGGGCACCGAGAACCTGGCGGGCGTCGCGACCAACACGTCGAACTACAACGCGACCGCGAACGAGCGCGCGTGGGGCGAGCAGTTGTTCGGCCTCACTGGCCTGCAGTTCATCACGGACACATCACGCAACGGCAACGGCGCTCCGGCCGACGGAGCATGGTGCAATCCGCGTGGAATGGCCATTGGCCAGCCCCCTCAGATCATCGACCGTGAGGGCGCCTTCGTGGCGACAATCTGGACAAAGGTGCCGGGCGAATCGGACGGCACGTGCAATGGCGGACCAGCGGCAGGAGCGTGGTGGGAAGAGATCGCGCTTGAACTCGCCGGAGGATCAAGCTAGTTCTTTCGGGGGCTGTGGTCGGCCAGTGATAACGGTTGCAAAGTGATAACGAAAACGTTATCGATGCACACTTGAGACCCCACGGACGTCCTCTGCGATTGCTTGGGCCCAATGGCCTGCCTATGGTGGAAAAGGTCGCGAGCGGTGGTCAGATTTCCATGGCCGTCGCGGCTACCTACCAGGTAGGTGGAGGAAAGAACTCCTCATTCCTGCCTGGGGGAGCATCAACACGACTCAACGGAGAGGAAAGCAACGCTAATGAAGCGAATCATGAAGGTTCAGCTCGCTACCGTCGCTGTCTCGGGTCTTCTGCTGGCAGGGTGTACGTCCTCGGACGACCCTGACCCCACGGACACGACGACAACGAGCGACGACAGCAATGTGGCCGCAGGTTGCGAGGACTACGCGACCTACGGAACGTTCGATGGAGAGGCAGTGGAGCTCTACGGCACCATCTCAGGTGTCGAGGCAGAGCAGCTGTCCGAGTCGGTCGCGAAGTTCGCAGAGTGCACCGGCATCGACGTCACATACAACGGCTCGGACGAGTTCGAGACCGAGATCAACATTCGTGTCGACGGTGGTAACCCGCCCGACCTCGCGATCATCCCGCAGCCTGGTCTTCTCCAGCGCGTGGTAGGCACCGGCGCCGTCGTTGCCGCCCCCGAGTCGGTCGAGGCAAACGTCGACGAGTTCTGGTCCGCTGACTGGAAGAACTACGGCACCGTCGGTACCACGTTCTACGCGGCTCCACTCATGGCATCCGTCAAGGGCTGGGTCTGGTACTCACCTTCCGAGTTCGCCGACAAGGGCTACGAAGTTCCCACCACGTGGGACGGCATGATGGATCTGACGGCCGACATGGCTGCCAACGGTGGCGAAGGCGCAAACTACGCGCCATGGTGCATCGGCTTCGAGTCCGGCACTGCAACTGGCTGGGCCGGCACCGACTGGATTGAGGACATCGTCCTGCGTCAGCAGGGCCCGGAGGCCTACGACCAGTGGGTTGCCGGCGACCTCGACTTCACCTCGCCCGAGATCACGGAAGCGTTCGAGGCTTTCGGTGCGATCGCACTGAACCCCGACTACGTCAACGGTGGCCTGGGTGACTCGGCGTCGATCGTTGACACGTCCTTCCAAGAGGCGGGCCTGCAGATCCTCGAGAACAGCTGCTCGCTCCACCACCAGGCTTCGTTCTACGAGGCACAGTGGCCGGAGGGCACCAACGTGGACCCCGAAGGTGACGTCTGGGCATTCCTGACGCCCAAGATCAACGAGTCTGACGGCGATGCCGTCACCGGTGGTGGCGAGTTCGTGGCCGCCTTCAACGACAAGCCGGAGACCGTTGCACTGCAGACGTTCCTGGCCTCGGACACCTGGGCAAACGAGCGTGTCTCGCTCGGTGGCGTGATCTCGGCCAACAAGGGCCTCGACCCCGCCAACGCCTCCAGCCCAGTTGGTCAGGCATCCATTGAGATCCTGCAGGGCGAAGACACCGTGTTCCGCTTTGACGCTTCGGACCTCATGCCTGCTGAGGTGGGTGCCTCGGCATTCTGGACCAGCATGAACGACTACGTCACGGGAACCCCCCTTGACACCGTTCTGTCGGACATCGAGAACGCTTGGCCGTAAGGTCTAGGTAAGCCCTCAAGTTGGCTGGGCCTCGCGCATCGTCGCGGGGCCCAGCCGGCGTCTGCCACACGAGGTGAAAGGAATCGACGATGACGTCGACTGAGGTGCCCTTGTCCTTGTCCCGAGGGCTGCCCATGGCAGGGCTCGACGGTGAGTTCTGGTCAACACAGGGCAGCAATGTTTCACTCGCCGCGATTGCGATCGTGGCGTTTCTTGTCGTAGTTGCGGCCGTCATGTTCGGCGCAGACCTAGTGCGCGGTGTGATCCGCGACAAGGTACAACTCATGGTGCTGATTGCACCCGTCCTGCTCCTGCTTGGAATCGGTCTGATTTGGCCGGCGCTGTCGACGGTTTGGCTGTCGTTCAACCAAGTGGTGCAAGAGCCCGACCCCGCCACCGGTATCTACACGTCCGTGACTCAGTTCGTTGGACTCGAGAACTACAGATTTGCGTTTACGGACTCCACGACCCTGCGCTCCGTGATCAACACGATGGTGTGGATGGTGCTCGTGCCTGGGCTTTCGACTTCGATCGGCCTGGCATACGCCGTATTTATCGACCGTGCCAAGGGCGAGAAGGTCCTGAAGTCCCTGGTGTTCATGCCGATGGCTATCTCCTTTGTAGGAGCTTCCGTGATCTGGGGCTCCATCATGTATGACTACAACCAGGTCGGCTCTCAGACAGGCATGCTCAACGCGCTGATCACCAAAATGGGGTTCCCTGCCTTCAACTTCTTGAACGAGGCCCCCTGGAACACGCTGTTCCTGATTCTCATCTTGGTATGGATCCAAACGGGATTCGCCATGGTGATCATCTCGGCGGCCATCAAGGGCGTTCCCGTCGAGATGAACGAGGCGGCCTCGCTTGACGGGGCAAACGCGTGGCAACGCTTCTGGTCCATCACGGTGCCGTCGATCCGCGCCACTCTGGTGGTGGTGCTCACTACCATCACGATTGCCTCGCTCAAGGTCTACGACATCGTTCGCACGGTGACGCAGGGCCGCAATCAGACCGACATCGTCGCCAACAAGATGTACGTACTGAGTTTCGTGGAAGGTCGCGAGTCACTGGGTGCGGCACTCGCCGTGATCCTGTTCGTCTTCGTCATCCCGATCGTCATCTACAACGTGCGATCGCTCAACAAGGTGAAGGAGACGCGCTGATGAGTGTCACGATGCCTCCCGCTGGCCCCGAGGCCACGCCAGACGCAGCACCGACTCGCAAGAAGAACCGGGCTGGCCAGGCGAAGGAGAACCTCACGTCGCCATGGGCGACAGCCGCAGCAATCATTATTGCGATGCTGTGGACCATTCCGACGGTCGCCCTGTTCATGACCGCACTCATTCCGGGTGACAGGTACCGCACCGACGCGTGGTGGACGGTGATGGCCGACGGCGATCTCACGTTCTCCAACTTCAACCACGTGCTGTTCGAGGCGTTTGGTGACAACTCCACGGCTCCCCCGCTGCTGGGCAACGTGATGAACTCCATTGTGGTGACAGTGCCATCGGTCGTGTTCCCGCTGGTACTGGGTTTGATGGCGGCATACGCGTTCGCGTGGATTCCGTTCAAGGGCTCCAACTTCCTGTTCGTCATGATCTTCGCGTTGCAGGTGGTGCCGTTGCAGTTGGCGCTGATCCCGCTGCTCAAGCTCCTCGGCCCAGAAAACCTGGGTGTCGCCGGGCAGTTCCCCGGCGTGTGGATAGCTCACACGATCTTCGCGATGCCGCTCGCGGTGTTCCTGTTACACAACTTTGTGTCGCAGATACCCAGCGACATCTTGGAGGCGGCGCGCGTGGATGGAGCCAGCCACACCCAGACCTTCTTCAAGATCATCATCCCGTTGTCGCTACCTGCGGTGGCGTCACTGGCGATCTTCCAGTTCCTGTGGGTGTGGAACGACCTGCTGGTCTCGGCGGTGTTCGGTGGCAACAAGACCTACCCGCTGACGTACCCGATCTCGAACCTCGCGGGTGACTACGGCCAGTACGCGTACTTGGTCCCGCCCGCCGCGTTCATCTCGATGATCATTCCGCTGATCGTGTTCTTCTCGCTCCAGCGGTACTTCGTGCGCGGCCTGCTGGCCGGCTCGACCAAGGGCTAATGGCGGTGCCCGCGCCGGTCACGCACCGGCGCGGGCGCGCCACCGCCTAGACTCATCCCGTGAGCGACGGTACTGAGCCCACCCCAGACCATTTGCGCGACAGCGCCATTCCGGCGACCTATCGGCGAGCGCCCCGCACGGAGCGCTTCATCCTGACGGGCGTCGGCATCGGCCTGTTCGTGGGACTCATACTGGGCGCCACCCTGCCAGCTGGCACCGCCGTCGGCCGGGGTGTCGCCATGCTGCTGCTTGGCTTGGGCGGCGCGCTCGCTGGGGGCCTCGTCACGGGTGCGCAGGCCGCCGTCATCGAGTATGTGTCTGGCCGCTCTGCCGACCGCCAAAGAGACGTGATCGAGGCCGAGGCCGCAGCTGGCTTCGAAGCCGACGACAACGAAGGGACGGCCGATGGCCCGCGGTGACGGACGCCTCAACCACGACCTGATGCCGGGGGAGAAGGGCCCGCAAGACGCGTGCGGGGTGTTCGGAGTGTACGCACCGGGCGAAGAGGTCGCGAAGCTCACCTACTTCGGGCTCTACGCACTGCAACACCGAGGTCAGGAATCGGCGGGCATCGCCGCGTCTGACGGCCACAAGATCCTCGTGTTCAAGGACATGGGCCTGGTCTCCCAAGTGTTCGACGAGGGCGCCCTCGAGGCTCTCCAGGGCCACATCGCGGTGGGTCACGCGCGCTACTCCACGACGGGCGCATCGACGTGGGCCAACGCGCAGCCAACGTTGGGGCCCACGGCTCACGGGACGGTCGCGCTCGGCCACAACGGCAATCTCACTAACCCCCAGGAACTCATCGACCTGCTGGTCGCCAGGGAGGGGATGGCCAAGCGGCTGGACCTCAAGGGTGGCAAGTGCACCGACACGGCCATCGTCACGGCGCTGCTGGGATCCGATGAGTACGACACCCTTGCCGAGACGGCACTCGAACTCCTGCCGCACGTGCGCGGCGCGTTCTCCTTCGTCTTCATGGACGAGCACGCGCTGTATGCGGCGCGCGACCCTCATGGGGTGCGGCCACTCGTGCTGGGCGAGCTCCCGGGTGGAGGCTGGGTCGTTGCCTCCGAGATCCCTGCGCTCGACATTGTGGGCGCAGCCTTCCTGCGCGAGGTCGAGCCGGGGGAACTCCTCACCATCAACGACGAGGGCGTTCACTCCGAGCGCTTTGCCAAGGCAGAGCCGCACGGCTGCGTCTTCGAATACGTCTACCTCGCGCGACCGGACACCTCGATTGCAGGCCGGTCGATCCAGGCCGCTCGACTCGAGATGGGCCGCACTCTTGCCCGCGAGCACCCGGTCGAGGCGGATCTGGTGATCCCCGTGCCGGAGTCAGGGACGCCGGCGGCGGTGGGCTATGCGCAGGAATCGGGAATCCCGTTCGCTCAGGGTCTCACCAAGAACGGATACGTGGGGCGCACCTTCATCCAGCCGTCGCAGACGCTGCGACAGCTGGGCATCAGGCTCAAATTGAACCCGCTCCGCGAGGTGATCGCTGGCAAGCGGCTCATCGTCGTGGATGACACCATCGTGCGCGGCAACACCCAGCACGCGATTATCGCGATGCTTCGCGAGGCGGGCGCCGCGGAGGTACACGTGCGCATCTCAGCGCCGCCCGTGCAGTGGCCGTGCTTCTACGGGATCGACTTTCCTACGCGCGAAGAACTCGCATCGGTGGGCAAGACGATCGAAGAACTACGTCAGTACATCGGCGCCGACACGCTCGGGCACATCTCCCTTGAGGGCATGGTCGCCGCGACGCAGCAGGCCGAGGAGCGCCTGTGCACCGCGTGCTTCACGGGCCAGTACCCGATGGATACCCCAGTCAATGCGCGCCACCTGCTGCTGACCCAGCGAGCGGAGGTCGCAGGATGAGCAGCGAAGGCATCACCTACGCGTCGTCCGGCGTGGACACTGCGGCGGGCGACCGCGCGGTGGAACTGATGAAGGAGGCTGTGGGCAAGACCCACGGGCCCGAGGTCTTGGGGGGAGTCGGCGCGTTCGCTGGCCTCTTCGACGCCTCTGCTCTCAAGGACTACCGCCGCCCACTGCTTGCGTCTTCAACCGATGGTGTGGGCACCAAGATCGTCATCGCTCGCGCGATGGGCATCCACGACACGATCGGCCAAGACTTGGTCGCCATGGTTGTCGACGACATCGTGGTGTGCGGCGCGAAGCCGCTTGTCATGACGGACTACATTGCGTGTGGTCGCGTGGTGCCGGAGCGCATAGCCGACATCGTGCGCGGCATTGCCGAGGGCTGCCTCATGGCGGATACCGCGCTCGTGGGGGGCGAGACAGCCGAGCACCCTGGCGTCATGGAGCCAGACGACTATGACGTGGCTGGCGCGGCCATCGGAGTGGTCGAAGCCGACGCGTTGCTGGGGCCCGATCGCGTCCGCGAGGGTGACGTGGTGGTGGCCATGGCATCGTCGGGGCTGCACTCCAACGGCTACTCGCTGGTGCGTTCGGTCATGGCGCATGCGGGCTGGACGCTCGACCGTCATGTGGCCGACCTCGGCCGCACCGTGGGCGAGGAACTGTTGGAGCCCACCCGCATCTACGCAAAGCTTTGTGTGGAGCTTGCGGGTTCTGTACCCGGCCTCCATGCCTTCTCGCACGTGACGGGCGGGGGACTCGCCGCGAACCTGGCGCGCGTCATCCCCGCGGGACTCGCCGCGACGGTTGCTCGCGACGCGTGGCAGCTGCCCGTCATCTTTGATGCGCTTGCGGGCGCGGGCCAGGTCCCGTGGCATGACCTGGAGTCGACGCTCAACATGGGCGTCGGCATGGTCGCCGTAGTGTCGGCCTCCGACGCCGACTCCGTGATCAGCGCCTCGACAGCCGCTGGCGTTCCGTCGTGGGAACTGGGCGCGGTCATCGCGGACGATGCGCGTGCGTCGTCCGCTGATGTGGTGCGTGGCGCCAAGGGCGTCCAGGGGGGCGCCGTCTACCTGAGTGGCGCGTACCGCGCCTGACGGTGGCTCCCGTCTGAACCGGCGACCCCCGGGCGCAACGCCGACGGCCGCCACACCCCGGGCGGTCACCAAGAATCGCGGCAGGAGACGACGTTCACCCCCGGCGCGGCACAGTCTCTAGTCGTCTTCTTCTGCCCAACGGTCGCGACGCTCGTCCTCTGACGGCTGCGCGGGCACGCTGGATCGACCGATGAGCTCTCGTTCCAACTCGCGCAGATCGCTGCTGTGGTCGGTGTACTTGAGCTGACGCGCAATCTTCGCGTCTTTTGCCTTCTGACGGCCGCGCCCCATGATCGCCCGTCCCTTCTGACTACAGAGGACACGCACAACTGCGGTCCTCGGCCTCGAGTCCTGTCGTTACTCTACAACCTTCGTTCGACCAGTCGCGAATCTCTGGACATACCGACAAAAACAGGAAAACTCCCAAGAACCGCGTCATAATCGTATGAGTCGAGAGTCTCATGGTGCGACGATGCCCGCAGGGCTCCCGGCACAACTGAGGGAAAGACATGATGGCAGATACTCTCCATGAACCGGAGAAGTTGCTCACGCCCAGTGAGGTCGCCGCGATTTTTCGCGTAGACCCAAAGACCGTGACCCGTTGGGCCAAGGTTGGCAAACTCTCCTCGATTCGCACGCTGGGTGGTCACCGGCGTTTCCGTGAGCTTGAGGTGATGGCCCTGCTCGCAGACGCGCAGGAACAGGCTCACTCCGCTTAACATTCGCAAGTCATAACGGCCCTCGTCCCGCAAGGACGGGGGCCGTTCTTTCTGCCCGGTGTGCGCCACCGACGCGCGGCAAGCGCAGAAGGTGCCACCCTGAGCCCAAGCGGCCTCGTCTCGACGTCCGCTCCGGGCCGTAATCTTGGCGCATGAATGCTGCCCTCACGCATGAGCGCTTCGCCACCCCGGTAGGCGACCTCAGCGTCTTCGCCACCGCGGATGGCGTGGTCCGTGCTGCGGGATTCCGGCCCGCAGTCCACGTGGCAGCGCAACTGCCGGGGGGCCTGGTGGCCGACGGCTGGTCGCAAGGCGCACCACCTCACGTCAGGGACGCCGTCGAGGCGTGGTTGGACGGAGACGGCAGCGCCGCGGCGTCGGTCCCGGTCCAGCAAGAGGGTGGGCCCTTCTTCCAGGACGTGTGGGAGGCGACGCGACGCATCGTTGCCGGTGAGCCGTTGTCCTATCAAGAGGTGGCCGCGGCCGCCGGGAGGCCGCGGGCCATGCGGGCCGCAGGGACGGCGTGCGGACGCAACGCCATCGCACTGTTTGTTCCCTGCCACCGAGTGATCGCTTCGGGTGGGCGTCTGGGCCGCTACGGCCCTGGGGGCCCTGGGATCAAGGCCGCTCTGCTCGCGTTCGAGGCTGGCTGGGCGGACGCTGCCGTCCTGAGAGCCGGACGCGAGGCGCACCCGGACGTTCTCGCGCCAGCGGTGGGCGTGGTGCACCCTGGAGGACCCGCACCGGGAGGGGACCGATGAGCGGCTCGCACCCGGCGCAGCACGCGCCCATGCGGGCGTGGATGCCGTCGCTCATGGTGGCCGCTCTGGGGTGGGGGTCATCGTTCTTGTTCATCAAGATGGGCCTTGAGGCATTCACCCCCGCCCAGGTGGGCTTCGGTCGGCTGCTGGTCGGCGCGATCGTGCTGGTCGCAATGGTGGCGGTGGCGCGGAGGTGGCCAAGTTTCACGTGGAAGCAGGTGGGGGCTATCGCCGTGGTGGGGGTGTGCATGTCCGGCGTGCCGATGGTCTTGATCCCCATGGCTGAGCAGCACATCACCTCGATTCTCGCGAGCCTGCTGAACGCGTCCACGCCGCTGTGGACCGCCCTGTTCGTGGCCCTGCTCATACCGGCGGAGCGCACCACCCGTTCGCAGTTGGTTGGCCTGCTGGTGGGCGCCGCCGGGCTAGCCGTGCTGGTGGGCGCATGGGACGTGAGTGAGTTCTCCTTGAGCGGCACCGTGCTGATGCTGACGGCCACCGCGTTCTATGGCATTGGCGGGACGCTGTCGCGCATGTTGCTGACGCGGGTGAGCGCCGGACCCGCTGGGCTGTCCATGACGCAGGTGGGGATCTCGGCCGTCATGCTGGCGCCCGTGGCGGTCTTGTCCGGGCCACCGGAGCAGGGCGCCTTCTCCGTCACGGGGTCAGCGCTGTGGGGAGTACTGGCGCTCGGCGTGCTCGGCACGTCGTTCGCCTACATCATGTTCTGGAGGGTCGTGAAACTCGCCGGAGCCACTACCGCTACCTCGGTGACGTTCTTGGTGCCCGTTGTCGCGACGGTGCTGGGCGTGACCGTCTTGGGCGAGGGACTCCAGTGGTACGAGCCGGTCGGCGCGCTCGTCGTGTTTGTCGGGGTGTGGCTTGCTGGCCGATCCAGGCCCAAGCCGCCGCCCCCACCGGCGGCCACTCCGCCGGGAGCGCCGTCGGTGGATGTGGCTTAGCTGCCGAAGTAGCGGCGCAGGCTGGTGATGGCGCGTTCCGGCTTGAGATCTTTGTTCTTGTTGATCTTGGAGGCGCCGACGGCGATCAGGATGCCGCCAATGAGCAGCAGGCCACCGCCCACCGCCAGGGCGGCAAGCCAAGCGGGCCACACCTGAGCCAGGCCGATCACGGCAGCCGCGAGGAACACGGCCAGGGCGAAGAACAGGAAGGACGCGGAGGCCGCCACCAGAGCAGCGCCGATGCCGATGCCCTTGGCCTTCTCCTGCATCTCGGTCTTCGCATCTTCGAGCTCGGTGCGCACGATTCCCATCGCTTGACCTGCAACGGCCGCCACGAGTGCGTTCACCACGTACTTACCAAAGCCACCGGTCTTCATAGTTCCTCCTAGGAGTGATGACCCCAGTACAGCGTGTATCGGGGGCTATGTGCAAACGCATGACCGGCGACTCACTCGAGGGGTGACCCTCCCCGGCTTAGACTCCGACCATGAGAGTCGTGATAGCGCCCGACTCGTTCAAGGGCTCGGTGCCGGCCGACGTAGCAGCTCGGGCCATCGCCGCGGGGTGGCTGGAGATTCGCCCTGGTGACGAGCTGATCCTCTTGCCGCAAGCGGATGGCGGGGAGGGCACGCTCGACATGATCGAGGCGTGCGTGGCGGGAGCGCGCAGACACGGGACGTTCCCGGTGGACGGGCCGGATGGCCGCCCCGCCCGCGGAGAGTGGCTCATGCTGCCAGACGGCACTGCCGTGGTGGAACTCGCGCAGATGTGCGGCCTGCCGCTCATGGCATTGCCGGATCCGCTGGGTGCCTCCACGCGCGGGCTGGGCCAGACCATCGGCGCCGCTTTGGATGATGGCGCATCCCGGCTGGTGATCGCGATCGGCGGCTCCGCCTCGACCGACGGCGGAGCGGGCGCACTCACGGCTCTCGGCCTGCGTGCGAACGACGCCGCAGGCAGTCCGCTGCCCCCTGGCGGCGCCGCGCTCGCCGGGTTGCACGAGTGCGACCGATCGGGCCTCCGGCCGCCCCCTTCAGGCGGCGTGACGGTGCTGACGGACGTCACCGCGCCGCTGCTGGGTCCCGCCGGGGCCGCGGCGGTATTCGGGCCGCAGAAGGGCGCGAGCGCGGCCGACGTTCGCGTGCTCGAGGACGCCCTTGCCCGCTACGCGCAGTTGCTGGGGGGCGACGCCGACGCCCCTGGCGCGGGAGCGGCAGGCGGCACGGCGTTCGGGTTTGCCACGGTGTGGGGTGCTCGCGTCGAGCCCGGCGCCGCCTACATCCAGCGTCTCACCGGCTTGGCCGCCGCCGTGGCCGATGCCGACGTGGTGATCACGGGGGAAGGACAGTACGACGCGCAGTCGCTTGGCGGCAAGACGGTGGGCGAGGTGCTGAGGCTCGCCAGTCAGGCGGGCACGCGCGCCGCCGTCATCGCCGGCCGACTGTCGGACCCGGCGCCCGTGTGGGCGGCCTCGCTCGTGGAGCTGGCCGGCTCTGAGGCCGACGCGCTGGGCCGACCGGAGCGCTGGCTGGGGGTTGCGGGCGCCACTGCCGCGACGGAACTGGGCGAGGCCTCCGCCGCTGACCTGCGTGGCCCGGCAGGCGCGAAGGAGTGAGCCGCCCCCACCTAGCCGTCCGTGCCAGCCCCAGCGTCGTCCGTTGTCCGTGAAAGCACAAAGCCCCGCAGCTTCGGCGGGGCCCTCTGTGGTGGCTCCGACGGGCGTCGATCCCGTGACCTCACGATTTTCAGTCGTGCGCTCTACCAACTGAGCTACAGAGCCTCAGGGGAGCGGCATCGGCGAGAGACCGCGCCCCCTTGAGACAAATGCCCCTCTTAGATAAGAGGGGCACTCATACCCGCGACCCTGACGGGACTTGAACCCGCGACCTCCGCCGTGACAGGGCGGCGCGCTAACCAACTGCGCTACAGGGCCTTGACGTCTCGCCGAGGCGGGACAAGACCAGAGAAAGTGTAGACCATGACGGTCGACACCCAGTACCCCCAACGGGATTCGAACCCGTGCTACCGCCGTGAAAGGGCGGCGTCCTAGGCCACTAGACGATAGGGGCTGAGCCAAGTGTCAATGATAGGGGTAGTCGGAGGGTGGGTCCACTCGCGGTTGAGACACAATGGCCCCATGGTCACGATGTCCCCTGAGGAGTTTGAACAGGCAGTCGACGACGCGCTCGAGTTGGTGCCTGGCGAGTTGTTGGACCTCATGGACAACGTGGTGATCCTCATCGAGGACGACTCGCCGGATGGTGAGCCCGAGTTGCTGGGCCTGTACGACGGCGTCTCGCTCACCGACCGGGGGGCGGACTGGGGCTTTGGCGAGTTGCCGGACCGCATCTTCATCTATCGCAACCCCACGCTGAAGCTCTGCGGCAGCGCGGATGAGGTGCGCGACGAGGTGGCCGTCACGGTGGTGCACGAGATCGCCCACCACTTTGGGATCGACGACGATCGCCTCCACGCCCTGGGGTGGGGCTAGCGGAGCACACGAAAGCCGCGCCCCTGGGTGCGGGACGCGGCGTTCGGTCGTGCGATTACTTCTTGGTGCCCCGCGGCTTCTTGGCAGCGGGAGGGCTGGAGGCCATGTGCGCCGTGTTGGCCACCACTACATCGGCCTCGACCATGGCAGGGCTCGTGGGCGGAGTTTCCTGAGTACCTCGCTTCTGCGCCACCCAGGACAGCCCGTGGTAGATCACGAGTGCCGCGAGGGTGCCGAGTGCGATGCCGTTGAACACCATGGTGCCCCACACTGCCTCGTAGTCGGCCGTGCCGATGATGAGCGCCACTGCGGCGGTGACCAGGTTGACGGGGTGAGAGAAGTTGACGCCGTTCTGCACCCAGATGCGCGCGCCCAGCACGGCAATCAGGCCGAACAGCAGGGTCGCGAGCCCGCCCAGCACTCCTAGGGGGACGACGGCAACGATCGCGCCGAACTTGGGCACCAGGCTCAGCAGCAACGCCACTGCAGCCGCCACCCAGTACGCGAGGGTTGAGTACACGCGGGTGGCCGCCATGACGCCGATGTTCTCTGCGTACGTCGTGGTACCAGAACCGCCGCCGAGGCCGGCAAGGGTGGTGGCCACGCCGTCGGCGAAGAGCGCCCGACCGGTCACGGGGTCTAGGTCCCTGTTGGTCATGGCGGCGACGGACTTCACGTGGCCGATGTTCTCGGCGATGAGCACGAGCACCACGGGGATGAACGCGATGAGCACCGATCCCTCGAAGGTGGGCGTGTGGTATTCGGGGAGTCCAAACCAGGCCGCGTCGCCAATGACTGCGCCCGCACCGTCCCACTCGCCGCGAAGGGCAGCGAACAGTCCGCCGATGATGGCGCCCGCGAGGATCGCGATGCGCCCGAGGAATCCCTTGGACAGCACCATGAGCAACAGCACAGCGGCAAGGGTCACGATCGCGGTCCAGGGGCTGCCGTTCCACATGTCCTTTGCGGCACCCGCCAGGTTGAGCCCAATGAGCGCCACGATCGTTCCGGTGACGGCGGGAGGCATCAGTTTCTGGATCCAGCCGCCGCCGAGGAGGTGGACCAGCGCACCGACGGCGGCGAGCAAGAGGCCCGCAAGGAGGATTCCGCCAAGCCCGATCGCGATCGTCGCTCCGTCGAGAGGCCCGTTGGCAGAGGTCACGCCGGCCGCCGCAAGCGGGGCAATGAAGGCGAAGCTTGAGCCCAAGTAGGACGGCACCTTGTTGCCGGTGATCATGAGGAAGATCGCCGTGCCGATTGCGCTGAAGAAGAGAGTGGTCGATGCTGGCATGCCCGTGATCGCGGGAACGAGCAGCGTCGACCCCATCATGGCGAGCACGTGCTGAGCGCCGATGCCGATAGTGCGCGGGTAGGTCAGGCGCTCGTCTGGCGCTACAGCCTGATTGCCGGTCAGGTTCTTGCCGTCGCCGTGGACGGTCCAGGTCATGAAGGTCTTGAGTCGTGACAGAACGGTAGACATGGGGCTCCTTTGCCTCGTTTTCTCCATCGCCGGTCCTGCCATCGCGTCCGGCTTGCTCGCACTCTAGGGGTAGAAGGTCCCGGGTTCCTGAGCAACAGGTCCCGCGCGCCTGAGAATCTGTCGGGAGGGGCCCCGCGCCGGTTGTCTGAGGTGTGGAATGATGTTAACGCCAACATTTCCGGACCATGGAGCGCGCGTCGCTGCGGTGCAGGGGTGAAATGGCAGGTAGCCTCTGCATGTCGGCACAAGGACGGTGAGGGCGCAATGGCGAACGTGGTGCGGGGTCCGAGCATGCACGACGTCGCGGCTCGTGCTGGCGTGTCGCACCAGACCGTGTCGCGCGTCCTCAACGGCTTTGAGGGCATCCGGCCTGGTACCAGGGAGAGGGTTCTGGCGGCGATCTCGGACCTGGGCTATCGGCGCAACGTCGCTGCGCGCTCGCTGGCTACCGGGAGGTCGCAGGCCGTCGGGGTGCTGGTTCCTGACACCCCCAATTTTGGACCGACGTCGAGCTTCTACGCAGTGGAGCGCGCCCTCAGGGACGCAGGCTTTCAGGCGCTGAGCACCGCAACGGCCAACGATGCCGCCTCGGTCGATGAGGCGCTCGATTTCTTGTTCGGACGGTCCATCGAGGCGCTCGTGCTGATGGCCCCCACGCGGAACGTACTCAACGTGGCAGACGCGCGGGCCAACAATGTTCCCGTCGCATACTTGCTTACCGGCGACGAGCGGGCGCCGTGGTCCGTATCCGTCGATCAGGGTGAGGGGGTTCGGCTTGCCATCGACCACCTCGTGTCCATGGGTCATACGCGCATCCAGCACATCACGGGCCCGGGCGATTCCACCGAGGGGCGGTTGCGGGAGAGTGCCTTCGTCTCGGAGATGATGCGCAGGGGCCTGCCGCGGTTGCCGATGATCGAGGGCGACTGGTCGGCGCAGTCGGGCTTCGAAGCTGGCGAGCACGTCGACCACTCCGCTACGGCCGTGTTGTGCGCCAACGACCAAATGGCGCTGGGTCTCATCCACGCGCTCGGCCTTCACGGCATCGACGTGCCGCGACACATCTCCGTCATCGGTTTTGACGACATTCCCGAGGCGGCGCACACGATGCCGCCGCTGACCACGGTGCGCCAGGACTTTCGCGCGGTGGGGTCGCTCGCAGTGGCCGTGCTGGTCGCGGCGCTGTCTGGCGAGGACTTGCCGGACACGTCCCCACTGCCCGCCGAGCTGATCGTGCGTGAGTCGGTCGCGCCTCCGAGCATGTAGTCGCCACGGTCCCCACCCGTACACAACATCGTGAGTCAGACCCAATGTCCCGGTTGCGTCGGGAAATGTTAGCGCTACCATTTGGGGGTGGGCGGTTCCGATTGCCCGCCACGAGCACCACCGTTTTCAGGGCAAGGAGGCCTCAGTGGAAGACGACAAGTACGTAGTGGGCGTGGACTATGGCACCCTCTCTGGGCGCGCTCTGGTGGTTCGCGTGAGCGATGGCGAGGAGGTCGGCACCGCGGTGCACGAGTACCCTCACGCCGTGATGGACGCCGAGCTCACGGCCACGGGAGAAAAGCTCCCTCCCGAGTGGGCGCTGCAAGTGCCTCATGACTATCGCGAGGTACTGCAGAAGGCCGTTCCTGCGGCGATCAAGGCAGCGGGCATTGACCCGGCCGACGTCATCGGTATCGCGACCGACTTCACTGCGTCGACGCCGATGCCGGCGCTTGCCGATGGCACGCCCATGTGCGAGGTTCCGGGTCTCGAGTCGCGCCCGCACGCCTACGTGAAGCTCTGGAAGCACCATGCAGGCCAGGCTCAGGCCGACCGCATCAATGCCCTCGCGCGCGAACGTGGTGAGGACTGGTTGCCTCGCTATGGAGGCTTCATCTCTTCCGAGTGGGAGTACGCCAAGGCGCTCCAGATCCTCGAAGAAGACCCCGAGATGTACGAGCGGATGGACCACTGGCTCGAGGCCGCAGACTGGATCGTATGGCAGTTGTGCGGCGAGTACGTTCGCAATGCCTGCACGGCCGGTTACAAGGGCATCCTTCAAGACGGCGATTACCCCTCCGAGGACTTCGAGGCCGCCCTCAACCCAGCGTTCAAGGGCTTCGCGGCCTCCAAGCTGGCACACCGCATCGGCCAGTTGGGCGAGCGCGCCGGCGGCCTGACCGCTGAAGCGGCGAAGTGGACCGGTCTGCCTGAAGGGATCGCCGTCGCAGTAGGTAACGTCGACGCCCACGTGACGGCCCCCGCCGCCAAGGCGATGGAGCCTGGGCAAATGCTCGCCATCATGGGCACGTCGACGTGCCACGTCATGAACGGCGACAGCCTTGTCGACGTCCCGGGAATGTGCGGCGTCGTCGACGGCGGCATTGCCGCTGGAAAGTACGGCTACGAAGCCGGACAGTCGGGCGTCGGTGACATCTTTGCCTGGTATGTCAAGAACCAGGTGCCTGGCCGCTACTTCGACGAGGCAGAAGCCGCTGGCAAGTCCGTGCACCAGCACCTGACCGACCTCGCCTTCGAGGAGCCTGTGGGCGCTCACGGTCTGGTCGCGCTTGACTGGCACAACGGCAACCGCTCCGTGCTGGTGGACACCAATCTGTCTGGCGTGATCGTGGGCCAGACGCTCGCGACCAAGGCCGAGCAGGGCTATCGGGCGCTCCTCGAGGCCACGGCCTTTGGCACGCGCGTGATCGTGGAGACCTTCAACGCGGCTGGCGTTTCCGTCACCGAGTTTGTGGTGGCCGGAGGGCTGCTCAAGAACCCTCACCTCATGCAGCTGTATGCGGACGTGCTCCGCTTGCCGCTGTCCACGATCGTCTCCGACCAAGGCCCGGCCTTGGGCAGCGCCATTCACGCGGCGGCAGCGGCAGGCGCCTACGCGTCAGTCGCCGACGCTGGGGAAGCCATGGGTCGCGTGGAGCGGGGCAAGTACCAGCCGAACCAAGAAGCGGCCGACGCTTATGACCGCCTCTTCGCCGAATACCAGCTCATTCACGACTACTTTGGCCGCGGCGCGAACGACGTCATGAAGCGGCTCAAGGCCATGCGAAAGGAGGCGCACTCGTGACGGACTACGACGTCGGCGCCATTGAAGAGGCCGTCGCCGGACTTCGCCAGCAGGTGAGCGATCTGCACGCCGAGCTGCCGCGCTACGACCTGGTGATCTGGACTGGCGGAAACGTCTCTGGACGCGTTCCTGGGCACGACCTGTTCGTGATCAAGCCCTCTGGGGTCGGCTACGAGGATCTGGCGCCCGACAACATGGTGGTGTGCGACCTTGAGGGGAACGTCATTCCCGGCACCGCTGGCTCCGACCGCTCGCCCTCGTCGGACACCGCCGCTCACGCCTACGTCTACCGTCACATGGCCCACGTGGGCGGGGTGGTGCATACGCACTCCACCTACGCCACGGCGTGGGCCGCTCGCCACGAGCCGATCCCGTGCGTGATCACCGGCATGGCGGATGAATTCGGCGGGGAGATCCCCGTCGGACCCTTCGCCATCATCGGCGACGACTCGATCGGCCGGGGCATCGTGGAGACCCTGTCAGGACACCGCTCGCGGGCCGTCCTCATGGCCAACCACGGGCCTTTCACCATTGGCAAGGACGCCAAGGACGCCGTGAAGGCGGCCGTCATGTGTGAGGACGTGGCGCGCACCATCCACATTGCAAAACAGGGGGGCGACCTGGTGCCGATCCCTCAAGACAAGATCGACGCGCTCTTTGATCGCTACCAAAACGTCTACGGACAGAAGCCGCAGGGAGGCCTCTCATGACCAGCATCGTTCCCAATCTCGCCGAATACGAGGTGTGGTTCCTGACCGGCAGCCAGACGCTGTACGGCGACGAGGTCTTGGCGCAGGTGGCCGAGCAGTCTCAGGGTGTCGCCGCACACCTGCAGAACTCTGATGCCGTTCCCGTCAAGGTGGCGTGGAAGCCGGTGCAGATCTCCCGGGAGCAGATTCACGCGACGATGCTCGAGGCCAACGCCGCGCCGAACGTCATCGGCGTCATCACCTGGATGCATACCTTCAGCCCAGCCAAGATGTGGATCTCTGGCCTGCAGGCGCTCACCAAGCCGCTTCTGCACCTGCACACGCAGGCGAACGTGGAGTTGCCATGGGACACCATTGACATGGACTTCATGAACCTCAACCAGGCCGCGCACGGTGATAGGGAGTACGCCTACATCGAGTCGCGCCTTGGCGTGCCGCGCACGACCGTGGTGGGCCATGCCTCGCACGCGTCGGTGCAAGAGAGGGTCGGCGACTGGACGCGTGCAGCGGCCGGTGCTCAGGCCGCGCGGTCGATGAAGGTGGCCCGCTTTGGCGACAACATGCGGTTTGTGGCTGTCACTGAGGGCGACAAGACAGAGGCAGAGGCCGTATTTGGGGCCCAGATCAACACGTGGGGCGTCAACGAACTGGTGGAGCGCGTGAACGCCGCGACCGATGCCCAGGTAGACGCGTTGATTGCCGAGTACATCGACCTATACGACGTGGCGGACGAGTTGCTCCCTGGGGCGCCGCGCCACCAGTCGCTTCGTGACGGCGCCGCCATCGAGGTCGGCCTGCGTGCCTTCCTTGAAGAGGGCGGATTCACTGCCTTCACCGACACCTTCGAGGACCTGGGCGAGCTCAAGCAACTGCCGGGCCTGGCCGTTCAGCGCCTGATGGCGGACGGCTACGGCTTTGGGGCAGAGGGCGACTGGAAGACGGCCATGCTGGTGCGCATCGCGAACGTGATGGGCGCTGGCCGTCCGGGTGGTGCGAGCCTCATGGAGGACTACACCTATCACTTGGTCGAGGGCAAGGAACTGACGCTCGGCGCCCACATGCTCGAGGTGAGCCCTGCTCTGAGTTCTGCGAAGGCGCGCCTTGAGGTGCATCCCCTTGGAATTGGCGGCAAGGAGGACCCCGTCCGCTTGGTGTTCACGGCCGACGCGGGGCCAGCGGTAGTGGTGGCGCTGTCCGACATGAGGGATCGCTTCCGGCTGGTGGTCGCGGACGTCGAGAACGTCGACCTTCCTCAGCCCATGCCGAACCTCCCGGTGGGCCGCGCCGTGTGGCGCAGCAAGCCCGACTTCAAGACCGCCGCGACGGCGTGGATGATGGCGGGAGCCGCTCACCACACCGCCATGTCGAATCAGCTCTCGCTACAGGTCATCGAGGACTTCGCCCGCATCATGGGGGTCGAGCTCGTGGTGATCGACGACGCAGCCACGGTTTCGGGCATCGAGCGGTCGATGCGCTTCAACGCGGCGTACTTCGGCTCGCCCGGACGCCGCTGAGATCACGTTTTGGTGTCGAAACCGCGTCGAAGTTCGAACCGGTTCGTGTTGTAACCGGATCGTGACCAATTGTGGTTTGACATCGAAATGTTAACGTGAACATACTGACTGTACGACCGCTCCTGACAGGGGCGGGCTATCTCGAGGAGGAGATATGAACGCCAAGCGGCTTATGGGTGCCGCGGCTGCAACAGTCCTAGCTCTAGGACTTGCAGCTTGCTCCGGTGAAGGTGCCGGTACCACAACAAGTGACGCCACCGACGACACGTCGGCCCCCGTTGCAGAAGACGTCCGGATTGGCGTGGCAATGCCCACGCAGACGTCCGAGCGCTGGATCGCGGACGGCGCTGCCGTTGAGAGCGGACTTCAGGAACTCGGCTACGAGGTTGACCTGCAGTTCGCCAACGACGACATCCCGACCCAGACCCAGCAGATCGACCAGATGATCACGAACGGCGCAGACGTGCTGATCATCGCCGCCATCGATGGCACCGCGCTGTCCGCTCAGTTGCAGAACGCCGCTGACAAGGGAATCAAGGTCATCGCGTATGACCGCCTGATCCGCGAGAGCGCCAACGTTGACTTCTACGTGACGTTCGACAACTTCCAGGTGGGCGTCCAGCAGGCTACTTCGCTGCTCGTCGGCCTGGGCATCCTCAACCAGGACGGTTCCGAGGGCGACGCCACCGGCCCGTTCAACGTCGAGTTGTTCGCGGGTTCGCTCGATGACAACAACGCGTTCTTCTTCTTCAACGGCGCGATGGATGTCCTTCAGCCCTACCTCGACGACGGAACCCTCGTGGTCCCGTCCGGTCAGCTCGACATCGAGCAGGCGGCCATTCTTCGCTGGCAGCAGGAAACTGCCCAGCGTCGCATGGAGGACCTGTTGACGGCCAACTACTCCGGCGACCTCCAGGTCGACGGCGTGCTGTCGCCCTACGACGGCCTGTCGCGCGGCATCATCACCGCGCTGCAGAACGCTGGCTACCCTGCCACCGTTGCCGACGGCTTCCCCGTTGTCACCGGCCAGGACGCTGAGATCGCCTCCGTGAAGCTCATTGCAGATGACGTGCAGTTCGCGACCATCTTCAAGGACACGCGCAAGCTGGCTGCTCAGGCAGTCACCGCCACCGAGGAGTTCCTCACCGGTGGAGAGCCCACGGCGAACGACACCGAGACCTACGAGAACGGCGTCAAGATCGTTCCCTCGTACCTGCTCGAGTCGGACATTGTCTACGCAGACAACATCCAGTCGCTGCTGGTTGACTCCGGATACTGGTCGGCCGAAGAGGTCGCTTCCGGCGTCGCCGAGTAAGTAGTCACTCCCTGCCGAACCCATCGTGGTGCCGGGCGCAACCCGCCCGGCACCACGTGGGAGTCGGCCCCCACCCCCCCCACGAAGCCACCAACGGAGGTAGGCGCGTGTCCACCATCCTTCAGATGCAAGGCATCACCAAGGAGTTTCCCGGCGTCAAGGCGCTGGAAGACGTGACCCTGACCGTCGAGGAAGGCGAGATTCACGCCATCTGCGGGGAGAACGGTGCAGGGAAGTCCACGCTCATGAAGGTGCTGTCGGGCGTCTACCCCTACGGCACGTACGACGGAGACATCGTCTTCGAAGGCGAAGTGGCGCGCTTCCACTCGATCAACGAGTCAGAGCGCGCCGGCATCGTCATCATTCACCAAGAGCTTGCCCTTGTTCCCCACCTCACGGTGGCCGAGAACATCTTCCTCGGCAACGAACGCCGCGGACGCACAGGGCTCATCAACTGGAACCGTGCGAATCATGAGGCCACCGACCTCATGAACCAGGTGGGCTTGCACGAGAACCCCTTGACTCCCGTCAGTCAGCTCGGCGTCGGCAAGCAGCAGCTCATCGAGATCGCCAAGGCGCTCTCGAAGGAGGTGAAGCTCCTCATCCTTGACGAGCCCACCGCAGCGCTCAACGACGTCGACTCCGCTCACCTTCTCGACCTGCTGCGCTCCCTCAAGAAGCGCGGCATCACGTCGATCATGATTTCGCACAAGCTCAACGAGATCGAGTCCGTCGCCGACACCACCACGGTTATTCGCGACGGCAAGACCATCGAACAGTTGGATATGTCTGAGGCCGACGTTGACCAAGACCGCATGATTCGCGGCATGGTGGGTCGGGACCTTGAACACCGCTACCCGGCGCACGAGCCTCACATCGGAGAAGAGGTGTTCCGCGTCAAGGACTGGACCGTGTACCACCCGACTCAGCAGGACCGCGTCATCATCGAGGATGCCTCGTTCTTCATACGCGCAGGAGAAGTGGTCGGACTGGCTGGCCTCATGGGCGCCGGTCGCACCGAACTTGCGATGAGCCTCTTTGGCCGTTCCTATGGGCGGGCTCACTCCGGCACCATCCTCAAAGACGGCAAGGAGTTGCACCTGCGCACCGTGTCCGACGCGATCAGCGCGGGCATCGCCTACGTCACGGAGGACCGCAAGAAGTATGGCCTCAACCTCATCGACAACGTGCGCCGCAACATCTCGGCTGCCGCACTCTTCAAGCTGACCCGCAACGGCTGGGTCAACGGGAATGAAGAGCTCAAGGTCGCCGAGGAATATCGCCAGTCGATGAACATCAAGACCCCTACGGTCATGCAGACGGTCAACAACCTGTCCGGAGGAAACCAGCAGAAGGTCGTGTTGTCCAAGTGGATCTACACCGACGCTGACGTGGTCATCCTCGACGAGCCCACTCGGGGCATCGACGTGGGCGCCAAGTACGAGATTTTCACGATCGTCAATCGGCTCGCGGCGGAGGGCAAGGCCGTCCTCGTGATCTCTTCGGAACTGCCAGAACTGCTGGGCACGTGCGACCGGATCTACGCGCTCGCCTTCGGCAGGATCACCGGCGTCGTCGATGTCGCCGACGCAACTCAAGAGGGCTTGATGAAATTGATGACCCAAGAACGTTCGGCCGCCAATGGAGGCGCCGAGGAAATGGAACAGGCGCAGTCATGACCGGCACGCACCACTACAGAGACCTCATCCTGCGCAACCTGCGCCAGAGCGGCATCTTCATCGCCTTCGTCGCGATCGTGCTGCTGTTCACGCAGTTGACAGACGGCACGCTGCTGAGCCCTGGCAACCTGACGAACATCGTGCTCCAGTACTCGTACATCCTGGTGCTCGCCATCGGCATGGTGATCGTCATCATCGGCGGGCACATCGACCTGTCGGTAGGCTCCGTCGCCGCATTCGCTGGCGCCGTCTCCGGCATCCTGGTGATCAAGGAAGGCATGCCGTGGTGGGTGGGAGTGCTCGCCGCCATCGGCGTGGGCATCGCGGCAGGAGCGTGGCAAGGGTTCTGGGTGGCCTTCGTCGGAATCCCCGCGTTCATCACGACGCTGGCAGGCATGCTGCTGTTCCGCGGTGCCACCTGGTACGTGCTCGGATCCATCTCACTTTCGCCGTTCCCCAAGCAGTATCAAGAAATCGGCAACGGCTTCGCGAACGGATGGCTTGGCGGCGACGGGTACGACCTCTTCACGGTGCTGATCTTTGCCTTCGCAGTCGTGGGTTACGCCGTGGGCACCTGGCGCAGTCGTCAGGCGCGTATCGCGTACAACCAGAGCGTCGAGTCGATCATCCTGTTCATTCTCAAGATCGTGGTCGTAGGCGTCGTGGTGATGGCGTTCGCCTGGCAACTCGCGCAAGACCGTGGCCTGCCCTACGTGCTCATCATCCTGGGCGTGCTGATCATGGCGTACACCATCATCACGACGCGCACCGTATTTGGCCGCCACGTCTACGCGATCGGCGGCAACCTCACCGCGGCGACGCTGTCAGGCGTCAAGGTCAAGTGGGTCAACTTCGGCATCCTGCTCAACATGGGCTTCCTGGCCGGTGTCGCGGGCGTGCTGTACTCGGCCCGCACCAACTCGGCGCAACCCGGCGCAGGTAACCTCTTCGAGCTCGACGCGATTGCGGCATCGTTCATTGGTGGCGCCGCCGTGACCGGTGGTGTGGGGCGAGTGACGGGAGCCATGGTTGGTGGTCTCATCATGGCCGTGCTGTCCAACGGCATGTCGCTGATGGGCCTCGGACTTCCCGAGCAGCAGATGGTCAAGGGCCTGGTGCTGCTGCTCGCCGTGGCATTCGACGTGTACAACAAGCGTCGCGCAGGTACCAAATAGCAGGACCCCTCCGACCTGGCACACCTCTCCCGTGGTGAGCCAGGGGGCGATGCCCCGCAGGACCGTTTCTAGCGTGCGGTTCGGTGGGGCATCGTCACGTCTGGGCTACTGCTCGCGCGAGGGAAGGGTCACACCGGACAGCCGCTCGAGTTCGTCGATCAGCGCGGTGCGGGATGGCGAGTCGAGCGCGATGGGGTTGGGCGCAAGTTCTTCACGGCGCTTGACGTAGCGGCCGGACGCGGTGGCCTCCGCGGCGCCCGACGTCGCGAGCCACACCTGGGTCTCCGCGCCCAGTCCCACGGGGTCCGGGGCTTGGGGACCACCCATGTCCGTCTTGATCCAGCCAGGGTCGACGGCGTTCGAAATCACGTCGGGGTAGCGCGTCGCGACCTCTAGGGCCAGCATCAGGTCGTGCAGTTTGGAGTCCGCGTATGCCTGCATGCCGTCCCACGTGCGGTCGTTCCACTGCAGGTCCGTAGGGATCCACGTGCCGTTGGCTTCGAGTCCCGAGGTGAGGTAGACGATGCGGTGCGGCAGCTCCATGAGCGCCGTCAGCATGTAGGGAGCGATCACGTTGGTGTGGAAGATGCGTTCGAATCTGTCGTCCGTTAGGGCCCTCGCGGGGACGCCCCCGCCGACGCCCGCGTTGTGGATGATCACGTCGTACGGGCCGAGCGCGCTCGCCTGGGTCGCCAGGGCGGTGGTGGAGGCAAGGCTATCCAGCTCGCCGACCACGATGCCGTGGGCGTCAGGGAATCGAGACAGAGCTTCCTGCTCGCGGTCGGTGTTGCGGGCGTGGACCACCACCTCGTGACCAAGGTCGATCAGTTGCCTGGCGGTCTCCGCTCCGATGCCGCGGGTGGAGCCGGTGATGAAGATGCGTGCCATGGTGGCCTCCTTGAGTGTGGCAACGTGTGCCCGGCACCACCATATTCCGACACCCACGGGTTACCGTATGGCCCATGGGTATCACCGACGAGCTCCTTGAGCACAACACGGCGTACGCCGCCGAGTACATCCCCGACCGTCCTCTCGCTCCGCAGCGACAGCTTGCCGTGGTGGCGTGCATGGACTCCAGGCTCGACACGTTCGCGATGCTGGGCCTGGACATCGGCGACGCCCACGTGATCAGGAACGCTGGCGGCGTGGTCACAGACGATGTGATCCGGTCGCTCACCATCTCGCAGCGCAAGCTGGGCACGCGCGAGATCATCCTCATTCACCACACCGACTGCGGCGCGCTCACCTTCACGGACGACGAGCTGCGCAACGAGTTGCTCGACGAGACGGGGCTCAAGCCCACCTGGAGCCCCGAGTCTTTCAAGGACCTTGACGCGGACCTGCGTCAGTCGATGGCCCGCCTGCAGCGGTGCCCCTTCCTGGTGGACACGAGCCAGGTACGAGGCTTTGTGTTCGACGTGCACTCCGGCCACTTGCGCGAGGTCGTGTAGCTCCTCGAGGTTATCCACAGAAATCGGCTCGCACTCGACGAGGGCCGGTCCTTTCCTGCTTGAGTGCTGGTCATGACATCTTTGATGCGAGTGACGGCCTTGATCACGGTGGTGGCGTGTGCTGCGGCATGTTCGGGCGCGGACGTCGACGAGCCCGCTCCTTCTCAGGCCCGCAATGCCCCTCCACGGGAGCACACACCGCTGCTTCAACCCACGGAGCCGCTGGACCTCGGCGCCTACTACGGCGTCGGCGTCTCTGGCACGGGGAGCGATCAATACGGGACCTACGCACACATGTCGGCGAGCGACCCCTGGTTGGTCATCGATCTAGAAGATGCGATCGTTTCCACGTCGGCCCGTGAGTCGCTCCGAGAGGATGCGCTCAAGGTCCATGCACGCGCCGCCCTCGACTTCCTCGTCTCGGTGGTCATCGACTCGCCGCTGGTCTTTGACGATTCCCCTGCGGCACAGGAGGCATTCTGGGATCTTGCGGACGGCCATCTTCTCCAGGTGGAACCGTTCCGTGACTACTTCGCGGCGGGAGCCGACCGGGGCGACTTTGTGTTGGTCGACGATGATCGACTCGAATGGCGTCAGACGGCGGGATATCAGCCCGCCCCCTATAGCGAGGACGAGCCTCGCGCACGCATCCGCGAGTTGTCCCTTACTCGGGTCGACTACGAGACGGGGGCGTTCCCTGGTCCGAGTTACACCTTCCGTGCCACCTACGCTCGCCCGGTTGCGAGGTCCACAGGCGAGCAAGCATGGGAGAGAGTCTCCACGCGCTACACCATCAGCATCGGCTACCGCATGGACGGTCGTCCGGGCATCTCGGGCCTCAATTTCAACGGCCATGCGCGCGTGGGCATATACGTCGAGGGCGGGTGGAAGGGCTTGCCGGTCGTGGAGCGGACCTCTCCATGGGAGGGCGCGGTGATCAGGGATGGCCACGGCGTGCGGTTCCCCGTGTTCGAAGGATGGTCCACCGAATCCGATATGGAGGAGGCGGCGGAACGCGGCATCCGCATCGATGATGCGGACTTGCCCCATGCAGTGCCGGCGTACTACCGGGGCTCGGGCGAAACCCCAGATGACGCTTCCTACCTGGTGACCCGCGTCGATCCTGCTGAGGACGACCCCTACGTGAGCGGCGTCGAACAGGCCATCCTCGATGCGGAACTCCCAGACGAGTACTTCTGGGCCGACGGTGCCAAAGGAGGCCGTCTCTCAATGCGAGGCGCGCGATACGCCACGGTCGAACTGCGACCCGCAGAGCCGGACGGACGCTTCGACCTCATTGTGGTCGACATCTTCGACGTGCTTGGGTGGAGACACCAAGGCGAGTACTACGTGGAAGCCGGAACGGGAGAGCAGAGGCTGCAGGACGTCGTTGATGGCCTCTGGCTTGATCCAGTCGCCATGGCCGAGGCGGAACTTCCTGCGGAGGATGTTGCGGACTCGGCGTAGCCCGCACTGCGGACATACGCTTCTCCTATTCTGAATTGAATGAGAGGATCTCCCGATGCGCATGTGGATGAAGTTCTTCAAGGCGATCCTGAAGGGCAACTGGAAGCTGTCGCCGCTCTCGTGGTTTGCCGCGATCGGAACCCTTGTCTACGTGATCTCACCCATAGACGTGGTTCCCGAACTGTTTCTGCCGTTCATCGGCTACATCGACGACCTGGGGCTCTGGGGTGTGATGTCCGTGCTGGCCGCTAGGGAGAAGGGCCGCTGGGAGGCGTCGTTGCGCAAGGAGTCGATCGACGTGGGCGAGGTGTCCTCCGAGTAGGCAGGGTCCGCAATTCGTCGCCACCGGCGTGCCCGCATGGCGGCCCACGTGAGCCCGGTGAGCGCCACACCCTGCACCGCTACGGTCAAGGCGACGGCGCTGAAGCCGCGAGCCGGTTCCAGGTACTCGTACGGCACCCAGCCCCCCGACCATACGCGCGCCACCGCGACGCAAGACCACAGCGCGGGGTAGGCCACTAACCAGGGCAGCAGTCTTGCGGGAACCGGCGAGCGGGTGCCCACGAGCAGGTGCTCGAGGACCACGTACACAGGAGTGATGATGTGCGAGACGATCATAACGGCCACAAGTTGCGGGCCGTGCTCAAGCCCCAGCGGAGCCACCTGGATCCAGTAGACGCCCGCGATCAGCACCAGGTTGGCGGCAACAAACGCGCGCCCGATCTCCAGCCACCGTGGTGGATGCGTGAGCCCGCGCGCGGCCAGCGTCACGGCCGTCCACACCACGAGCGCAGCCACATTGGTCTGCAGGGTGTAGTAGCTGAGCAGGTCCACGTAGTTGGACGGCACCAGGCCGGAGCGGTCCGTGAGCGTGGCGATCAACGCGCCGACGATGAGGAGGGACATCGCGACACGCAGCGCGGCCGCGGCGCGGGAGAGGGAGGCAGGTTGGCTGCTCATGGCGAGATCAACTCTAGGGGAACCGGGCAGGATTTCCGCACCCTCTACTCCGTCTGCCAAGGGCCCTACTCTTCAACCTCCACAACGGACACGCCGTCGTCCGAGCGGCCAGGTGTGAACACGGTCGCGGCGCCAAGCACGACGGCGACCACAGCGAGCAACGCAAGCACGGCAAGGGACGACGCCCACCACACGGCGGTGCCGACGAACAGGGCGGCCGCCGCGAGTACCCACCACCGCCCGCCGGCCAGGCGCATCACCAAGGCGAGGGTGGCGAGGTAGGCAGCGGTGCCGACGGCGATGAGGGTTCCTGCCACGCCGCTGGGCTCGTCGGACTCCAGCGCCTTGATGGCGTCCTCTACGCCAGCAGACGCCACGATGATTCCCGCGACCAGCGGCAGGTGAAGGTAGGTGAACAGGTCGCGGACGACGGCAGGCTTGAGGCGCTCCTTCGCGGAGGCGAGGGCCTGCTCGAGCGCTGGCCCCACTGCCCTGAAGTACGGGCCCCACAGGCCGACGGCAAGGGCGATACCCGCCAACGCGAAGGCGAGGAGCGTTCCGCCCAACTCGACCTGGTTGGCGGCCGCACCGACGGCGACCACAGACTCGCCGAGCGCAACGATCAGCATCAGGTTGTAGCGCTCGGCCACGTGGCCTCCTGAGCGCAATGCGGGGCTACGCCCCACTGCGTCGAGCACGTAGGACGCGGCGAGGTCGGCGGCGATGGTGCCGATCCACCACCACAGTCGCGTCTCCGGCGGCATGAACGCGCCCACAAACAACATTGCCGAGGAGGGCAGCCACGCGGCCGCGAGCCACGCGATCCGTCGCAATGCCCGCTCATCGTCTCGTGACACATAGGCGGAGATACTCGCGTGGACCGCGCGAATGACCAGGTACATCGCCGCGAAGGTCAGCGGTCGTAGGGAGCCGCCGTCGGCGTCCCACAGTCCGTTGATTGCAAACCCGGCGACAAATACTGCGCCCATGGTCACGACGAAACCCAAGAGCGGGAGGCCGCGATCGGCCCGCACGCTATTGCCCAGGCGGACAAAGGGCACCCAGGTCCACCACAACACCGTCAGCAGCGTCAGCCCTTGTGCCGCGCCGAGTGGGGATGCCTCGTGCGCGATCCAGGCGGTGACCTGGGTGAACGCAAAGACGTAGACCAGGTCAAAGAACAGCTCGGCCGTGGTGACCTTGTGGTCCGCAGGGGTGGCGTGGGTGCTGACCATCTTGCGCAATGCGCGCACAGCGGCTCCTTCCGGCGCGGCGGCTGAGGAGTCCGCCAAGGGGTAAACGAGAGGCGCGGCCCCGGGGATTCCCGCAAGCCGCGCCTCTCGTCTCCCCGTAGGGTGCGCCGCGCTCCCGCGTAGGCGCGTCCCGCGCTAACGCACCGGAGCGAGTTCGGGCTCTCTCGGCACCTCGTCGGCGCTCTCGGCGCGATGGGTTGGGTCAACGTCGTTGCCGTCGATGTCGATGTGCGGCAGCACGCGGTCGAGCCATTGCGGGATCCACCACGAGCGTGCGCCAAGCACGCGCATGATCGCGGGCATGAGCACCACCCTGATCACGAACGCGTCCAGGAAGATCGCGACGGCGAGTCCGAGTCCGAGCAATTTCATGAAGCGGGCATCGGACGTCACAAAGGAGCCGAACACCACCACCATGATCGAGGCGGCCGCCACGATGACGCGCGACACCTCGGCGAGTCCCCGGCGCACCGCGTAGGCGTTGTCTCGGCTGGAGTGCCACAGCTCCGCCACGCGGCTCACCAGGAACACCTGGTAGTCCATCGACAGGCCGAACAGCAGCGCGAACAGAATCAGCGGGATGAACGGCTCGACTGGCCCGCCGTCGCCCACACCAAACAGTTGGTGGCCCCAGCCCCACTGGAACACGGCGACGGAGAGGCCGAACGCGGCGCCAGCGCTCAACAGGTTGAGCCCTGCGCCCACCAGGGGGAGCACCAGGGACCGGAACGCGACCAGCAGCACCAGCATGGACAGGCCGACAACGAGCGCGAAGAACAGCGGGATCGAGTCGGCGATCTTGTCGGTGAAATCGATGTTGGAGGCCGTCGCCCCGCCCACGTGAACGTCGTAGCCGGAGGCGGCAGGTGCGTAGTCCGAGCGGATGCGCTCCACAAGGTCGTTGGTGTCTTGAGACTGGGGGCGAGAGTCGGGTACCACCTGGAACAGCGCGGCGTCTCCCGCGCCGTTCGGGACGGGACCGATGACGGTGGCCACCCCTGCGTCGTCCGTGAGGCTCCGCGCAAGCTCCGCCAGCTCGAACGGCAGCTGCGCGGGGTCGGCAAGGGCGTCGGCCGTGAAGGTGCCCGACTCACCCAGGTCGACCGCCACCACCACGGCGCCGTTGGTGCCCGCGCCAAAGCCGTCTGTCATGAGGTCGTAGGCGACACGCGACGGTGTACCGGAGGGGGCGTTGCCCGCGTCGGAGTTGCCCAGCCGGATGTCGAGGGCGGGGATCGCCAGCGTCGCCAGGACGGCCACAGCGGCGAGAGAGGCGGCAAGCGGCCGACGCTCAACGAGCGTCGCGAACCGACCTTGCGTGGCAGCGGGCTCCGGCACACGTCCGTGCTCTGCCAGGGCGGCGCGGTCGGCCCGGCCAAGGATGCGGGTGCCGTACAGGGTGAGGAGCGCGGGTACGAGAGTGGCCGACGCAGCGACAGAGAAGCCCACCGTGATCGCGGCAGTGATGGCGAGGCCCGTCAGGAACTCGATCCTTGGAACGAGCATCCCCGCAAGCGCGATGAAGACCGTGATCCCTGCGAACACCACGGCGCGGCCCGACGTAGTCATCGCGCCGACGACGCTGTCCCGAGTTCCGCGACCAGACTTCAAGGCGATCCGGTGGCGATTGACGATGAAGAGCGCGTAGTCGATGCCGATGCCGAGGCCCAGCAGGACGGCCAGGATGGACGCGCTAGGCGTGAGCGGGCCGAGGTTGCTGAGCAGCCCGAGTGTGCCGACGGTCGCGCCAACCGCCGCGATCGCGGAAATGAGCGGAACGGTGGCGGCGCGCCCAGAGCCGAAGGCGATCACCAGAATGACGGCGGCAATCAGCAGTCCGATGAGTTCGCCGACCCCGACCTCTGGCTCCTGGAGCCGTGACGCCGGGTCGCCGCCGTGGCCGACCGTGAGCCCGTCGACGCCATTGAGGCTGTTCGCGATCTCGCCCACCGCCTCGATGTCCTCGAGCGGCAGGTTGTAGGCCGCCTCGTCGTAGGCGATGGTCGCGTAGCCGACGGAGCGGTCTGCGCTGAGCTGTGATGCGCCCTCCGGCGAGAAGGGGCTGGTCACGAGCGCCACCGAAGGCACCGCGGCGAACTCGCGTAGCGCGTCCTCGATCGTGGACTGCCAACTGGTGAGCGCGCCGGAATCGGCGCTGAAGACGACGGTGTCGGCGTCCCCTGACTGTTGCGGGAAGCGCTCGTCGAGCAAGTCGTAGGTGGCCTGGGAGTCGGTGCCTGGCAGGGAGAAGGTGTCCCGGAAGTCGGGGCCAGCGGCGGCCGATGCGGCGGTGAGGCCGACAACGGCCGCGATCCAACCGAGGAGCACGATCAGGGGCCTGGCGGTGGCGAGGTGGGCGAGGGATTTCATGGTCAGACCCTTTCGGAATGACTGAACGACCGGTAAGATGGTTGCAAGGCGATCGTGGCACACTGACTAAACGGTCGTCAAGTGAGAAGCCTCGGGGGTGAGCCTGGCCCGGTCCCTGACGGGCAGTGAGAGAATGGGACGATGAGCGTCGAAGCTGACCGCAAGACACCGCGCACTGACACGCGCCAGCGCATCATCGATGTGGCCGCACACCTCTTCGCCACGCGCGGTTTTGCAGGGACATCGGTTCGCGACATCGCCGAAGAACTGGGCGTCACCAAGGCAGCGTTGTACTACCACTTCGAGTCAAAGGAAGTACTGCTTCGGCACATTGTCGCGCAGGCATTCACCGCCATCGAAGAGGTGATGGCGGAACAGCGCGACCTCACCACACCGGGGGAGCGTCAGCGCTTCGTTCGTGACGTGATCTCGGCCATGTCGTCTTGCGACAACGACGTGGTGGCCGTCATGAAGGATCCCACCCTCGCTCCGCTGGTGCACGATTCGAAGGCGACGAGCGGCATCACCCACGAGTTGGCAATACGGCTTGCCATGGGCCTCACCGGCACGAGCGACCGTGACGCGATTCGCCCGGAGCACCTGATGCGCGCCATTGCGGCGGTCGGTGCGGGCTACGAGGCCATCAACAACTGGCACGTCGCCTACCCGCAGTGCACGCGATTCGCCGATGCAGACGTGGATGCGATTGCAGGCTTTGTCTCCGACGTGCTCGAAGCACAGCCGCGCTAGCGCTGAGGCAAACGGCTAGCGGCCCAGCGCTCGGGTTCGGCGCGACCCGAAATTGAGCAGACGCACCACGGCATCCACCACCCGCAGCGAGACGCGCCCGCCAGACGCCATCGCCACGGCCCGGAGCGGAGTGCTCTCGGCAAACGCAGTCTCGGTGACGGCGTTGGCGCCGTCCGCGCTCGTGCCCATCTTGGCCGAGATGAGCCTCAGGAGGATCCTGCGCAGCAGCCTGCCGAGCGCGGTCTGGTGCAAGTCGCTGATGAGCGTCTCGCGGGTATAGGGCAGCGTCGCTGCCGGAGTCGGGATGAGGTGTCCGAGCATGTCTTCGAACTCGGCACGGCTCGCGATGGACCCGGAAAACGCCGCACCTGGGGAGACCGTCGCCGTGCTCTGCACGGTGAGGGTGGCGCACTCGCGGATGTCTGCAGACGAGGCGCCCACCCGGATCTCGAACTCTCCCTCCTCGACCACCCACGCACCTGCGCGGGCGTCGTACGCCGCAAGGGCCCGCTCATCGAGGTCGATCGTGACGGTGCGCGTCTGACGCGCCTCGAGGTGAACCCTGGCAAAGCCCTTGAGTTCTTGGTCCGGGCGGTACAGCGTGGACTTCACGTCGCGCACATACACCTGCACCACGGTGCTGCCTGCACGCCCCGACGTGTTGGTGACCTCGACCGAGACGGAGTGGCCGCGGCCCGCAGGGGACACGTGCGGCGCGCCAAAGTCGAACGAGGCATAACCGAGCCCGTGCCCAAAAGGGAAGCGGGCTGGCAGGGCGAACGTGTCATGGAATCGGTAGCCAACGTACAGACCCTCGCGATACTCGACTTGAGTGGCGTGGTCCGCAAAATGGGCATCGGCGGGAAGGTCGAAGACAACCTCAGGGAAGGATTCCGCAAGGCGTCCAGCGGGTTCCGCGTCGCCGAACAGCATGTCCGCGAGCGCTTCGCCGGAGGCCTGGCCGCCGAGGTATGTCAGTAGCACTGCGGCCGCATCGTCCGCCCAGGGGGTCTCGACGGGAGCGCCTGCTGTGAGCGCCACGACGGTACGGGGATTCGCCGCGATCACCTGGGCGATGAGCTTCGAGTGCCCGTCAGGGAGCCGCAAGTGGGCCCTGTCAACGCCTTCGCTCTCCGCGGTCGGGGGCAGGCCCACGTGAAGGACGACGACGTCGGCTTCGGCGGCCGCGCGCGTCGCCTCCGCCAGGAGTTGCTCCGTGGTGTCGCCAGTGTGCGGGTCGTATCCGGCCGCGTAGTCGACATCGAGCCCCTTGCGGTGAAGCGCTTCGAGCAGGGTGGTCACGCGGGTGGGGTTGACCTGCGAAGAGCCAGCACCCTGAAAGCGCGGGTGCTTGGCGAAGGCGCCGATGACGGCCACCTTGCCTGGCGCCGTTGCGTCGAGCGGCAGGACCCCGTCGTTCGTGAGTAGCACGGCGCCAGCGCACGCGGCCTCGCGAGCCAGGCTGTGGTGCGCGTCTAGGTCCACCGCGGTCGCCCGCCCGGCCCGCGCATCGGCGGCTCGGAGCGCGAGCGCCACCACGCGGGTGCACGCGAGGTCGAGCGTGCGGTGCGGCAACACGCCGCTCGTGAGGGCCTTGGAGATCTCGCGATGCCAGGTGCTCCCGCTTGACGGCATCTCGAGGTCGAGGCCCGCACGAACGCCCTCGACCCTGTCGGACACTGCCAGCCAGTCGGAGACCACGACTCCTAAGAACCCGAACTCGCTGCGCAAGATGTCGTGGATCATCTCCTCGGACTCGCCCACGTGAGTGCCGTTGAGCTTGTTGTACGAAGACATGACCATCCACGGGTCGGACAGCCTCAGCGCGGTCTCGAAGCTGCTGAGGTAGATCTCCCGCAGTGTGCGCTCGTCCACGATCGTGTCGAGCCGGAACCGGTCGGATTCCTGGTTGTTCGCCACGTAATGCTTGAGGCACGCCCCCACGCCTTCGGACTGGATGCCACGGACCATGGCCGCCGCGAGTACCCCTGAGACGAGAGGGTCCTCCGAGAAGTACTCGAAGTTGCGGCCGCAGGCGGGGTGGCGCTTGATGTTGAGTCCTGGCCCGAGCACCACGTCCACCCCTTGGCACGCGGCCTCTGCCCCGATCGCGGCTCCCACCCGCTCCACGAGCTCCCGATCCCACGTGGCGCCCAGCGCCGACGCGGTGGGGAAGCACGTCGCGGGAAGCGACTCGCCGAGGCCGACATGGTCCGAGCCGCGGCCTTGGTGGCGGAGTCCATGCGGCCCATCGGCCATGACGAACGAGGGTACGTCGTGGTCCGGCAGGGGCATCGTCGTCCAGAAGTCTTTGCCGGTGAGCAAAGCGATCTTGGTGTCGCCGTCGAGAGAGGAGACGACGGTCGAGGCGAGCGCCAAGTATCCGTGAAACGACACTCGCGCCCTCCCAACGACAACGGCGAGATTGGTTGCCCCCTGGCCGTTACTTTACTGCGGAAAGATAGAGGAGAGCGACTATTGTAGGAACCAGACAAGCCCGGGAGGTGTTCTTGGCACAACGACTCCCACCTGAGGTGCGTCGCGAGCGCATTGTGGACACCGCCATGGAGTTACTGGCGGAAAAGGGATACCGCGGGCTGACGATGAAGGCCGTCGCGGAGCGTTGTGGACTCACGGCGCCGGCGGTCACGTACTACTACAGGGACATGCCGACGCTCTTGATCGCGGTGTTGCGGCGAAGGGATGCCCTCGATGGCGACAGGTTCATCCCCACGGGGCCGGACGACACCCTCACTGCGGAAGACATCGCGGCGGGCGTCTACCAATCCATGATGGAGGACCCTCACGCGGCCAGGCTTCGCACCGTCATGTCGATTGAGGCCATGGATCCCAGCCACCCAGCGCACGACGCCTGCAAGGAAAGGGACGAGGCCGTCGTCGCCTTCCTGGTGAGTCACTTGGGCGACCAGTACGACGATGCCGACAGGCTCGCCAGGACGCTGATCGCCGCGCTCGAAGGGGTACAGAGCGCTTGGCTTCGCCACCCTGACTACATCGACCTCAAGATGTCGCTGCAGGACATCGTGAACTGGGTCATCACCGAGCACGTGGCTAGCTGCGAGGCGTTGGCCGCCGAGCGGGCGCGCGCGTAGCGAGCTGGGGCCTCGCTGGTTGGGCAACCGCGCCGCGCTAGTCCCCCTGGCGCCGCAATCGCCGACGCTCGAGTACCTCCCGTAGAGGCGGCACCCGCACACCGTCTGCGGCCCAGTCGGCGCGCGCCCTCGCGCGACTGCGGATGATGCCGATCACGCCCACCGCCCACGGAAGCGCGAGCGCAGCGAAGGCGAGGCGATACGCGTCGAGGTCGTAGTCGCCGCCGGGTGCGGCCAGTTGCAGCACCGCTCCGACCAAGCCGAGCGCGACGATGGTGGACACGAAGCCTCCGGTATTGACCAGTCCGTTGGCGGCACCCAGTCGGTTGTGATCGGCGAACGTGCGTGCGAAGTCGAGGCCGACCAACGAGACCGGCCCGCCAGCGGCGATCGCCATCACAAAGAGCACGAGCTGCCACATGGGCCTAGGCGTGCTGGGCAGGAGCAGCAGGGTCCACGCCACCGCCGTGACGCAAGCGAACATGAGCACCATCCACGACCGCCTCAAGGGGTGGCGGGCCGTCGCCGTGCCCACCAAGGGGCTCACCACAAACTTGGACAGCGTCAGCACCGTCAGCAGGACGCTCGCTTCCGCCACCGACCGTCCCTGCGCGGTGATGAAGAAGGGGACTCCCCACAACAGCGCGACCGTGTTGGCGGAAAACAGTGCGGTGAAGTGAGTCCAGAACCCCAGCCGAACCCCGGCCCGAGACACCGTGGTCCGCGAACCGGCGAGGGCGAGTACGGGAGGCGCGTCGGCGTCGGCCGCGCCCGGGATGCGCACCGCACACACGACGACAGCCGCGACCACGCCCATGCCCGCCAGCACCAGGAAGGTCGGCGACCAGCCTTGGGAGTGCAGGAGCCACGCCACCGGGATGGCGGTCGCGAGCTGGCCTGCCTGGCCGATCTGGGCGGTCAGTTGCACCATCTGAGGGGCCCGGCGCGGCGGGAACCAGTGCGCCACCAACCGCGAGGCGGAAATGAAGATGGGGGCGTCTCCCGCCCCGATAAGCACTCGGGCAACGATCGCCCACGTGAAACTCTCGGTGGTGGCCATCAGCACCTGACCCACTGCCATGAGCAGCGAGCCGGCCACCATGACGGCGCGCGGTCCGAACTTGTCGAGCAGCCGCCCGGAGGGCACCTGCAGAATCGCATACGTCGCGATCTGCGCGATGGACAGCGCGGACAAGGCCGTGGCGCCGATCGCGAAACGGTCCAGAGCGTCCACGCCGGCCACGCCCAGGGCGGTGCGGTGCATGATCGCCATGAAGTACGCCGCACCGGCTGCGGCAAACACCCACCACGCGCGGCGCGAGACGCGTGCGGCCATGGCGGCTCCTTGGTGGTCGGCGGCGGCTCGCGCCGCTACGCGGGAGGCGTCGGAGCCGTGCCCACAGGGTAGGGCACCGCTCGGCGGGGCGGCCGGACTAGCGACCCAGCCGGGCCCGGGTCAGGGTGGACCTACATTTCCTCGTGTGTGTTCGGGTCGCCCCCGAAGAGCCGACCGTCGTCCCGGTGGAGCGCGCTGATGGCCGCCACCTCGTCGTCGCTGAGTTCGAAGCCGAAGACGTCGAGGTTGGCCACCTGACGTGCCGTGTTCGCCGACTTGGGCAACGGGATGTTGCCCAGTTGGACCTGCCACCGCAACACCACTTGGGCGGGCGTGACGTCGTGAGCCTCGGCAGCGTCGGCGACTGCGCCCTCCTCAAACGGGGCGGACCTCTTGCCCAGCGGGCTCCACGACTCGGTCGCGATGCCACGCTCCGTGTGCGCGGCACGCATCGACTCCTGTGTGAAGAGGGGGTGCAGCTCGATTTGGTTGACCACGGGCGTGACGTCCGTGTCCGCGATGATGTTCTCGAGGTGCTCGTCGGTGAAGTTGCTCACGCCGATGCTGCGCGCGATGCCCTGCTCGCGGAGCGTGACGAGACCTCGCCACGCGTCCACATACTTGCCGGTGATGGGGTTAGGCCAGTGGATGAGCAGCACGTCGATCTGGTCGAGGCCAAGGCGTTGGAGTGACTCGTAGCCGGAAGAGACTGCGCGCTCTGTGTCGTGGTGTCGGCCGGGGAGTTTGGTCTGCACCGTGATGTCCTCGCGCGGAGTTCCCGACTCGCGCAAGAAGTCGCGGATGGCGCGTCCTACGAGGCCCTCGTTCTCGTAGTTGACGGCGGTGTCGATGAGTCGGTAGCCGTTGTCGAGCGCGGACCTGACGGCCTCGTAGCCCTCCTTGCCCAGCAGGGGGTAGGTGCCGAAGCCGATGGAGGGGATGGTGGTGCCGTCGTTGAGGAGGTGCGTGGGGATGCTCATGCCTTCAGGCTACGACGATCCGGGCGATGACACGTGCCGGGTGGCGGCCCCGGAATCGTGCGGCTCGGCGTGACGTTGGCGTCCACGTGGGGTTGCACACCTGCGGCCCGCCAACCTGGAGGTTCACATGGCAAGCATCACCGTGATCGGCGGCACCGGATATGCGGGCGCCGCGATTGTTGCCGAGGCCGCCGCGCGCGTGCACCGGGTCACCGCCGTGGCACGGTCGGTGCCAATGGTGCCCGTCGATGGCGTCATGTACCTGCAGGGATCCGCCCTGTCGGGTGACGTGCGCGCACGGGCCTTCGAGGGCGCCGACGCCGTGATCAGTGCCACGTCGCCGCGGGGGGACATGGCGGACAAGCACGTCGAGTTGGCTTCAGTGCTGGCCGAGTCGGCGATAGAGGCAGGGGCACGGTTGATTGTGGTGGGAGGGTTCTCTTCCCTTCGCCCCGCACCTGGCGCGCCCCGCTTCATTGAGGGCGACATCCCCGAGGAGTATCGCGCAGAGGCCCAGGCTGGCCACGCGGTGTACGAGTCGTTGCTTGCTGCCGATGCCGCCCTCGATTGGACCTTCGTGAGCCCCGCGGCCACGTTCGGCGCCTTCGCGCCGGGCGAGGCGACCGGCCGATATCGGCTGGGTGGCGAGGTCGCGATGTTCGATGAGGACGGCAAATCGTTCATCTCCGCGCCCGACTTTGCGACGGCGATTCTCGACCTGATCGATAACGGTGAGCACCACCGGGAGCACGTCTCCGTGGTCGGCTAACCGCGCCGCTCCGAGCGACGCGCCCCGCACCAGTTCCCTCCGCGGGCTTCCTGGGTCCTTGGGCTCAAGTCGGGCTTAAGGTCCCTGGTAATCCAACGCGACTCGGCGATAGCCTCGGTCGACCGGAAATCCGGAAAGAGGGGGAAGATCATGCGCACATCCGTCAAGTCTCCAGTCACGATTCTCACCGCGTTGGCGTTTGCGCTCGCGCTTGCGGCCTGTGGTGGCGACGACTCAGCGGGCAACTCCAGTGATCCGGAGACGTTGTCAGCCGCTGACGCGACCGCGACGCCAGCAGCCGAAGCTCCCGCCAGTGACGCTGCCGAGGGTGATGGCTCCAGCGAGGGGGATGACTCGGCCGACGCATCGACAACCGACGCGTGCCAATTGCTCGACACCGACACGATCACGTCCATTTCGGGACTCGACTTTTCTGAGGCCGTCGTCACAGACGACGGCATGGGGACTTGTACATGGGATCTGACCTCAACGGGCGGCCTGGCGATGGTGTCAGTCATGGTCTTCGACAACATCGACTCGAGTTTTCAGATCAACCGCGAGGTCACCGAGAGCATGTTCGATGACGTCGCCGATGTCTCTGTCGCCGGGGTCGATCATGCCTTCACCTACATGGGCGGCACGGTGATCGCGATGGACCTTGGCAGCGACTACGTGCAGGTCCTGTACATGTCGTTTGACGCTGACGGCAATGACCCGGGGGTACCGGTCAAGTTGGCCGAAGAGGTTGTCAGCAACTGGTAGTCCCGCAGACCCATTGGTGGCCGCTGGCCCCAAGTCGTCGAGCAGCTCGAGTCGTCCGGGAGGCTTGAGCTACGCGGCGGTGGCCAAGCCGAGCGCCACGAGACCTCGCCACCCCATCGCGGCGGTGATGGGTCGCGGCGACAAGGCGACGCCGACGCACTTGCTGAGCGCGATGCCGCGCGCCCGTGCCAGGAAGTCGGCGTCAACCCTGCCGGTGAGTCGACCGTACTCGCCGAAGGCGGCGTCGACTCCCTCGCGCGGCATCAGGGTGTAGGTGAAGCCAAGGTCAACGGCCGGGTCGCACATGGCCATTGAGCCCCAATCGACGATGCCCCCAAAGTCGCCGCCATGGCTCAGCACGTTCGCTCCATGCAGGTCCGCGTGGGACCAGACCCACTCGGCGTGCTCGCCCGCGGCCAGGGCGTCGGCCCAGATTGCCTCGGCCGCGTCGGCGTCGATGCTCTCGCCGGCAGGGCCGGGCGCTGCCGCGAGGCGGGCCACGCGCTCGCGGACCTTGAGGTCGCGGTCGCTCATGGGAATGGACTGCTCGATGTTGAAGGGAGCATCGTCAGGCGCTGGGGTGTGCACTTGGGCGAGGGCGCGACCCACGCTGGCCCCGGCGTCGGCGTTCAGGGGCAGAGCGTCGGCCGTGTCACCGGGAACCCACGTCACCACCGCCCATGGCCAGGGGTACCCGTGTGCGGGCAGGCCGTGCGCGACAAACTCGGGGGCGGGGAAGTCCCAGCCGCCGGAGAGCTGCGGCACCCAGTGCATCTCTGCCTGGAGAAACCGCACGGCGCCCTCCGTGCGCGGCAAGCGCACGGCGAGTCCGTCGCCCAGGCGGAACATCGCGCAGTCCCACCCTTCAAAGCGCTCGCCTATCGGCAAGTGCGCCTGCTGGGGCAGTTGCTCTGCCACCAAGGCCGCCACCGTGTCGAGGTTGATGGAGGGGTGCGCAGGGGGAGGCGTGATGTCGTTGCTCATAGGGCGTCGCCGCTCGTGGTCGCTTCCACGGGGGCGACGCTAGCATTCGTGCGAGGCAGCGGGCAGTGGTTGGCACGCGCGCCGCGAGTCCCCCCTGGTACGCGAGCTCGCGCGTAGGATCGCGGTGAACCCCACCGCCGAAAGGTTGGCAATGGAGAACTTCGACAAGGGCGTCAATCTGGGGGGCTGGCTGTCGCAGTACGTCGCCTATGACCACGAGCACTTCAGCACCTTCATCACGCGCGCGGACATCGGACGCATCGCATCGTGGGGGCTCGACCACGTGCGGCTGCCCGTCGACTACCCCGTGTTTGAGTCGGACGCGACCCCAGGTGTTCCGAACGAGGAGGGCTTCGCGTACGTCGACGCGTGCCTCGAGTGGTGTGCAGAAGCGGGCCTGGGCGTGGTGCTCGACGTTCACGAGGCGCCGGGCTTCACGTTCCGTAACGACCTGGAGGAGGGCGACGCTTCGGGCAACACGCTGTTCGAGGACGCCGCCGTTCAGGACCGCTTTGTGGCGCTGTGGCAGATGATCGCCCTCCGCTACCGGGACGCCCCTGCACCGCTCATCCTCGAACTGCTCAATGAGGTGACGTTGCCGGACAATCGCTTGTGGAACCCGCTGGCGGCGCGAACTGTCCAGGCGATCCGCGAGGTGTCGCCTGACGCCGTCATCATGATCGGCGGTACGGACAACAACGCGGTGAGCGGCCTGGCCGGGCTGGTCGAGATCGACGATCCCGGCATCGTCTACACGTTCCATACGTACGAGCCGCTGTACTTCACGCACCAGAACGCGCCCTGGGCTGCAGGGCCTCGTGAGTGGGGTCAGTCCCCCGCGTACCCCGGTTACCTCGAGGGGCTCGCCGACTGGCTCGCGGAACACCCCCAGCACAACCAGTTTGGCGATCAACCCGTTGACAGGCGCATGGATCGCGACTACCTGGCCGACGTGGTGGCGCCCGCCGTCGAGTTCGCGGCGCGGACGGGGCGGGAGTTGTATTGCGGCGAGTTCGGGGTGGCCAGCTGGGTGGAGCCCGGCAGCCGCCGACGCTGGCTTGCCGACTTCTACTCGCTGCTCCGTGAGCACGGCTTCGGGAGCGCCATCTGGACATACAAGGCGATGGACTTTGGGCTCGTGGACGCGTACGGCGAGGTCGTGGACCCCGAGTACCTGGCGATCGTCATCGGCGACGCCTGACGCGCAGGCGGCACTGAGGGAGGCGCGCCCTCCGTTGCCCTGGTGTGTACGATTAGTCACGTTTTGTGTGGTTTTTCGGATTCCGGAGTTAACCTCAAGAACAGGCGCATTCGCTCTTGACCACCGTTGACGGTTGGTGCTCCTCCTTTCTGAGAGGGGCGCACCCGTGGCCCACACATCGCTGTCCATCCGCCTGTCCGTGATGGCGGCCTGCGCCGCACTCTTCGCGCTGGTGCCAGTCGCCGCGGCAAGCGCCGCGACCTCCATCGACGGCCCCATCGGGATGGGCACCGCCGAACCCTTCGGCGTGTTGGCACACACCACGGTCACGAACACCGGCTCCTCCATCGTCAACGGCGACGTGGGCCTGAGCCCGGGGACCTCCGTCACCGGCTTCCCGCCTGGCATCTTTAGTGGCACGCTCCATCAGACGGACGCCGTCGCGGCCCAGGCCAAGGTGGATCTCACCACCGCTTACGGCGTGGCCGCTGGTCTCACGCCCACGCAAACGGGTCTGGGGGACCTCGCGGGGATGTCGCTGACACCCGGCGTGTACTCAGGCGGTGCCCTGTCGCTCAACGGCGAACTCACGCTCGCGGGAACCGCAGAGTCCGTGTGGGTGTTCCAGGCGTCCTCGACGCTCACCGTGGGGTCGGGCGCGCTCATCACCATGACGGGCGGCGCCAGCGCGTGCAACGTGTTCTGGCAGGTCGGCAGTTCAGCGACCATCGGCAGCGGAGCCAACTTTGTGGGCACCGTGATGGCCGACGCGTCCATCACCGCGAACACCTCCGCGGTCATCACTGGTCGACTGCTGGCGCGCACCGGCGCAGTGACGCTCGACACCAACACCATCACTGCGCCGACTGGCTGTGCCGCTGCTGGCACGGTCACCAGCAGCCCCGAGATCACGTCAGGCACGCCCAGCGACGCGGTGGTGGGGGTCGACTACTCGTACACGATCACCGCGTCGGGCATGCCCACGCCCACCTACGCCGTGTCCAGCGGATCGCTCCCAGCCGGGCTCACGCTCGACGCCACGACGGGAGTCGTCTCTGGAGCGCCGACGGCGGAGGGCACGTCCGAGTTCGACATCACGGCAAGCAACGGCGCCAGTCCAGCCGCCACGGAGACCTACTCGATAGAGGTAACTGCAGGCGCGGTGTTTGCAGCAGGCGACGAGCTCGCCGACACCGGCGCCGACGCTGCCTACGTCTCGGCGATGGCCCTCGGTCTGGTGTCGCTCGGGTTCGTCCTGCTGTGGGGAGCCGGGCGCCGCGTTCGGGCCTAGAGGCAGCCACCCGCGATGTCGTCGGTACCGGCGGCAGAGAAGTCCGGGTCGTAGCTGGCCTCGATGATCCGCATCAGGATGACCACTTCTTGGCCTCCTGTGCCGTTGCCGCCTTCCTCCTGCGTCTCAAAGACGAGGTTGCCCTCCTCGCCGATGAGCCACCACACGGTCGAGAAATCGCCGCCAGAGGAGCCCTCGGCGAGGTTCGGATAGGTCGCCCGCAACTCGTCGATTGGCGTCCCGATCCCCACGCCGTCCGTGGTCTCGAGGCCGAGCCCGAACACGTCGATGCGCGTCACGATCTCGTTGCTCACCGACACCGTGAACGCTTCGGTCTCGCCGCCAAAATGCCCCTCGACGCGGTCGTACGTGGATACCCAGCGGCCGGAACTCTCCGGCTCATCGCCCATCGCCAAATCCGCGCAGTACTCCTCGTCAAACTCCAGCATCTGCGCCGAGGTTCCCTCGTCAGGAGCCTCGCCGATGCGCATCGGGAGCAAGCCGTTCGGCGACACCGTGAGCTCCGCGAGGGAGGGGCGCGGTTCCGGCTCGGGTGAGGGCGATGCCGTCACTGTCTCGGTCGGCTCGGGCGAGGTGGTGGTGGTCTGCGTGGGAGACGGCGTAGCGCCACCGTTGCTACACGCAGTGAGCGTCGCGATCGTGACGACCGCAATGGGAAATCGGCTTCGTGTAGTCATGCTTCCAGGCTAAACACGCCCCGCGGGGGTGCTGCAAACGGAGCGGGCTCACGCGCGGGGGTCGGCCACGTCAGCCAGGTCAATCCGTGGGAGGTCTACTCCCGACTGGTCGGCTACCGGCGCCCGCACCAGAGTCCACGTGGCCCAGCCGCGACTCAACAGGTGGTGATCAGTCTCTGGCTCCTCGCCGGGCTCGACCTTGGTGTAGGTGAGGTTGACGAACCCCACGCCTTCTTCCTTCACGCGCGCCTGCACGGCACCGAAACTGGCCAGCGTCGCGGGCCGCACGCCTCGCAACTCGTCGACCGGGATATCCGGGATGTTGACGTTGAGCACGCGGTCGCCGATGTCATGCTCGGTGAGCCACTCGAGGCTCCGGTCCACCACGGCGCGCGCTGTCTCCCAGTGCTGCGGCTCTCCTGCGGCAATCGACACGGCCATACACCGGACCCCATGCGCCGCGGCGGAAAGCGCGGCGCCGACCGTGCCGGAGTGGAGGACAGCGCGACCGGTGTTTGCTCCCAGGTTGACTCCCGACAGCAGCAGGTCGGGCGTGAATCCGAACGCGCCGGAACTCGCCACAAAGCCGATGAGGCCCGGCGCGGCCTTGACCCCGAACGCCGTGACGCGCGTGTCCAGGCCGGGCGGCCGGGCGTCCACGAAGACCAGATGCCCGTCTTCTTCATGCGACATGAGGGCCGCGCTGGAGCCCGAGTATTCGTGGTGCGGTGCCACGACGGTGACCTCGTGGCCCGCGGCGAGCGCCGCCTCGGCCAACACCGTCAATCCTGCCGAGCCAATTCCGTCGTCGTTGGTGACGAGTACGCGCATGTCAGGTCCTCCTGTCTGCGTCGGTCTCTCTCACTTCGGCAATCTCGATCTTCTCCGCGAGTCGTTCGATCTGCTCGCGTCGGCCCGAGCCGAGACCGCGACGGGCGACGTTGAGCGTTCCCGCGGCCGCGCCGAGCCGCAACGAATCCTCGATGTCCAAGCCTCGGCCGAGGCCCACGGCAATCCCTGCGGTCATTGAGTCGCCAGCGCCGCGGTGCACCACGGGCCGGATGGCCGGGCTGGAGACCAGGCGCGCGCCGCCCGCCGTCACGAGCAGCGCAGGCTTGTCCGCCCGCGAGATCACCACGGCCCGGATGCCTCCTGCGACCAACTTCTCGGCAGCCGCACGCAATGCATTCAGGTTGTCCTCGTCCACCAGGCCGGCCGCAAGCACCTCCTCGTGGCTCATCTTGAGCACGGTGGGTGACTCGTCGATCGCGGCGAGCGCGGCGTCGTCCGCCAAGTCCGCCACCACCGGAATGCCCGCCGCTCGCACGTCGGCGACAAAGCGGGCAAAGAAATCGGGAGGGACCAAGGCGGGCGGATCGACCCCTGTGACCACCGCCACCTTGGACTCGAGGGCATCGACCAGCGCCATGCCATACAGGTCGTCAAGGTCATGCCTGTCGAGTGGTGGTGGAGGCATGGTGACCACCTCGACCCGCTCGCCCCTGCGCAGGTCCACCACGGCGGCGCCAGTGCCAGCGCCGACTCCCACGTCCATGACGGTGATGCCGTCTGCAGCGAGCAAATGGCGTAGGGGCTCGCCTAGTTCGCCTCCGAGCGGCGAACAGATGGAGACCTCGGCGCCAAGGGCGGCTGCCATGCCTGCCACCCACGCGCCCTGGCCGCCCGGATGCATGTGGACCGTCGACCGGACCTCGTCACCATCCCCGCTCGGGTCATTCGTGATCTCGACCACCACCACCGGCGCCGGTGCCAGCACCGAGACGCGTGGGCCAGGCTCGACGGCGGAGTTGCTCTCGCTGACGGCGTGATCGGGAGGGGAGGCGTTCATCTTTGCCATGGTAGGTCGAGCCCGATGGGCCCGCGCGGTGTGATCCCACAAGCGTGTGGCTCGTCGGGCCCGGCGCTCGTACGCTAGTGAGTGATGGCTACCCCCAACCGCCCGCCGCGCCCCGTCCACACCGCGACGGTGTCCCGCACCGAGGCCGTCGCCCCCGACATGGTGCGCGTGATCCTGACGGGCGACGGCGTGCGCGCCTTGCCCGACCTCACGTTCACTGACCACTACGTCAAGCTCAAGTTTGGTGATGTGACGCGGACGTACACCATCCGGTGGCTTGACCGCGTCGCGAATGAGATGGCAATCGACTTTGTGATCCACGGCGACGAGGGCCTTGCGGGGCCGTGGGCGGCGTCTGCGGTGCCTGGCGACGAGATCTCGTTCATGGGGCCTGGTGGGGCGTGGGCTCCCGCCGCCGACGCCGATGCTCACTTGCTGGTGGGCGACGAGGCGGCCATCCCCGCCATCGCCGCCGCGCTGGAGGCCCTCCCGGCCGATGCCCGCGCATGGGTGTTCTTGGAGGTGGCGTCGGCCGCTCATCATCAGCCGCTGCGGGTGCCATCGCGCACCACGGTGACGTGGGTGCATCGGGACGAACACGGGCTGCCGTATGGGGAGGCGCTGGTGCGAGCCGTGATCGCGGCGGGCGTGCCCGATGGTGTGGTGGAGGCGTTCGTGCACGGCAATGCGGACATGGTGAAGCCGCTACGACGCTTCCTGTTCCGAGAGGCGGGGCTTGATCGCTCGCGAGTGTCGATTTCGGGCTACTGGCGCACCGGCCTCAACGAGGACCGCTGGCAGTCGAGCAAGCGCGAGTTCAACGCGGCGATGGAGGCCGAGGACGCCACGTAGCGGCGGTCGCTGGGGGCAATCACCCGAAGCGCTGTGACTGATTCGCCAGGGGTGTCGGTCCCGTCCCGTTCGCGAGTCCCGGGTGTAGGCTCGCCGCGCGAGTTGACCGACCACGATGAGGTGTGTGATGAGCGAGATCAGTGCCACGCGCGAGAACTTCCGCCGCGAGACCGTCCCCAATGAGAGCGGCTTCTTCGGAGCCTTCGGCGGGCAATTCCTCCCGCCGCAACTCGAGGGCCCCTTCGCGGAGATCACCAGGGCCTACCACGAGATCGAGAACGACGCCGCGTTCATCAACGAGCTGCGCTACATCCGTACGCACTTCCAGGGGCGGCCGACGCCGGTGTACCACGCGCGCACGCTCTCCCTGGAGAACGGCGGCGCGCAGATCTACCTCAAGCGCGAGGACCTCAACCACACCGGCGCGCACAAGCTCAACCACTGCATGGGCGAAGGTCTGCTGGCCAAGTACATGGGCAAGAAGAAGCTCATCGCCGAGACGGGTGCCGGTCAGCATGGCGTCGCGCTCGCGACGGCCGCCGCTCACTTTGGCCTCGAGTGCGAGATCCACATGGGCCAGGTCGACATCGAGAAGCAGGCCCCGAACGTCAGCCGCATGCAGCTGCTGGGCGCAACGGTCGTGCCGGTCACGCACGGACTCCGCACGCTCAAGGAGGCCGTCGACTCGGCTTTCGAGGCCTACCTGGCGGACTACGAAAACTCGATCTACTGCATCGGCTCCGTGGTGGGCCCGCACCCGTTCCCCATGATGGTGCGCGACTTTCAGAAGGTGGTGGGCATCGAGGCCCGCGAGCAGTTCCACGAGATGACCGGCAACCTGCCCGACGTGGTCGAGGCATGCGTGGGCGGTGGGTCCAACGCGATCGGCATGTTCTCGGCGTTCCTGGACGACCCGGTCGAGCTCATCGGCGTCGAGCCGCTGGGGCGCGGGACTGACGTGGGCGACAACGCAGCGACCATGACGTACGGCACCCCCGGCGTCATCCACGGCTTCAACTGCTACCTGCTCCAAGACGAGGACGGCAACCCTTCGCCCGTGTACTCGTGCGCGAGCGGACTGGACTACCCAGGCGTCGGCCCGGAACACAGCTACCTCAAGGACACCGGCCGCGTCCGCTACGTCACGGCGAGCGACGACGACTGCCGCGATGCGTTCTTCGCGCTGAGCCGCAAGGAGGGCATCATCCCGGCGCTCGAGAGCGCGCACGCAGTGGCGCACGCGCTGGTCACGGCCCGCGAGATGGGCACCGGCACGGTGCTGGTGAACCTCAGCGGTCGTGGCGACAAGGACATGGATTACGTCATCGAGAACTGGGGCATTGGGCAGTAGGGATCGGGTGCCGAGGTGCCTGCTTCTGGTAGGAAAGCATCATGGGGAACGTCGTTGTAGATCAGATCGGGCCTCGCGGCGAACTTCTTGACGACGTCGACACGACTCTTAGCCCCAACGAGAAGTTCGATCTCCTCGTTGAGGCGCTTCCCGGAGGAACTGTCGATACCTACGCTGGCAGGCGCGTCGTTCGCTTCCGTGAGCACTTGATCTTGGCTGCGCAGGTCACTCACCTGGGGCACCCGTGGCCAGGGTTCAAGAAGAGGATCCAGATTCCGCGTCCATGGGTGGACGTGTACCAGAGTGCGCTGGCCGATGGTCTGACGCCACGATTCATTGGCATCTATCACTACCGCGATGTGACAGTCTTCATCGACTTTGATCCCAGTACCTACGTCCAGCGCAAGGCGAACAACTCCGCAGCGCATGTGGCGACAAACGACTTGTTCCAGGCCCAGACTCAAGGTGTCTTTGCGCGGACTGACCGCAACGGCAATTGCCTGACGAGTGTCCGTTCCGACCTCTTTGCGGACTACCTGCTGGGCGTCGTTCGCGAGGAGAACATTTACCTCGACGTATTCGAGGGCTTCAATGCCGAGTTCCTCACGGGTGCGCGTCTTGCCGCGATGGATGCAGTTGTCGAGATGCACGCTTTCGAGTGGCCCGATGCGTTCCAGGGTGAGTGGGCAGGGTTCTTCCTCGAGTACCGCGTGGACGAGTTTCTGAGGCGCACCGGCGTTGATGAGCTTGTCGGGTTCCAGAAGGCCAAGCGTCGTGGCGACTTTGACTACGACCTTGTCTTCAAGGAGCGACGCGGAGTGTCATTCTTTGGTGACCTCAAGGCATCCAACGTTGCGTCATCCGTGGCGCCGGGGAACGACGCGGCAGACCTCAAGCGTTGCGTGGAACAGTATGGGCGTTTCTGGTACGTGATCTACGAACACGAGACGTGGCATAGCCGGGATGAAGACGATGGTCCCGTGATCGAGTGGAATGAGTGGCGACGCTCGATGGGGTACGTGCCCCGGAAGTCATACGACCCGCTCTCGTACGCCGGCAGGTTCAAGTCTGCAGTTCGCTTCGCGCGGATGAAGATCCTCGAGATCAACGAGGCTAACTTCCACATCGTCCTCGGTGCCTTCAATCAGGGGCATCAGCCCAGCGGCGCAGATCGTGCCGTCAAGGTCATGATCTCAAAGACGAATATCGACAACTTCCTGATCTATTCTCACGAGGCCAAACCATGAACACGAGGTCGACAAAGCTTGTTCTTGTCTGACCCTCAAGCTAAGCTGAACACGTGTTCGAAGCCCTCGCTGCCCCAGGACCCGAATTTTCGGGTACCGCCTTCCGCTACGCCGACCTGTTCGCGGGTCTCGGCGGGTTTGCGTCGGTGTTTGAGTCGCTCGGTGGCGAACACGCGTATGCGGTCGAGATCGACGCCGCCGCCGCTGCGGTCTACAGGCGCAACTGGGGCAACGACCCGCTGGGTGACATCACCAAGGATGCCAACGACTCTCGCGTGATAGTCCCCGACCACGACATCCTGGCCGGCGGATTCCCGTGCCAGCCCTTCTCGAAGTCGGGCGCGCAGCGCGGTATGGACGAGGTTCGCGGCACACTGTTCTTCCACATCGAGAAGATCCTGCGCGTTCGCAAGCCAACGATTGTCGTGCTTGAGAACGTTCGCAACCTCGTTGGTCCGCGTCACCGCCACGAGTGGGCAGTCATCATCGACCACCTCCGTGACGCTGGCTATCAGGTCTCGTCCACGCCAGCGATCTTCTCGCCCCACAAGATCGCGCCCGAGCACGGTGGGACACCGCAGGTGCGCGAGCGTGTGTTCATCACCGCGACTCTGGTGCCCGAGGGCATGGTCATGGATCCCGAGCCCATGCCCGTCGCGCTCCCCCCCGAGGTGTTGATGCACCGCGAGTGGGATCTCATCGAAGACCTGCCAATGGACCGCGCGCACGATATCCCAGGGACCGAGATCACCGCGGCCGAGCGCACGTGGATAGACCACTGGGAAGTCATGGTGCAGGTCATGCGCGCGTGGCGTGCGCAGCAAGCGGCCACTACGGGTGAGCCGCTGAGGAACCTCCCGGGCTTCCCCATCTGGACGGACGCCTGGGTCTCTAAGCGCACCCACGCCGAGCAGATGAACGGTGCGCCGGCTTGGAAGGCTGACTTTCTGCGCAAGAACTTGGACCTCTACGAGTCTCTGCGAGAGTTCCTGGGCGACGTCCAAATGCGGGATTGGCTGCGCACTGTACGGACGTTCCCCGAGTCGCGTCGCAAACTTGAGTGGCAGGCCCAAGGAACGACTTCACTCTGGGACTGCGTCATCTCCTTGCGGCCCTCCGGACTGCGAGTGAAGCGTCCGACACACCTTCCGGCGCTCGTCGCGATCACACAGACGCCGATCATCGGGCCGCTTGGTCGAAGGCTGTCGACGCGTGAGGCTGCACGTCTCCAGGGTCTTCCTGAGACTTTCGACTTCGGTGACCAACGCGATGCGGCGACCTTCAAGCAGTTGGGCAACGGCGTCAATACCGGTGTGGTGTTCCAAGTGCTTCGAGCTCACGTCGAGCGCGACAAGCCGCTGTTGATGGCTACCGAGGCTGGTCGGCGGATCCTCGCTGCCGTGCAAGGCGTCGATGCCCCAACGGTCGAGCACGTATAGGGATCTCGAGCTCGCTGAGCTGATCCCCCCAGGAAGGGCCAGAGCCTGCAGAGTCGGCATCGTCCACTCGGTGTGGACCAAGTCATCGAGGTGGGTGGCCGAGATTGACGGCGAGACTTCTGACGGCGCCTGCAAGTTCGGCGGGCTCGATCACCTCGACCGGCGCGGTGAGCGCAAGGCGCGCAACGGTCATCGTGAGTCGGCCGAGGTCTTCACTGCGAATCTGGACGACGCAGCGGTCACCCTCCGTCTGGACGGGAGTGTGATCGATCCACCGCAGCACGCCCTTGAGTTCGGCGGCCGTGGCGTCGATGGCCAGTGTCGCCTCAACGTGCGGTGGCGTCGAGCCGAGTGCGCTCGCGACGAAGGCCGCCGCGTTGCCTCCAGGGATATCGCGGGGTGTGAAGTGGCTTCCCACCGCGCGCGGGTCCTGGAGCCGGTCGAGGCGGAACATCCGCCAGTTGGCGCGATCGTGGTCCCACGCCACCAGGTACCAACGTCGGCCGGCGGTCACCAACTGGTGTGGCGCGACGCGACGGCGGCTCGCTTCGCCCTCGCTCGACTGGTACCCGAAGCGGACATCCTCACGGTCGCGACAGGCGGCGGCGAGCACGCTGAGCGCCTCGGGATCGACCACGTGGTCGTCGGTCAGGACGGGTGCCGACGTGACGCTTGAGTGCAGCGCCGAGACCCGTCGCCGCAAACGGTGGGGCAAGAGTGCCTCGATCTTGGTGAGTGCGCGCAACGAGGTTTCCTCGATGCCGTCGATCGCGGCCCCAGCGGCGTAGCGCAGCCCCACGGCCACCGCGACGGCCTCATCATCGTCGAGGACGAGCGGTGGAAGGTGCGCCCCCGATGCAAGCCGATAGCCACCGAACTTGCCCGACGTGGCATCCACCGGGTAGCCCAGTTCGCGGAGCCGGTCAACGTCCCGGCGCACGGTGCGCTCCGTGGTCTCAAGGCGGTCGGCCAGTTCGGCACCGCGCCAGAACCGATGCGTCTGCAGTAGCGAGAGCAACTGCAGCGCTCGGCCGGTGGGGTCTTTCCGCATGTCCAAAGTCTTGCACGTTTAGAGGACCGAATCGGTCCGCAATGCCTCCTACGGTGGTGGGTGTGACTTCGTCTGCTGAATGGCGGGGTTCTTCGGTCGCTTCGTGGCGGGGTCAGGTGACACCGATGACCAGGGTGCTCTGTGCGGCTTCGATGACGTCGTTGGTGATGGTGTCGAGTTCGTTGATCTTCAGGACCCGCTGGATCTGGGGGAAGAGGCGTTCGAGCAGCGGAAGTTGCCGCGGGTGATCCGTGCGATGGCTGCGATGGCTTGGGCGTCGGTGAAGTCGTCGGGGTCGAGGGTCTTGCCGAGGGATCGCCAGTGTCGCTCGAGGACGAACAGCAGTTCGTCTTGTCCCAGGGGCCGGTACTGGTGGGCGAAGCCGACTCGGCTGTAGAACTGGGGGTAGTGGCTGAACTGCTTCTCCAGGCCGGGCATGCCGATCAGGATCAGGGCGATGTCGTCGCGGTCGTAGCGATCGCGCAGCAGTTCCAGAGCGGCGGGACGCAGTCGTTCGGCCTCGTCGACGATGATCAGCTCCACGTAGTTCCTGCCGTGTCGCCATCCCCAGGCCTCGGGAGTGGCCGTGCCGGGAGGTACGAGGTGCTGCTCGATGCACATGTTGGTGCGGGTGATGGCTTGGGTCAGCTCGTCCTTCAGGGTCCGCGGGGTGGTCAGCACGCTGGGGGTGTAGAGCACGGTGCGGCTCCGGTTCAAGGCGGCGTAGATCTTGGCGTCGTTGTCGGAGCGCGGCCCCCAGTAGGTCAGCAGGTCATGAGCCTTCTCGTAGTGTGCGTAGCGGCGCGCGGAGAGTGTCTTTCCTACGCCGGCTGATCCGAAGCACAAACCGATGGTGTGCCCGCGGCGCACGGCGTCGGCGAACTCGGTGAAGCGGCGGTGCTCCTTGGTGACGATGAAGCGCTGGCTCACCTGAGGTCCTCCTTGTAGATCTTCAACGCCGACCTCGGCGCCGGAGCCGGTGCTTCGGTGATCCGTGGCGTCTCGGTAGGTGCGGCCACGAGGGCGATGCGTTCGTTGATGCCGGCTCGCAGCGCCCGGCGGCGGGCGTTGCGCGCGGCCTGGATCTCCTTGAGGCTGACCTTCTGGTCGTGGTGCTCTTGGTTGACGGCCTTGCAGACGAATTCGTCGTGATCGAAGACGCGGATCTCGGTGATGTCGCGGGGGTCGTAGCGGATCACGACCGAGCGTCCGACGTAGCCGGCCAGAGTTGGCGAGACGTAGCGCAGGCCCTGGAAGCGGATGCCATCGCGGCGCAGACGCGGGTCTTGGCGACGGTCACCAGCAGTCTGTCGAGGTCTTCCAGGCTCTCGGGCATTCGGGGCAGCCAGCCATCGGCGATCCACGCGCTGCGCGGGGAGGTTCCGAGCTCGCTGTGCGTGCGGTCGTTGTAGGTGGCCACGAACGCCTCCAGGGCGCTATCGAGGGCGGCCAGGGACAGTTTCGGTGTCGGCCAGGGGTGCCCTTCGGTGATGTGTCCGGGCAGGGTGGCGAGTAGCTCGGTGTTGATGGTGCCGAAGAACCGCTCGATCTTGCCCCGTCCCTGGGGTCGGGCGACGGTGGAGTGGATCAGTCGGATGTGGAGGTCGACGGCGGTGTGGGCGAGCTGGTCACTGGTGAAGTCGCTGCCGTGGTCGACGTAGAGCACGTCGGGCAGGCCGCACATCGGCCAGGCCGGGTCGGTCTTGTGCCAGATCGCTTGGCGCAGCGCCAGGGCGGTGTTCATCGCCGACGGTGCGCCCAGGAAGACTGTGTAGCCGCAGACCGCCCGGGAGCAGTCGTCGAGGATCGTTGTCAGCCACGGCCGTGCGGGCTTGCCGTCGGTGCCCACCACCAGGATGTCGAGCATGGTGTGATCGGATTGCCACATCGCGTTGGGCAGCTCTGCTTGCCGGCGTAGCACCAGCTCGTGCTTGTCGCGGTAGGACGCTGCGCCCTCCAGGGCGAGGGTGACCATGCCGGGATCCAGGGTCCGCACGATGTCCCACACCACCGAGTAGGAGGGGACCGGCCACCTCCGGGCGGCGCAGATGCCCGTGACTTTGCGATGGATCGTGGCGATGGCCGGCCGCGGCTTGCTCAGTGCCAGGCCCTCGATCAGGTCGACGAGGTCGGGCGGAAGGCGGCGGGAGCCGGCGTCCGCCCGTGAGGCTGTCTCCAGTCCGGCGTAGCCGTCGGCGCGGTAGCGGGCGTGCCAGCGCTCCAGGGTCCGCAGCCCTACATCGGTCTCGCGAGCTAAGCGCGCGAGGGGCACCTGGTCCTCGACGTGGAGCCTGAGGATTCGCCACCGCGCTCGAGCGTCCACGACGCACCTACTGCAAGGCGTTCTCGCGCCCGCGCTCGGCGCGCTGAAGGGCGCGGTAGACCGTGGAGCGGCCCACGCTGAACAGCTCGGCCAGCTCGCCCACGGTGTGCTCGTCGGCAGCATGTAGCTGGACGAGGTGAGCTTCTTGCCGGGGGGTGAGTTTCGGTGACTTCCCGCGCAGCCGGCCCTTGGCCTTGGCGACCTTCATCCCCTCGCGGGTGCGGGCACGGATGAGGTCGGCTTCGAACTCGGCGACCATCGCCAGCACGTTGAACAACAGCTTCCCCATCGGGTCGGTCGGGTCATACACCGATCCGGCGATGCTCAGCTTCACTTCCCGCGCCGCGAGGTCGTCGGCGATCTGGTGGGCATCACGGACCGAACGCGCCAGCCGATCGAGTTTGGTGACCACGAACGTATCGCCGTCCCGACACGCTGCCAGCGCCTGCCGCAGGCCCTCACGGTCGACGTTGCGGCCCGTGAGCCCGTGATCGACGTAGATGCGCTTGGGATCGACGCCGAACGCCGCGAGTCCGTCACGCTGCGCGGTCAGGTCCTGCTCGTCGGTGGAGACTCGGGCATAGCCGACCTTCAAGGGGGACATGCTCCCCAGTGTGTCATATAGCCTCCCTTCACCGGACAGTTCACCGGACGGGTCTTACAGGACAGCCCGCCAGGCGTGCCGTCGTTCCTCTCGATAAGTAGCGGTGGTGTCCGGTGAGGGTTCCCCTTACGGGCATGCGATCTGGGCTGACGCCTGTGACCGAGTGTTCAGTGCGCGCTGTATAGTTCAGTCCATGCTGACTATTGCTTCGCGTCTCGACGTGATGAACCGCCTGGGTCGTGCACTGGCCGACCCCACTCGATCCCGGATCATCTTGACCCTGCTCGACCATCCCGCTTACCCGGCGGAACTGGCCCGAGATCTGGACCTGACACGCCCGAACGTGTCCAACCACCTGGCATGCCTGCGCGATTGCGGGATCGTCGTCTCCGAGCCCGAGGGTCGTCGGACACGATATGAGATCGCCGATTCGCACCTGGCGCAGGCGCTGACGGCACTGGTCGATGCCACCCTGGCAGTGGACGAAGACGCCCCGTGCATCGATCCCGCCTGCTCGCTTCCCGGATGCGACGCAACTGGGGAGGGCGCATGATCCTCACCTCGGTCTTGCAGGCGATGGGCCTGTTCGCAGCGACCAACATCGACGACATCATCGTGCTCTCCCTCTTCTTCGCGCGAGGGGCAGGCCAGCGCGGCACTACCGCCCGCATTCTGGCCGGCCAGTACCTCGGATTCGCCGGCATCCTCGGTGCCACGGTCCTGGTGACCATCGGTGCCGGAGCATTCCTGCCCTCGGCAGCCATCCCGTACTTCGGTCTCATCCCTCTGGGCCTCGGCCTCTGGGCCGCATGGCAGGCCTGGCGCGGAGACGATGACGACGAGGCCAAGGTTGCCGGCAAGAAGGTCGGCGTGTGGACAGTCGCAGGCGTCACCCTTGCCAACGGCGGCGACAACATCGGCGTCTACACCCCTGTCTTCCTCAGCGTGGAACCTCTCGCAGTAGTCGCCTACTGCATCGTCTTCCTCGCGCTCGTCGCGGTCCTGGTGGCCCTGGCAAAGTTCGTCGCCACCCGCCCCCCGATCGCCGAAGTGCTCGAACGCTGGGAGCACATCCTCTTCCCCATCGTTCTCATCGGCCTCGGCATCGTGATCCTCGTCAGCGGCGGAGCCTTCGGACTCTGACGTAGCGGCAGCGATCCAAACAGCCCCGACCGGGCGCACCCCTCTCGGTTCAGACCGCGACACCTACCTGCAGCCAGTCCTGCGTGATCGCGGCAACAAGACCGCCACGGAGCGCTGCAAAAACCCCGCCATCAAGCGAACGAAGCCACACGGTGGTGGGACCCAACAAGCCGAACCCAGCGTCGGCGCCCCATTGAAAGGACACGACATGACCAACCCCAGCGCTTTTCCGGAGCCCACCCTTGTCTCAGTGAACGGTGTGGAACTCGAAGTCTTCGAAGCCGGCCAAGAACACGCAGGCAAGCCCATCGTGCTCTGCCACGGCTGGCCCGAGCACGCCTACTCGTGGCGTCGCCAGGTGCCAGCCCTCGTCGCGGCGGGCTACCACGTCATCGTCCCCAATCAGCGGGGCTACGGAAACTCATCGCGCCCCACCGAGGTGTCGGACTACGACCTCATTCATCTGACAGGCGACCTCGTCGCGCTGCTCGATCACTACGGATACAAGGACGCGACGTTCGTGGGTCACGACTGGGGCGCCATGGTGGTGTGGGGGCTCACACTGCTCCACCCCGAGCGCGTCACCCAGGTGATCAACCTCAGCCTGCCGTACCAGGAGCGAGGTGAGATACCGTGGATCGAGGGGATGGAGCAGTTCCTCGGTGGTGACTTCTACTTTGTGCACTTCAACCGGCAGCCGGGCGTGGCCGATGCGGTGCTCGACGCCAATACGTCGCAGTTCTTGCGCAATCTGTACCGCAAGAACCTGCCTGCCGTGCCGCCCGAGCCGGGGATGATGATGATCAACCTGGCCCAAGCGAAGACCCCGGCAGGTGACCCGGTCATGAGCGACGCGGACCTCGGGGTCTACATTTCCGCATTCGAGCGCTCGGGGTTCACGGGCAGCATCAATTGGTATCGGAATCTTGACCGCAATTGGCACCTGTTGGCGGAGGTCGAGCCGGTCATCCAGCAGCCCGCGCTCATGGTCTACGGCGAACAGGACATGGTGGCCAAGTCGGCCAACCTCGCCCAGTTCGTGCCGAACGTGGATGTGGTGAGCCTCGATTGCGGCCACTGGATCCAGGAGGAACGGCCCGAGGAGCTCAATGACCTGATGGTGGCCTGGCTGGAGCGACAGGAGGCTGCCTCCGCGGGCTAGCAGAAAGTCGCGGCGCACCGCGGTGCTAGCGTGACGCCGTGACTCGCCGCTCGGCATTCGTGACGCTCGCGCCGCTCGTGTTCGTCCTGTCTGGGACGTTCCAGTACATCGGCGCGGGTGTGGCCGTGGGGCTGTTCGACCGCATGCCCGCGGTCTCGATCGCATGGTCAAGGATCGCGATCGCGGCAGTGGTGTTGGTCCTGTTGCTGCGCCCATGGCGACGTCACTGGACCCGTCGAACCTGGTGGCGCGCGGCGGCCTTTGGCGCCGTGCTCGCGGGCATGAACATCGCGTTCTACCTGGCGCTCGAGCATCTTCCGCTGGGCACCGCCGTCGCGGTGGAGTTCATCGGCCCTGTTGCTGTCGGGGCCCTGACGGGCCGCGGCTGGAGGGAGCGGTTGGCCATCGCGCTTGCCGCCGTCGGCGTCGTGATGATCGTGGGGGTGACGCTCGACATCGGCGGCGCCGACGCTGCCCTCGGCTTGGCCTGGATACTGTTGGCCGCCGGGGGCTGGGCTGGGTACATCATGCTGGGCCGTAGGGTCGCGACACCCCGCCCAGGGGAGCCATCCGGACTGGAGTCGCTGTCGGTGTCGATGGCCGTGGGGGCCTTGTTGTACGCACCCTTCGGGCTTCCAGGCATGGTCACAGGCGATGCGCCACCCATGGCCGACCCCGGCCTGCTGGCGTTGCTCCTCGTGGTGGCGGTGTTCTCGTCGGTGTTGCCCTACGGCATCGATCAGTTGGTGCTGCGTCACGCGCCTACGGCGCGCTTCTCTGTGTTGCTCTCCGTGTTCCCCGCCACCGCGCTGTTGGTGGGGGTGGTGATGCTCGGGGAAGTGCCCACGCTCATCGAGGTCCTCGGCCTGATCGCGGTCTCGGCGGCGATCGCACTGACGTCGCAGCGCGAGCCCGCCCACTTGGAGACGGTGGTTCCGCCCGAGTAGGCGCCGTCTCGAGAGTTCGCCGACGTTCCTGCAAGATGTCCTCTTCATGTCCTGCCTCAGTGGGACGATGCTCCTACGGGCGCGTGACGGCAGGAGGTGTGGCGTGCGAGGCGAAGCGACGGTGCTGCACGCTGACCTCGACGCTTTCTACGCCTCTGTAGAACAGCGAGACACGCCGTCGCTGCGGGGACGGCCCCTGATCGTCGGCGGTGGCGTTGTGGCGGCCGCGAGTTACGAGGCGAAGGCACGTGGAGTGCGCACAGCGATGGCTACCG
>NZ_JADQBF010000081.1 GCF_016278775.1 Demequina sp. | reverse complement strand
TGGTCGAGTCGATCGCGTAGCGCATGTCGTGGCCGGGGCGGTCGCTCACGTGGTCGTAAGCGTCGGCGTCCTGGCCCATCTGAGTCAGGATCATCTCGATCACGGACTTGTTGTCCATCTCGCCGTCGGCGCCAATAAGGTATGTCTCGCCCGCGCGACCCTTGTCGATGATGGTCCACACCGCGCGGTTGTGGTCGTCCACGTGGATCCAGTCGCGCACGTTCTCGCCCTTGCCGTACAGCTTGGGGCGGATGCCGTCGAGCAGGTTGGTGATCTGGCGGGGAATGAACTTCTCCACGTGCTGCGCCGGACCATAGTTGTTGGAGCAGTTCGAGATGGTCGCCTCGACCTTGAAAGACCTCACCCACGCGCGCACCAGCAGGTCTGACGCGGCCTTCGAGGAAGAATAGGGCGACGACGGGTTGTACGGGGTCTCCGCAGTGAACTTGGCGGGGTCATCCAGCTCAAGGTCCCCATAAACCTCGTCCGTCGAGATGTGGTGCAGCTTCTTGCCGTGGCGGCGCACCGCCTCAAGCAACTGATATGTGCCGATGATGTTGGTCTGCACGAACGGCCACGGGTTGTCGAGCGAGTTGTCGTTGTGGCTCTCGGCCGCGAAGTGGACCACCAGATCGTGCTCGGCCACCAGGTCGTGGACCAAGTCAGGCTCGGCGATGTCGCCCTTGACCAGAGTGACCCGTTCGTCGTCGGGGAGCGAGGCCTCGTTGCCCGCGTAGGTGAGGGCGTCAAGCACCGTCATCTCCACGTCGGGACGCTCCTCGAGCGTCAGTCGCACAAAGTTGGAGCCAATGAACCCGGCGCCGCCGGTGACCAGTACCTTCATCACAGCCTTCCTCGCCCGCGAACCTGCGGGACCCCAGAATCCTATGGGACGCCGTCGTCCTAGAGCGAGGCGACGAATGCGGCAACCGCGTCGGCGGTGGGAAGCACACCCGCCTCGCGGGCCACCTCGAGCGTGGGGGCGGCCTCGTCCTTGGGCGACAGCCGCGGCGCGAGCGGCGCGCCGTCACGGCCGACGCTCGGCCACTCAATGCCGATCGCCGGGTCCAGTGGGTTGACCTCGTGCTCGCGCCCCGGCGCGTACGGCGTGGAGCACAGGTACATCACGGTAGAGCCGTCTTCGAGCGACATGAACGCGTGGCCCAGTCCCTCCGAGAGGTAGATGCCGCGACGGTCAACGTCATCGAGCAACACGGAGTCCCACTGGCCGAACGTGGGCGAGCCGACGCGAGTGTCGACCACGACGTCCAGCACAGCACCCTCAACGCAGGTGACGTACTTCGCCTGGCCGGGTGGCACGTCGGCGAAGTGGATGCCGCGCAACACACCCGCCGCCGACACCGAACAGTTCACCTGCGCCACCGAGAAGTCGTGGCCAACGGCCGCGGCGAAGGGCGCGTCCTTGAAGACCTCGAGGAACAGTCCTCGATCGTCGCCGAAGTGTCGCGTCGTGATCTCCCACGCGCCTGGAACGGTCAACTCGCGATACTCCACGGGGCCTCCTTTGCCGCACCCAGCCTACTGGCGCGGTTAGCCTTGACCGGTGAACCTTTCCCAGACCCGCATTCTGATCACCGGTGCCTACGGCATGCTCGCCTCAGACGTCATCGCCGCTCTACGCGAGGGTGGGGCGACCGATATGGTGCTGACGGATCGTGACGACCTCGACATCCTCGATGCCGATGCCGTGACGCTCGCCGTGGCGGACCGCGACGTGATCATCAATTGCGCGGCCTTCACGGCGGTCGACGCGGCGGAAGAGCAAGAGGACCTTGCATACGCCGTGAACGCCACAGGGCCGGGAATCCTCGCGCGAGCGGCAGCCGCTGCGGGCGCCCGCATGGTGCACATCAGCACCGACTACGTCTTCGCCGGGGACGCCGGGGCCCCGTACCCGGAGGACGCGCCGATGGACCCGGCTTCCGCCTACGGGCGCACCAAGGCGGCAGGGGAGGTCGAGGTACGCGAGTCTGGAGCGGACGCGCTCATTCTCCGCACCGCCTGGCTGTACGGGCGCGGAGGGCCGTGCTTCCCCAAGACGATGGTGAAGGTTGGCCGCGAGCGCGGCGCCCTCGCCGTCGTAGACGACCAGATGGGTCAGCCGACGTGGACGCGTGACGTGGCCGCGTTCATGCTTCGCCTGCTCGAAGGCGACGCACCCGCTGGCACGTACCACGCCACGTCGGCTGGGCAGTGCTCGTGGTACGACTTTGCCAAAGAGATTGTGGCCTCGGCTGGCCTCGGCGACATCGTGTCCCGCACGGACTCTTCCGCCTATCAGCGCCCAGCCCCCCGCCCCGCGTGGTCCGTCCTTGGCCATGCCGCAAACGAAGCACTTGGCATCGAGGGCATCGGCGACTGGCGCGAGCGATGGGCCGTCGCGGCCGACGAGGTGCTCGACGGCGTCTAGCTGGTTGCGGGGGTGATGTGCGCCGGGTAGGTACGCCACATAGCTCGCGCCATCACGGTCCACGCCACAGCGACGACCAACCCGATCGCCACGACCGGCCACCACGGTAGTCCGGCGTCTGCCGCGATCTGGGGGAAGACGGCGAACCCATCGGCGTCGCCCCACCACTCCTGCCGGTAGGTGCGGGAGATGTACACCGCTCGGTCGTAGACGGCTGCGGTTGCCAAGCCAGCGCTCAAGAGGCCAAACCAGAGAGTCCCCACCAAACGCCCCCAGTCGAGGAAGCTCACCAGCAGGAGTAGCGCCAGCACAAAGCTACCCGGCATGAGGTACCGCCAATTGAAGGCGCCGTAGCCGACCGCGTGATAAAACTGCGCGACATGGAGTAGCACCAACAACGCGATGAACAAACTCGCGACGGCCCATGAAGCCCTGCTCGGACGCCGGAGCAATGCCCACGCGAGCGTGGACAGTACTGCGATTCCCACTATGAGCATGGCGGACGTGTGATTGAGCGGCCAATCCCCAGTGCCCCAGGCTCGAATGCCCGTCCAGCCCTCGATGAACCCAGTCCACATCTGAGGGTGCTCCAGCACATCTGAGGGTGAGCGGTACGTTCGACCAGGCAGGATCACCTTGCCGACGCCTGACAAGGGGCTCCCCGAGTAGGAGTAGTTCCTCAGATAGAACCAGCCAACGGCGACGACGGGAGCGCCACCAACCGCCAGCACCGGGATGAGTGCGGCCTTCGCGCGCTCGCGCCACCCGCCCTGGCCGTGTCGCCATGCGGCCCAGACGAGCGCGGCAAGCGCCACCAACAACGCGAAGACGAACGTGGCCTTGGAGGCCATGCCGCCTACAGACCACAAGACCATGAGCGCCCACCGGCGGCGCGTGATTCCGTCGCGCACGGCCAGCGCAGCCTCCGTGAAAATCAGAACTGCAAACAGCGTGACCAGCAGGTCGTTGTAGAACTCTCCAGCCACTTGGGCGACGGGAACCTGGAGCAGCGTCGCAACGGGCAGCGCAACGGTCAACTGGTGGCGAATGCGGCCCCCCAGAGTCCAGCCCAGACGCGCCAACGCTATGAAGGCGGCCAACGCGATGACGGCATTCACTCCGCGAGCCGCCATGGTGATCAGGGTGAGCGATTGCGTGTCGAAGAGCGGTCCGACGAAAGGCACCGCCAAGAGATAGAACAGCGGCGGGTGTGCGGCAGTGAAATGCACGCCTTGGGGACTTCCCACCGGCGCACCGCGCCCGGGCATCACCCATTGAGGGTGGTACGGCTCTGGCAAGTGGCCGTGCGCGAGTTGGTAGATGTAGTCGAGGTGCCAGTAGGCGTCGGCAGAGCCCGGCGGAGGCAACGTTCCCCCCACGATGGCGACGACGCCTGCAACGACAAGCAGGCCAGCGAGCCACCCGAGTCGTACAGAAGCAGGAAAGGCGGACCACGCGCTCAAGGCACGGCGCCGCAAGGTGCGCACCTATCTACCTTCTTCGAGCACCCTGAGCAAGTACTGCCCATATCCCGACTTGGTGAGTTTCTCGGCCCGCTCACGCAGCTCGTCGTCGCTCAAGAAGCCCCGGCGCCACGCCACCTCTTCTGGCGCGCCGATGCTCATTCCTTGGCGGTGAACCACCGTCTGGACAAACTGGCTTGCATCGAGCAGGGAATCGAAGGTTCCCGTGTCCAGCCAGGCGGTGCCGCGCGGCAGGACCCCCACCTGGAGCTTGCCAGCCTCAAGGTACTGCCGGTTGATATCGGTGATCTCGTACTCGCCGCGGGCACTCGGCGTGAGGTTCCTGGCGATCTCAACCACGTCGTTGTCATAGAAGTACAGGCCGGGAACGGCGAAGTGTGACTTCGGGTTCGCCGGCTTCTCTTCGAGCGAGATCGCCTTGCCGGCACCATCGAACTCCACGACGCCATAGGCCGTGGGGTCCGCCACCCGGTACGCGAACACGGCCGCGCCGTCGATGTCGGAGAACTGCTGCAACTGAGAGCCGAGTCCATGGCCGTAGAAGATGTTGTCCCCGAGCACGAGCGCAGCGCTCTCTGATCCCACATGGTCGGCCCCAATGGTGAACGCCTGCGCGAGGCCATTGGGCTCCGGCTGTTGGGCGTACGTGATCGAGATGCCAAACTGCGATCCGTCACCCAGCAGTCGCTCAAACTGCTCCGCGTCGTGAGGAGTCGTGATGACAAGCACGTCCCTGATGCCCGCCAGAATCAGCGTCGACAACGGGTAGTAGATCATGGGCTTGTCGTAAACGGGCACGAGCTGCTTGCTCACGCCCACCGTGATCGGGTGAAGTCGGGTGCCGGAACCGCCAGCCAGAATGATGCCACGCATGGGCCCTAGTCTGCCCGAGTTGCCGACCTTCTGCGCGCAGCCGCCACTTCGGACTTCTCGCGGGCAGCCAAGCCGGCCGTGACGACTGCGCGCGCCGGAGCCTGCCACCAGCGCGGGTAGGCGCTTGCGACGTACATTCGCGCCGATTCGTGGTGCGCCTTCAGCATGGGGGCTGGGTCGGAGCGGTAACTGTGTCCACCGAGGTGCGTCACCACGGCGCGCGGCGTCCACACTTGCCGGTATCCCGCGGTGCCCAGGCGCCTGCCCAGGTCCACGTCTTCGAAGAACATGAAGTAACGCTCGTCGAAGCCTCCGAGCCGCTCCCATGCGGCCCTGCGCACCAAGAAGCACGAGCCGGACAGCCAGCCAGCGTCGACCTCCCCTCCCGACGGGTCGAGGTTGAGTTTGTAGCGGCGCGTCCAGGGGTTGCGGGGCCATGCCTTGCCAAAGAGCGCGTGGCCAGTGCCGAGCACGAGCGTGGGTAGCGGCCGCGCCGAGGGGTAAGTGGTGCCGTCGATCTCGTCCACACGCGGGCCGACCGCGCCGATGGCCTCGTCAGACCCTGCGACCGCGAGGAGCGCCGCGACCGCGCCCCGCTCCAGCACGATGTCCGCATTGGAGATCAGGATCCATTCCGCGCCGCCCCGTGCAGCGCCGACGTTGGCGCCAGCGCCGTAGCCGCCGTTGCGGCCGGTCTGGACAAAGGCGACGCCAGCGTCGTCCGCTGCCCGCTGCGCCACATCGTCGCCAGAGGCGTTGTCGACCACGGTGATGCTGGCGACGCCCTCGGCGCCCACCGCGGATTGCAGGAACGAGAGGATCGTGTCGCCTGGCTTGTACGTGACGACCACCACGTCGACGGAGGGGCTGGGCATGGAAGTGAGCCTAATCCCGTCGGGCATTGGCGGGTGTCGCCAGGTGCGACCGCACGGCGCTCGGGGCGACCACTACCTGCGGCCGCGCAGCCTGTCGAGCTGGCGGCGCTCCTTCTTGGTGGGACGGCCGGATCCGCGGTCGCGTATCGACGGAGGGGCGACGAACTCTGCCGGGGGCGGCGCCGGCGTGTGATCGACGTACGCTGCGGCGGCTGGCTCCGCACCCACACGCTTGAGCAGCAGTTGCCTGACCTCGACCACGCGGTCGATGCCGCCGATGCGCACCACCACGCGGTCGCCTACCCTCACGTGAGTGGCTGGCTTGGCACGGTCACCGTTGACACGCACGTGGCCAGCCCGGCATGCGACCGTGGCCTGAGTGCGACTCTTGTAGAGCCGGACGGCCCACACCCATGCGTCGGCGCGGACTGACTCGGTGACCATCCCACGAGACTAGGCCAGGGACGTAGGCTTGGCCGGTGCAAACTGTCTTGGAAATCATCGGATGGATCGGGTCCATCCTCGTTGTCGTGTCGCTCACTCAGTCGCAAGTGTGGCGCTTCCGCTGGATGAACCTCTCGGGTTCCGTGGTCGCCACCTTCTACAACGCGGTCATCGAGGTGTGGCCCTTCGCGGCCATGAATGGTGCGATTGCCATCATCAACGTCTACTGGCTGATCAGGCTGCATCGCGAGGCGAGCGACCCTGCCGTCTTCAAGGCCCTCACGGTTGATCCAGACAATGCCTACTTGCAGCACGTTCTTGAGGTCCACGCCGACGACATCCAGGAACACCAGCCTGGCTTCGTTGCCGACGCAGGCGGCGCCGCCAAGGCCCGTCGCACCCTGTTGGTGGTGCGGGGAGACGAGGCGGTGGGAGTCGTGGCCGTGAGGGACCTCGGCGACGGCAAGGGCGAGGTGGAACTCGACTGGGTCAAGCCGCGCTTCCGCAACTTCACGCCGGGGCAGTTCGTGTACAGCGACTCTGGCGCGTTGCCAGCGGCAGGATTCCGCACCCTCACGCTCACGCCGCATGAGGCCACGGACGAGGAGTACCTGCGGCGAGCGGGCTTCCGGCTCGAGAACGAGCGGTGGGTACGCGACCTCAAGAAGCCTGCGTGATCGGGTCGCCGTGCCCGTGCGGCTCGGCCGGCTCCTACCGCGAGTGCTGTCAACCGTTCCTTCGGGGCGAGGTGCCCGCACCGAGGGCTGAGGCGCTCATGAGGTCGCGGTACACCGCCTACGTGCGCCGCGACGCCGGGTATCTGTTGAGGACGTGGCACCCTTCCACACGACCGGCGGACGTGACGTTCGATGAGGCAGTGTGGCTCGGGCTGGAGGTGCTGTCGACCGAGGCGGGCCGCGCGGATGACGCCACGGGCGTCGTCGAGTTCGTCGCGCACTTCCAAGGCGCCGACGGCGTGGTCGCCTCGCTCGTGGAGACCAGTCGGTTTGTGCGCGAGGACGGCTCCTGGCTGTACGTCGACGGGGACATCGGCTAGGGCGAAAGCGAGGGGCGGCAAGCCCGCCCCTGGCATGAGAAAGGCCCCCGATCTCTCGGGGGCCTTCTATGGTGCGCGAGGGGGGATTTGAACCCCCACGCCCTTTCGGACACTGGCACCTGAAGCCAGCGCGTCTGCCGTTCCGCCACTCGCGCGCGCCGGGAAAGCGTAACACGCAGCATGATCGCCCCACGAATGCTCACGACCAGGCAAAACGTGCGGCGCCAACCCTCCTGCGCGAAGTGGCTTAGCCAGCGAGTGCGAGGTGCCGCGCCGGTGCCTCGGCCGCTCGACCGGGCGAGCCGACCTCGTCGTCGGAGGTCTGCGCCGATACGTCGCCCAGCACGCTGACGGAACGCGCCGGCGCGGCGCCCTCCCGCGCCTGCGCGGCACGGGCGGCGATGGCTGCGGAGTACGCCTTGCGGCGCCGTTGGACCACACCCTCTTTGGGGTCGACCTTGGGAGCGGCGTCTGCATCAAGGTTGGACTCAAGGCCCTCCTTAAGCAACCCGAGCGCCTCACTGCGAAGTTGGCTGATACGAGAGCGGGTCAGGCCCATCTCCTCTGCGAGCTCCGCCACCGGGCGGTCGTGGAAGAACAGCTGCTCCACCACGTATGCGAGCTTCTCCGGCAGGCATTCGATCCCCGCGCGGAGATACTCGATTCGCTCCGCAGACACGAGGGCATCGAGCGGGCCGATGGTCGAGTCGACGATCCCTGCTCCCACTGCGCCGTCGAAGGCATCGATCGACAACACGCGCGTCTCGGCGTCGGCTCTGGCTGTGAGAACCTCGTGGACACTGACGCCCATCGCCTGGGCAACCTCGTCCCTTGAGGGAGTGCGCCCGAGCTGGCTGGTGAGTGCGTCCGTCGCCTCCGATGCTGCACGAGCGCGGCGTCGCTCTCCCCGCGATAGCCAGTCCATGGAGCGAAGCTCGTCCACCAGTGCCCCGCGCACTCGCAAGGACGCATACCGGGCGAAGGGAACTCCCTTGGTGGCGTCAAAGGAACGGGCGGCGCGCACCAGCGCCATTGCCCCCGCAGACATGAGGTCCGCTCGGGAAACGTGCGATGGCACACGAGCGAGAACCTCGTTCACGCTGTATCCCACCAACGCGAGGTGGGATTCCACCAAGGCGTCGGATCGGTTCGTCGCTGCGTTCATGTGGCCAATGTGACTCACGGGTCCAGAGCGGACAAGGCGATAACTCACACGTGACGGTTGTCACTGACCAGAGCGGGAAATGTCACACGACACACCTATGGGCGGTTTGTCCGATCTGCGACACGCGGGGTGTGACGTTGTCCATTCCCTACACGGGGGTGCCCCCCACCTGGGTGGCACCCTTTCGAATCGCTGTCCGCAGGCGAATTCCTCAGTGAGACTTGTCACAGAGTGCTTGCTTCGGCCGATGGGAATGGTGCGACCGGCCATCTCCTGGCCCAGCAGACACATGGGAGTTGCCTTGGGACTCAATGAGCTTTCGACGGTGCTGTGGCGCGAGCGTGAGCTTCTCGAATCACTCTTGTTCAAGTTGGAAGAAGAGGAACTCGTGCTCGCAAGCGGGCGCGTGCGTTGGGTGGGGCGCGCCACTCGCGAAGTCGAGGCCGTGCTCGACCAGGTGCGTGGGATCGAGTTGGGACGTGCCGTCGAGTCGGACGACGCGGCTCGCGAGGTCGGCCTTCCCGCGGGAGCCTCATTGCAGGAGTTGGCCGAGGCCGCGCCTGCGCCGTGGAACGACCTCTTGCGCGGCCACCACGTGGCCCTCACGGATCTCACGTCGCAGATCGACGCGCTGGCCCACTCCAACAGGGATGCCCTCATTCAGTCGGTTCGCGCGACCCAGGATGCGCTCTTGGGAATTCTCGACACTGTAGGGATGCGCGGCGAGCGCTAGCTTGACCACTACCTCTGCCGGAACCTTCAATGTGCGACGGTTGGCGTCGATGTGTAAGTCGACATGACCACCACGACGGCCCGCCAGCAGGGCAACCCACGGCTCCCGCCGCCTCCGAGAAGCGGCGTGCGGTTGGCTGGCCGCCTCGCTCCACCGCTCCAGACTGATGGGGAGGCCAACGGTGAGTGATCGAAAGTCAAGACAGTCGCAGCAACCGCAAGCTCGCGGCTCGCACACGTGGGATGAGGTCCTTCACAGAGTGCGTGCATTGGCAGTCGAGGCGTCCACAGTGGACTCCCATGACGTCACCTCGCGGGAGGCGATAGCCGCCGAGATGGAGAGTCTTCAAAGCGCGCTGCTAGACCTCGCGAACACGGGGGAAGGCGTGGACGGTGTCAGCACCATCGAGCTCGCAGAGACCATCACGGAACTGAAGATGCAAGAGGTCGCCTTTCAGGGCGCCCTGGGCACGACGGCACGCGTGCTCCAGAACACCCTCAAGGACTTCCTCCGGTAGGCGTTCCAGTGGGTCGAGTGGCAGCGTCACCGAGCCCACCGCGCGAGGCGAGTGAAGCCTGACAACCCCGCAAGATACGATTCCCACATGGGTGTCCTCGATCGCTTCGAGAAGGGCGTCGAGAATGCGGTGCAGTCCGCGTTCGCCAAGACGTTCCGTTCAGGCGTGAAGCCGGTGGAACTCTCCAGCGCGCTCAAACGAGAGTGCGACGCCAGGGCCGCCGTGGTGGACAGGCAGCGCACCGTGGTGCCCAACGAGTACATCTTGGTTCTCAGCCCTGCGGACATGGAGTCGGTGCGCGAATGGGGAGACGCCGCTCTGGCGCACGAGTTTGAAGACGCGCTCCACGACCACGCCGACCGCCAGCGCTACAGTTTTGTGGGCCAGGTGGCCGTGCGCTTCGAGGAGGACGCCGACCTGGCGACCGGCCGCTACGCGGTCCACTCGCGTTCCACGCGGGGTCCCGTGGCGCCCGCCGGCAACCGCGCCCCCCACTCCCGTTACCCGCTCCTTGATATTGACGGGAAGCGCTACCACCTCACCGGCACGTCCACCGTGTTGGGGCGCGGCTCAGAGGCCGACATCGTGGTGGATGACACCGGCGTGAGCCGTCAACACATTCGACTGGAGCGCACCGACTACGGCACCATCATCACCGACATGGGTTCCACCAACGGCACGTTTGTCGAGGATCAGCGGATCCGTGAGGCAACGCTGCTGGACGGCAACGCCATTACCATCGGCCGCACCACCATCCTCTACTGGGACGGTCTCCCCACGGATGAGGACGCCTGATGAGTCAGTTGTCCATCTCGCTCTTGCGCATGGGTTTCCTGGTCCTGCTGTGGGCCATGGTGCTGGTGGCCATCGCCGTGTTGCGCTCCGATCTGTACGGCACGCGTGTGACTTCGCGCGGCAAGGGGAGAAAGAGCCGCCCGCGCGACGACGGGCGTGCCAACAAGCGCGCTGCGCCCTCGCGCGCCACCACCGGAGTGAGAACTGGGGCGGTCTCCACGCAGACCCCCGCCGCCGCCCACCTCGCGATCACGTCCGGAACTCTCAAGGGCACGACGGTGCCGCTAGGGGCCTCGCCCATCCTCATCGGCCGTGCAGCGACGTGCACCGTGGTGATCGAGGACGACTTTCTGTCCGCGAGGCATTGCCGCATCTTTCCTGAGGACGGCAGGTGGCTGGTCGAGGATCTCGGCTCCACGAACGGCACCTTTCTGGGAAACCAGAAGGTCGAGGATCCCGTTCCGTTCGCTATTGGCGAGCGCGTGCGCATCGGCGCCACCACGTTGGAATTGAGGGCCTGACATGTTCCTAACCCTGCGTTTCGCAGCACGCTCCGATGTGGGTTTGGTGCGCGCCGACAACCAGGACTCCGCGTTCGCCGGGCCCCACCTGTTGGTGGTGGCCGACGGCATGGGCGGCGCAGCCGGGGGAGACATCGCGTCGTCCCTTGCCGTGGGCCGCCTTGCGGCGCTCGAAGGCGAGGCGCTCGGTCCAGACGAGGCGCTCGACGAGCTCAAGGAGGCGATCGCCGAGGCCCACGCCGACATCGTGGAACGCGCCCACAACGACCCAGAACTGTCCGGCCTCGGCACCACGGTGACCGCGATCCTGCGCTCGGGAACGTCGTTGGCCATGGCGCACATCGGCGACTCCCGCTGCTACCTGCTGCGCGACGGGGACCTGGACCAGGTCACGTCCGACCACACCTTTGTGCAGCACCTGGTGGACACCGGGCGCCTATCCGTCGCGGACGCAGAGAACCACCCCAAGCGCAACCTCGTGTTGCGCGTACTTGGTGACATCGACGCCGACGTGCCAGTGGATATCTCCGTGCGCGAGGCGCGCGTGGGGGACCGCTGGATGCTGTGCTCCGACGGCCTGTCAGGCGTGGTGTCCAGGGACACCATCCATCAGACGATGCTGGAGGTTGAGGACGCCGCCGATTGTGCCGACGCCCTGGTCTCCCTCGCGCTCTCGGCAGGCGCTCCCGACAACGTCACGTGCGTGATCGGCGACATTGTCGACATCGACTCGGCCTCCAGCAAGGCCAAGCCAGCCCCCAACCAAATCGTCGGCTCCGCCGCGCGCGACCGCAAGCGCCCCACCCAGGGATCGGCGTCGTCCGCTGGGCGCGCCGCGAAACTCTCGTCGACCCCTGCCGACGACGACGAGGACGAGCGCCACGGCGGACGCTGGACTCACTTGCGGCCGTGGCTGCTCCCGATCGCCGCGCTCGTCGCTGTCGTCGCCGGGCTATGGGGCGCGTACGCCTGGTCACAGACCCAGTACTACGTGGGCACCGACGGCGATGAGGTTGCCATCT
>NZ_JADQBF010000039.1 GCF_016278775.1 Demequina sp. | reverse complement strand
CGTCTCGGGACACGCTCGCGGCCATCGCCGACCTTGCAGAGGCGGCCGGCTCCGACCGCATTCGCCTCACGCCGCTCCAGAAGATCCTGGTGCTTGACGTGCCCCGCGACAAGGTCAACCACGTGGTCAACGGACTGCGCGCGCTCGAGCTCGAGTCGAGCCCCGGCGAGTTCCACCGCAACGTGATCGCCTGCACGGGAATCGAGTACTGCAAGCTCGCCATCGTGGAGACCAAGGCGACCGCCCGCGAGGTGGTCAAGAAGCTCGACCTCGCCTTCCCTGACATCGACACCCCCATCTCCGTTCACGTCAACGGCTGCCCCAATTCCTGCGCCCGCGTGCAGGTGGCTGACATCGGCTTCAAGGGGCAGTTGGTGCTGGACGACGCGACGGGCGGCCAGGTACCCGGCTTCCAGGTGCACTTGGGTGGCCGCTTGGGACTCGGCGAGGACAACGACTTTGGCCGCAAGTTGCGTGGCCACAAGGTCACGGCCGACGGCATGCCCGAGTACATCGAGCGCGTCACCCGCAACTACCTGGCCACTCGCCAGGTGGACGAGCCGTTCGCACAGTGGGCGTTTCGGGTGGAAGAGGAGGCGCTGCGGTGATCATGGATCCCATCAGCGGCCACCTCACCCTTCTCAACCCCACCGAGTGGACCGAGGCAAGCGTCGCCGACGTCAACGCCAGACTGGAAACGGCGTCGGCCGCGCACGTCGCCGACTGGGCTGTCGCGACGTTTGGCGAAGGACTCATCGTCGCGTCGTCGATGCAGGACACGATCCTGCCGCACCTGTTCTCCGCCCGCTTGCCGGGTGTCGAAGTGCTGTTCCTGGAGACCGGCTACCACTTTGCGGAGACACTCGCGACGCGAGACGAGGCGGCGCGCCGCCTGCCCATCACCGTGGTCAACGCGCTTCCCGCCCAGAGCGTCGCGGAGCAGGACGCCCAGTACGGCGCCCGGCTGCACGACCGCGACCCCAACCTCTGCTGCGCCTTGCGCAAGGTGGAGCCACTGAACAGGGCCCTTGCAGGGCACGACGCCTGGGTCACCGGCGCGCGCCGTGTCGACGCTGTGACGCGCGCTGAGTTGCCCGTCGTCCAGTGGGATGCGAAGCACGGTCTGGTCAAGATCAACCCCTTGGCGCTGTGGAGCGACGATCAGGTCGAGGCGTACCAGGCCGATCACGACCTCCCACGCCACCCCCTGGTGGCCCAGGGCTACCCGAGCATCGGCTGCGCGCCATGCACGCGCGCGGTGGCGCCCGGCGAGGATCCGCGTGCTGGCAGATGGTCCGGTCAGGGCAAGACGGAATGCGGGATCCACACATGAGCACCACGTCAGTGAAGGCAGGACTCAGCACCCTAGAGGCGCTCGAGGCCGAGGGCATCCACATCCTGCGCGAAGCCGTCGCGACGGCCCGCAAGCCCGTGATCCTGTTCAGCGGCGGCAAGGACTCCGTCGCCGTGCTGCATCTTGCGACCAAGGCCTTCTGGCCGGGCCGCGTGCCCATCGAGCTGCTGCACGTGGACACCGGTCACAACTTCGACGAGGTGATCGCCTTCCGCGACGCCACCGTCGAACGCCTTGGGCTTCGCCTCAAGGTGGCCAAGGTGCAGGACTACATCGACGACGGCCGCTTGCGCGAACGCCCAGACGGAACCCGCAACGCCCTGCAGACCGTGCCCTTGCTGGAGGCCATCTCCGACGGCGGCTACGACGTCGTCTTTGGAGGCGCCAGGCGCGACGAGGAGAAGGCGCGCGCCAAGGAGCGCGTGGTGTCTCTGCGCGACGAGTTTGGCGCGTGGGACCCGCGCAACCAGCGACCGGAACTGTGGAACCTGTACAACACGAGGCACCTGCCAGGCCAACACGTGCGGGTCTTCCCCCTGTCCAACTGGACCGAGTTGGACGTGTGGCGCTACATCGAGCGTGAGGCGATCGAGTTGCCAGCGCTGTACTACGCACACGAGCGTGAGGTGTTCGAGCGCGATGGGCTCCTGCTCACACCCCACCCTGCGCTGTCCCGCCGCGACACCGAAGCCCTCGAGCGGCGCGTCGTCCGGTACCGCACCGTGGGGGACGCGAGCTGCACCGGCGCCGTGGAGTCCCCCGCCGCGAGCGTCGCCGACGTGATCGCCGAGGTGGCGGCCACCCGCATCACCGAGCGGGGCGCCACCCGCGCCGATGACAGGGCCAGCGAGGCCGCCATGGAAGACCGCAAGAAGGAGGGCTACTTCTAGTGACGGCCATCGCATCGGCGCCCGTCGCCCCCGACTCCCGCCAGACCTCCCTGCTGCGCTTCGCCACGGCCGGTTCCGTCGACGACGGAAAGTCGACCCTGGTGGGTCGCCTGCTGCACGACACCAAGTCGATCCTTGCCGACGCGTATGCGGCGGTTGAGCGCGTCACCCGCGAGCGCGGCGGCGCAGGGATTGACCTGGCCCTGCTCACCGACGGGCTGCGCGCCGAGCGTGAGCAAGGCATCACGATCGATGTGGCCTACCGCTACTTCTCCACTCCCCAGCGCACCTTCATCCTGGCCGACTGCCCAGGGCACGTGCAGTACACCCGCAATACCGTGACGGGCGCCTCCACCGCCGACGCGCTGGTGGTGTTGGTCGATGCGCGCCACGGTGTCCTGGAGCAGACGCGGCGCCACCTGGCAGTGGCGGCCCTGCTGCGCGTGCCGCACGTGATCGTGGCGGTCAACAAGATCGACCTGATCGACTACGCGCAACAGCCATTCGCGGCGATTGAGGCGGACGTGGCGGAGCATGCTCGCCGCCTCGCACTGTCGATCATCACGGTCCCCGTGAGTGCGCTCGAGGGAGACAACGTGGCAGTGCGCTCCGAGCGCACGCCCTGGTACTCCGGGCCCACGGTGCTCGACCTGCTCGAGACCCTACCGAGCGTGGACGAGGCCGAACGCGCCGCCGCGGCCGGCGGATGGCGACTGCCTGTCCAGTACGTCTTGCGCCCCCAAGACGCCGCGCTGACGCCCGAGCACCGCGAGTATCGCGGCTACGCGGGCCAGGTCTCGCAGGGGGTGATTCACGTGGGCGACGACGTGGTGGTGCAGCCATCTGGGCGGCGCACCATGGTGGCTGGCATCGACACCGCCGACGGTCCCCTCGCCGAGGCGAAGTCGGGACAGTCCATCGCGATTCGGCTGGCTGACGAGGTGGACGTGGCGAGAGGCGACCTCCTGAGCTCCGCCAGCGATGCCGCGATTCCCGTGAAGCACCTCGACGCGCACGTGGCGTGGCTCGCCGACCGCCCCTTGCGCCTGCGCGAGCGCGTGCTCGTCCAGCACGGCACGGCGTTGGTGCAGGGCATGGTCACGGGCATATCGGGGGTGCTCGACATCACGCTGCCCGGCGGAACGCTCGACTCGAGCATCGTGCCTGGTGATTCGCTCGCCCTCAACGACATCGGCGTGGTGACGCTGTTGCTGGCGCAACCGCTGGCCATCGAGGACTACGGCAGCCACCGACGCACTGGTGCCTTCGTATTGGTCGACCCTCAAGACGGAGCGACGCTGGCGGCCGGCACTGCCCGCGCGGCTGCTCCGGGCACCGGTCAAGACGGGTACCTGAGCATCTGATGAGCGCCTCCGTCCGGCTCGACGCCGTCACACAGGCCTTCGCACGCCGCGGATCTCACCGCGCCGCGCTGGCCGAATTGTCGCTCGACATCGCGGCGGGCGAGCTCGTCGCCGTGGTCGGTCCCTCTGGTTGTGGCAAGTCCACACTGCTGGACCTGATCGCCGGCCACGCACGGCCCGCGACGGGTTCCGTCACCGTGGGCGGCGTGCCCGTGGCGGGACCCGGCCCGCAGCGCATGCTCGTGTTCCAGGAGCACGCGCTGTTCCCATGGCTCACCGTGCAGGCGAACGTGGAGTTTGGCTTGAGATCCGCTGGCGTGGCCCCCGACCGCCGCGCCGCGACCGCCGACGAGTGGATCGCGCGCGTCGGCCTGGCCGACGCCGCCCACCTGCATCCGCACGAACTGTCTGGCGGCATGCGCCAACGCGCCGCTCTCGCGCGCGCCTTCGCGCTCGCCCCTCAGGTGCTGCTCATGGACGAGCCCTTCTCTGCGCTCGACGCCCCCAGCCGCGACCGCCTCCACGTCGAGCTCCAGGACTTGTGGCGCGAGACCGGCACCACCATCGTGTTTGTCACCCACAACGTGAGAGAGGCCGTGACGCTGGGGGACCGCGTCGTGGTGATGTCGTCTGGGCCGGGCCGCGTCATCGCCGAGGTTGCCGTCACCCTCCCCCGCCCCCGCGTCGTCGAGTCTGGCCGGGTCGTCGACCTGGCCCAGCATGTGCGCGGATTGCTCGACGAGGCTGACCAGATGGGCATCTCCGCGCCCCGCCATGGACGGGACGGCTATGTCAGCATCTAGGACGGCACCCACACACCCCTCCGTGGATCACCACCCATCTACGGGGCACTCGCGCAACCGGCGCACCTGGGGCGCCCTACCAGTCGTTTCTGTGGGAGCGGCGTTGGCGATGATCTGGTGGCTGGCGTCGCTGGCCGCCGACGCCCTGCCAGGACCAGGCGTCACGGCAGCGGCGCTCGCCGACATGGCCGCCGATGGCCGCCTGGTGTCAATCGTGTGGCGCCTGGCCGCCTTCATGGGGGCATGCTTCGCTATTGCCGTGGTGCTGGGCGTCGCTGGCGGCCTCGCGATCGGCATGTCGCGCGCCGGGGATCGAGGGTTGTCACCGTACTTGGCCGCCCTGCAAGGAATGCCGACGTCGATGTGGATCCCCGTGGCCGCCATCGTGCTGGGAACGGACGTGTGGTCTCTTGGTGCAGTGGTGACGCTCGGCGCCGTGCCGGCGATCATGCTGGGCACGCGCACGGCCGTGCGCAACGTGCCCCCCTTGCTGCTGCGCGCAGGTCGCACCCTTGGCGAAAGCGGCACCTCGCTCGTGAAGCGCGTCGTGCTCCCCGCCGCTCTGCCAGGCATCATGACGGGCGTGGAGCTGGGATGGTCGATCGCCTTCCGCTGCTTGGTTGCAGGAGAGATCTTCTCCGGAGCGTTGTCAGGCACCGGCATCGGCACCGTCATTTCGCGGTCTCGGCAGACGGGTGACCTCACCGAAATGATGGCCACGATCATCATCGTGCTGGCCTTCACCGTGCTGATTGACCGTCTCGTCTTCAGCCGCGTTCAGTCGCGACTTCGCACCCGCCGGGGCCTCGTGGATGCGGGCCTGCCCCACTGATCGCGTTCACGGCGCACCATTGCGCCTGTGGCGTAGGTCACATTTTCGGCTGGTGGCAACCGGGACTTTGTGCTTACATTGGACACGTCCGGGCCATGCTGCCCGGCGGTGTGTCTGATCCTCGCGCACCGCAAGGCGCCCAAGACGGCGTCATCGCCAACGTTGGCGAGTCCTCACTCGAACTTGCAACGACTGCGCGCCTAAAGAGGGGTTCCCCATCATGACTGATTCCACAAACGTGCCACCGTCCACCACTGTTGACGCGCCGCCGAGTGCCTCCGCACGCGCGATGGGTGGTGCCCCGTCACCCGTGCTCACGCTGATCGTGCTGCTCTCGACGATCGGCATCCTGGTGTACTCGGCGTTCCTCCTGAATCCTGCGCATCGTGGCGACGTGATCCCGTACGTGGCGGTGATCATCGCCGAATCCGTGCTGGTGTTCCACGCGCTGCTGTCGATGTGGACCATCTTGGCCGGTTCAAGCGACCCCCGGGATTTCGACTACTACCGCACGCACAGCAAGCTGTTCGAGCGAGGGTCAAAGGGTCCGCAGTCTCAATGGCCGCTGCTGATCAAGGGAACCGAACGCACCGTCGACGTGTTCATCACCACCTATGGTGAAAGCCCCGACGTGATCCGCAAGACGGTGACAGCCGCGCTCGCTATGCGAGGCCGCCACACCACGTGGGTGCTCGACGATGGCAAGAGCGACGAGGTACGCGAGTTGGCTGCGGAACTTGGTGCCCGCTACGTGCGTCGCCTCAGTTCCGGCGGCGCGAAGGCGGGAAACATCAACCACGCGCTGACGCTCGCGAAGGGCGAGTACTTCGCGATCTTCGATGCGGACTTCGTCCCGGACGAGTCATTCCTCGTGGAGACCGTCCCGTTCATGGTCGACCCCAAGGTCGCCTTCGTGCAGACACCCCAGACGTTCGACAACCTGCACACCACAGTGGCGCGCGGCGCTGGCTATATGCAGACCGTCTTCTACCGCTTCATTCAGCCCGGTCGCAACCGTTTCAACGCGGCCTTCTGCGTGGGCACCAACGTGCTGTTCCGCCGGTCAGCGATCGAGGATGTCGGTGGGATCTATACCGACTCGAAGTCGGAGGATGTGTGGACCTCGATCCATCTGCACGAACGCGGTTGGCGCTCCGTCTACATCGCCGATGTGCTCGCTGTTGGTGAGGCGCCAGACACGATCGAGGCCTACTCCAAGCAGCAGCTTCGGTGGGCGACCGGCGGCTTCGAGATCATGATGACGCACAACCCACTGAGCCGACGCCGCAATCTCACCATGGATCAGCGGATTCAGTATTTTGTCACTGCCACCTTCTACCTCACCGGCATCTCACCGATGATCTTGTTGCTGGTGCCGTCGCTCGAGATCTACTTTGACTTGCGGCCCGTGACCGCTTCCATCAGCGTGTTGACCTGGTTCCTGTACTACGCCGGGTTCTACGCGATGCAAATCCTCTTGGCCTGGTACACGCTGGGCTCGTTCCGTTGGCAGACGCTGACGCTCGCCATGGTCTCCTTCCCGATCTACGTGAAGGCCCTGTACAACGTGCTGACGGGCCGCGACGTGGGGTGGCAGGCGACGGGCACTGCGCGCAAGAACTCTCCCTACAACTTCGTCGTGCCGCAGATCCTGTTCTTCCTCTTCCTGTCGCTCACCAGCATGGTGGCGGTCTACCGCGATATCTCGAACGGCGTCGCCACCCTGGCCATGGCGTGGAACGTCACCAACACGTTGATCCTTGGTGCATTCCTGCTCGGGGTGGTCCGAGACGCCCGATTGCTGCGTCGCGGCATCCCCGACACCAGCGCCACAACACCGTCGCAACCCCCTGCCCCGCGCACCGTCGTGGCCCGGCCCAAGGAACACCCCACCGACTTCCCCCCGGTCTATGAGCCCGCGACCCTCGCCAGCACTGGCCCCGCTTCCCAAAGGAACACACCATGACCTGGACCAACCGTTTCCGTCTGCTCTTCGGCGTCATCGTCGTGCTCGTGCTCGTGGCGGGCGCCACCTTCGTCTTCACCCAACGCCAGGCGCAGGTAGTCAGCGTCAGCGCGCAGATTGTGGCCGAGACCTACGACGTGGGCGCCGACTACCCCGGCGTCGTCACCCATCGCTATGTCGAGGTGGGCGACCACGTGGAGAAGGGCGAGCCCTTGTTCGCGGTCGAGAGCCTGCAAGTGGCCCGCGACGTGGAGTCCGGCCTACTCGATGCCGCCAGGGACGACGTCTCGGCCGACGGCACGCTGACGGTGCGGGCCGCTGTACCTGGCACGGTCCGCACGTTCGATATCAACGAAGGTTCCTATATCTCCTCTGGCGTGGTGGTCGCCACGATCGAGGAAGATGACTCGCTCAGCGCCCGCGCGGAGTTTGTGCTTGCGCCGCGCGACTTCGGTCGCATCGAGGAGGCCGCGGCTGTCGAGCTGCTCTTGCCGGACCAGCGTGAGATTCCCGGCGCCTTGACGGACATCTCGGTGGAAACTGTCGAAGGCGACGCGCACATCACCGCCACCATCTCCAGCGACGGGTTGATTGAGGGTGACGCGAACGGCCTGGTCCGCGCAGGCACGCCGCTCGAGGCGCGGCTGCACTTGCGGGACGACGGCCTCCTTGCGGGCATGCGCGATGCCGCCGTTGACTTCATTCGCAAGCTCGGACTGTAGCCGTGGCTGGCCTCACGCGCGCCACCACGGTGGCGCTGATGTCGGTGTTGGCTCTCGCGGCCTGCACCGGTAACACCGTCAACCCCACGCCAAGCCCCACAGAGGCGAGCGCGGGCGAGGTCGCTCACGATCAGATTCTCGAGGAGCGCACCGTCGCCGAGCTTGACGCCTTTCGGCTAGCCGACGGCGTGATGCCGCCCACCAACCGGTGGTACTCCTCCCTCGCGTTCGGCGAGGGCTGCCTTCCGGTGTACCCGCGCCCGCTGTCCGTGAGGGTGTGCGAGGGCGGAATCAGTATGGGCGTCACCACTCCCGTCGCGTCCGAGGACGCCATCATCGCCGCCGCAATGGACGACGTCACCGTCACCTTTGACGGCGCCGACGGGTTGGGTGAGGTGACAGCAGCCGACTCCGTAGGGGCGTCGCTCGCGATGGGTCCCGCCACCGTCACCATCGCGCAAGGGTGGCCGGCCGTGGGAATCACCGCCGACGCCGACCTCACGGCCCAGTTGTCGGTCGCCTTCTCCGAGGTGTCGGAAGGCGTGGCCGCGGCCACCGTCGCGGGCAACGACTACGGCATCGTTCTCGCCAACGGCAGTGTCGATGGCACCGTGCTGTCGCTGAGTAACGGAGGCGCCGCGGCGATCTTTGCGGTTCCAGACGGCGTCGACGTCGCAGAGTTCGCTCAGGCGCTAGGGGCGGGCCCCCCTGACGTGAGCGTGGCGTCGAGCCTTGAGGGCTTCGCGGCCACCACCACCGTGACATATGGCGACTCGCCCACCGTCGTGGTGATGCCCGCCGCCCGCGCGGCGTCGTCCGGGCAGTCCTGCGAACTCGGGACGTACGCCACGATCGAGGGCCCCTATGCGGTGTGCTCGGCGGCTGAGGTCTCGTGGGACGTTCCGCGCATCGAGCCCTCTGCCACGCTTGACCTTTCCGAGATCACTGAGCAGGAACGCGCCACCCTCGTCTCGACGCTGCAGGCCGAGTCCGCTGCCGATTTCGAGTTCCCTGCCGACAGCTATTTCGGGTCCAAGGCGCTGTTCCGGTTGTCAAACCTGGTGCAGATCGCCGATGCTCTCGGCGAGACGGTGTTGGCGGACAGCCTAGCTGCCGAGCTCGCCGAGCAGCTCAGGATGTGGGGGGACCCAGAGGGCTGCGCCGCGCGCGATGAGAAGTGCCTGGTGTACGACCCCGTGACCAGAGGCGTCGTCGGTCTCGCGCCCTCCTTCGGTTCGGAAGAGTTCAACGACCACCACTTCCACTACGGATACCTGCTGTACGCCGCCTCCGTGGCCGTGGCGCGCGACGAGGGCCTCGCCGACGACATTGGGCCGGCGTTCGACCTGTTGGCCGACGACATTGCCTCGCCGGCCACCACGGCCGACTTCCCGCAGTGGCGCTCCTTCGACCCCGTCGCTGGGCACTCGTGGGCATCCGGCTTCGCCCCGTTCGCCGATGGCAACAACCAGGAGTCCAGTTCCGAGGCGGTGGCCGCCTGGAACGCCGTGGCACTGTGGCGCGGCCTGAGGGGCGACGACGAGGCGGCTACGGTAGCCGAGTGGATGCTGTCCGCAGAGGCGGAGGCCGCGCGGCGCGTCTTCCTGGAGCCGGACCTGTCCGCGTTCCCGGAGTTCGACCACCAGACCATTGGCATCCACTGGGGCAGCAAGCGCGACTTCGCCACGTGGTTCAGTGCGGAGCCCAACGCGATCATTGGGATTCAACTCATCCCGTCGCCTCCCATCGCAGTCGACTACTACTCGTTGGTGGCGCCTGGGACGGTGGCCGCCACGCTCGAGGAGGCCAGCGGCGAGGGTTCCGGGTCGCAGTTTGCCGACTTCCTGCTGATGTACGCGGCCACGCAGTCCGACGCCGACGCCGACGCCGCGTGGGATGCCGCCGTTGCCCTTCCTGAGGAGACCATTGACGACGGCAACTCGCGCACGTACATGCTGGCCTGGATTGCCGCCTTGCGCGACTAGCGCCGTCCCCGGGGCGGGCTTCGCAGCCCGTGTCAGGGGATGCGGCTAGCGTCTGGCGCATGGCGGCAGACGCGGATGTGACGCAGGTGGAGATTCGGCCAGCGACCGTTGGGCGGTGGGATGACCTGCGCGTGATCCTTGGCCCCAAGGATTTGGACACTCCCAGTTGTTGGTGCCTGGCCATGCGCGTCAGTCAGTCTGACCCGCGGCTCAAGGGGCTGAAGGATGACAGGACCGCGTTTGCCCGCGCCCGCGTGGCCGTGGCGAAGGACCTCTGCGCTGCGGAAACCCCGCCAGGAGTCCTCGCCTACGTCGACGGCGAGGTGGTGGGCTGGTGTTCGGTGTCTCCCAGGGCGTCGTACTCCCGGCTTGCCACGTCCCGCGTGATCCCTCACGTGGACGACCAACCCGTGTGGTCCGTCGTGTGCTTCGTGGTGCGTGCGGGCTGGCGGCGGCGTGGTCTGGCAGGGCACCTGCTTGAGGGGGCCGTTGAATTCGCCAGAACACACGGAGCGACCATTGTCGAGGGCTACCCCGCCGACAACCGGGGCGACAAGATCGACGTCGCCTCCGCGTACATCGGCACGCGGACCCTGTTCGAGCGGCACGGCTTCACGTGGGCCTCCGATACCTCATCGGTGGGAGGCGGCAAACCGCGGGTCATCATGCGCCGGGCGCTCTAGGGCGTTGTCGCCAACGTCTGGACCCCATCAACAGGGGCCAGTGCGACGCATGGCGGACTGCCCCAGCGGTGCCAGACTGGCGCCATGACAGAAGCGCTTGACCGCCGTGGCCTCGCTTACGGCGCGAGCGCGTACGTGGTGTGGGGCCTGTTCCCCATCCTCATGGCGGCACTCAAGCCCGCAGGGGCGTTCGAGATCGTGGCGTGGCGCGCACTGTCGTCTTTGCTGGTGTGCCTGGCCATCCTCGCCGCGCTGGGCGCATGGCGGAGGCTACGGGTAGTCGCGCAACACCGCCCAACCCTGCTGCGGCTCTCGGCGGCCTCGGTGCTCATCGCGATCAACTGGGGCGTGATGGTCTATGCCGTGGTGACGGACCGCGTGGCCTCGACGTCGCTCGGCTACTACATCAACCCGCTGATCACGGTCGGACTGAGCGTGTTCCTGCTGCGCGAGCGCCTACGCAGGCTGCAGGTGGTCGCCATCGCGCTGGGAGGCGTGGCCGTGGCCGTCATCGCAGTGGAGATGGGAGAGCTGCCATGGATCTCGCTCGTGCTCGCGTGCTCCTTCGCGCTGTACTCACTGATCAAGAAGGGGGTGGGCGACCGCGTCGACGCGCTCAGCGGGCTCACCGTGGAGACCGCAGTGATCGCGCCGGTCGCCCTCGGCGTCCTGTGGGTGGTGGGGGCGCAAGGCGACGCCACCTTCCTGGCCCGCGGGGCCGACGGCCTGGGCTGGTGGCATGACATCATGATGGTCGCCACCGGAACGTGGACCGCCGGCGCGCTGCTCGTCTTCGCCGCTGGCGCGCGCAGACTGCCGCTGGCCATCACCGGGATGCTTCAGTACATCGCGCCCAGCATGTCGTTCGTGTTGGCCGTGTGGTACTTCCACGAGGACATGCCGACTGGCCGGTGGATCGGTTTTGGGATCGTGTGGATTGCCCTCGTGGTGTTCAGCGTCGACGCGTGGCGCGTGCGTCCCGTATCTCGGCGCAGGGCGGCTGGCATTGCCCGCGCCAGCGAGCAACCGGTGACCGAGCCGCTGTAGATCAGCGCACACCAGCGGGCCCTGACGGCCGCTACAGGACCGTCGCGATGAGCATGCCGTCGTAGTCCTTGCGGCCCACCGTCTGCAGCACGGTCGCTTCGACGCGTGCATCGCGTGCGGCCAACTCGACCACCGCTCGTGCGCCCGCCGCAGACTCCTCCGTGTTGTCGGTGTCGGCGATCGCCCCGCCGCGCACCACGTTGTCGACCACGATGATGCTGCCAGGCCTCGACACTGCGAGCGCCGCCTCGAAGTACGCCGAGTTGTTGCGCTTGTCCGCATCGATGAAGGTGAGGTCAACCGGCGCATCGTCCGCGAGCGCCGCGATGTTGTCCAGCGCCTGGCCCATGCGGATCGTCACCTTGTGCCCCACACCGGCGGCGTCGAGGCTGGCGCGCGCCACCTCGGCGTGACCGGCGTCGCGCTCGTGGGTGATGACGCGGCCGTTGGCCGGTACTGATCGAGC
>NZ_JADQBF010000100.1 GCF_016278775.1 Demequina sp. | reverse complement strand
GCTCTGTCGGCAACATGGCTCGACACCATTGCTGATCCGCATGTCGACACGTCTTGCGGCCCGTGGTACCCGAGTTGCTCCACCAAAGCCCGCAACGTGCGCGCTCCCTCGTCGAGCGCATCGGTGTCGATCGATAGCGATGCCATGTGCCCCCCCCTCACGTCCTGAACGATTCTGGCTCCTCACGAATGCTAGTGCTGACGGGTTGCTCAAGGAGCATTCCTCGCGCGCAGATGGGGAAATGTCCCCCCCCTCACGCGGCTCCGTTCTCACGCGCCGTGGAGGCGCACGCACGGCGTTCGGCACTACTCGTAGGTGGGAGAGTCCTCCACGTCGAAGTACTCCTGCAGCGTGGCAACGCCGGTCTCGTGCATGTCGGCGGCGACGCCCTCGCCCACATAGCGCACGTGCCACGGCTCGTAGACGTAACCGGTCACGGACTGTGAGCCGTCGGGGTAACTCACGATGAAGCCATATTCGTGCGCGTGGTCTCGTATCCATACGCCCGCGCCTGACTCACCGAAACGCTGGTTCAGCTCGTTGGCAGGGACGTCATAGACGTCGGCAGTCAGTCCCGTCTGATGCTCCGAATAGCCGGGCCTGGCAACGAGGCTATCCGCCGCGGCCAACCCCTTTTGTGTGACCTCGCGGCTGTGCAAGTTCTGCTGAAATCCATAGGAGCGATACGCAGTGCTGATGCGGAACGGCACGCCCGCTGCATCGGCGCCCTCGTACATGCGGGTCATCGCCGCCGCCGCCTCCTTGCGCATCTGATGGCCCGAGCCGCCGGGAATGCCGCTCAGGGCCACGAGTTCAGAAGGCACGTACGACGACGGCGACAGGGGCCGACGCTTGGTGACGACGACGGTGATGGACGACGCGCTCGTGATGTCGTAGGCGACGGCTACGAGTGGCCCCTCCGACGGAGCCTCAATCGAGGGGTCAGCGCTCACCTCGTCGACCACCGGCTCAGGAGGCACAATTGCCTGACGCTCCGTGGGCCCTGGGGCCGCCGAACAGCCCGCGATCATGGCAAGTGAGGCCACGGCGACGCCCACGCGTCCCCGTTCGAGCAATGCGAGCGATACCGGCACTCCTTCACCCTACGGTCGCTCTCAGAACATCACCGTGGCAAACGTGCCGACGCGCTCGAACCCCGCCGATTCGTACGCACCGATGGCGGCAGCGTTGAAGTCGTTGACATAGAGCGACACCGCTTCCGCATGGTCTTGGCGCACGTGCTCGACGAGTTGCGCCATCCCGGCGCTTCCGTAGCCACAGCCGCGCAAACTGGGTTGCACCCACACGCCTTGAATCTGCGCGACACCTCCGCCGACGACGCCCACCTCGGCCTTGAACACGATGTCGCGCTTGCCGTTGACGTCGCCGTACATGACGTAGCTGCGGCCAGCCCTCACCAGGTGTGCAAGGCGCTCCTCATAGGCCTCTCGTCCGTGCTGAAGGGGGTCGTAGCCCACTTCTCCTAGGAACATGTGGGCAGCCGCTGGCAGCAACTGCGCATAGTCGTCCAGCGACGCGCGCTGCAATGGCTCCATCCCCGTCGGCGGGGTCTTGACTGCCTTCGGATCGTCTCTGATCACCATCGAGACCTGACTGGGGCGAAGCTGCCTGGCGGGCCCCCACCATGGCTCGATCCTGCCCCACAGGTCAAGAGTGAGTTCGGCATCGCCCACGAGCGCGGCCGGCCTGCTGAGCCGCGCCACGATCGCCGACGCGACCTCAGCTCGCGCGTCGTCCGTCTCGTCGCCTTCGGTGGGCAAGGTGGCCGTGAGGTTGGCTCCGCACCACAGCACACCTGCCAGTTGCGACGATAACCGCCCGCGACGGCGCACCACCCAGAGTCCCGTGGGCACGATCCCGGCGCGCGCCGCGGTTTCCAGATGCATCGCTGGCACCACGTTCGCGACATCGTCGGCGGCACACAGTTCGAGCGATTCGGCGACGTCGCGGCGTTGCGCTGGAGCCAGCGAGTACTGGCCCCTGCGCAACAGCGAGTCGGTCATCCCGCCGTAACGACCTGCGCGGCGCCACCCTCGACGGGCTCCATCGTGGCGGCAATCTTCATGGCCTCTTCGATGAGGGTCTCCACGATCATGTTCTCGGGCACAGTCTTGATGACCTCGCCCTTGACGAAGATCTGGCCCTTGCCGTTGCCGGACGCCACACCCAAGTCGGCCTCGCGTGCCTCGCCGGGTCCGTTGACGACGCAGCCCATGACGGCCACCCGCAGCGGCACCTCCATGCCCTCGAGGCCCGCGGTGACCTTCTCCGCCAACTCGTAGACGTCCACCTGGGCGCGGCCGCACGAGGGACACGACACGATCTCGAGCTTGCGGGGGCGCAGGTTGAGGCTCTGCAGAATCTGGATGCCTACCTTGACCTCCTCCACGGGAGGAGCGGAGAGGGACACGCGAATGGTGTCACCGATGCCCTTGCTGAGCAGCGCGCCAAAGGCCGTGGCGGACTTGATGGTGCCCTGGAAGGCCGGGCCTGCCTCGGTGACGCCCAGGTGTAGCGGCCAGTCGCCGCGCTCAGACAGCATCTCGTACGCCCGCACCATGACCACTGGGTCGTTGTGCTTGACGGAGATCTTGAAGTCGTGGAAGTCGTGCTCCTCAAAGAGCGACGCCTCCCACACGGCGGACTCGACCAGGGCCTCTGGGGTGGCCTTGCCGTACTTCTTGAGCAGGCGCGGGTCGAGGGAGCCTGCGTTGACGCCGATGCGGATGGACGTGCCGTGGTCCTTGGCCGCCTGGGCGATTTCCTTGATCTGGTCGTCAAATCTCTTGATGTTGCCAGGGTTGACGCGTACGGCGGCGCAACCGGCCTCGATCGCGGCGAACACGTACTTGGGCTGGAAGTGGATGTCGGCGATCACCGGGATGTTGGACTTCTTCGCGATGGCGGGGAGGGCGTCGGCGTCGTCTTGAGTGGGACACGCGACGCGCACGATGTCGCAACCGGACGCGGTGAGTTCCGCGATCTGCTGGAGCGTGGAGTTAATGTCCTCCGTCTTGGTGGTGGTCATCGACTGCACCGATACCGGCGCATCGCCGCCCACGTAGAGGTCGCCCACCTTGATCTTGCGGGTCTTGCGGCGCGGAGCGAGCGTGGGCGCAGGCATCGCTGGCATGCCAAGTCCGATAGACGTCATGGTCCTAGTATCACAAACCCCAAGGCCCGTTCATTCCCACGGCTACGTGAGACGCACCGGCGCGACGATGTCTGCGAACACCAGCACCAGGCTCATGAGGATCAGCACAGCGAACACCGAATAGGCAAGCGGCATCATGCGCGCCACGTCCACTGGCGCAGGGTGGGCCAGGTTGCGGGCGCGCGCCCAGCCATTCTTGATGGCTTGCCAGAAGGCAGAAGCGATGTGTCCGCCGTCGAGCGGCACGAGCGGAATCATGTTGAAGACGAACAGCGCGAGGTTCAGGCCTCCAAGAAGCAACAGCAGTTGCGCGATCTTGTCGACGATGGTCACGGCCTCGTTGTCATTCGCCGCGACGTCCCCCGCGACGCGCCCCACGCCGACGAGGCCCATGACGGACTCTTGCGAGCGCTCCTCCAGGCCGAGTGCTGCGCGCGAGATGTGCCACAGCTGCTGAGGCAACCGGACAATCACCGTCGCGGTCTGCGCGATGTAGTCCCCCGTCACCTCGACACCCAAGGTGAGCGGCTGCCGGTCCCTGTGGGTCTGCGAGAACACGCCCATGTACCCAACCGTCTCGATCGCTCCCGATCCGTCCGCTGCCGCCACCTGGCGCGCAGCAGGCGTGAGCGCGAGGTTCACGAGCGCGCCGTCCCTCATCATGGTGAGCTCCACACGCTCGCCAGGACGCTGCGACACGTACTCGGCCACATGAGCCCAGGAGTCGGCGGGGATGCCGTCCACCGACACGAACGTGTCGCCCGGCTGCATGCCAGCCGTCACCGCTGGCGACACGGCATCGCCTGGCTCGCACTCCACCGTGCCTGCCGGGGGAACGCAAGCCACGGTGTCGCGCACGGTCAGCGTCTGCTCGTGCGTGCCAATGCCCGAGAACACCACCGAAAACAGCACCGCCGCGAGAATCAGGTTGACGACAGGACCGCCAGCCATGACGATCGCCTTCTTCCACCACGACAGCTGGTAGAAGGCGCGGTCGCGGTCCGTTCCGATCTCCGCCTCTGACGAGACACGCGCGTCGTCGATGAGATCGCGCATCCAGCCGCGCAGCTTGACGGGCTTGACGGCGTCCCCTGGCGGCACCATGCCGACGAGCCTCACGTAGCCGCCGAGCGGGAAGGCCTTGATGCCGTACGTCGTTTCGCCTCGCTGCCTTGACCAGAGCGTCGAGCCGAATCCGACGAAGTATTCGCTCACCTTCACGCCAAAACGTTTGGCCGGGATCAGGTGTCCGAGCTCGTGCAGGGCGATCGACAGCATGAGGCCGATCGCGAACACGACAATGAAGAGCACCGGAAGCATGGCACCACTGTAATCCCGCGAGGGCGCGCTACCTGGCCGCGATCACCGCGTCGGCGTGCGCCCGTGCCCAGGACTCCGCCGCGTCGACAACTTCAAGCGAGACGTCACCAGGGGTCGCGTACTCCTCCACCACGGCCCTGACGGTGTCGACGATGGCCAAGAAGGGCAGTCTGCCAGCGACGAACGCCGCCACACACTGCTCGTTGGCGGCATTGAACACTGCGGGGTGAAGATCGGACGCCGCAGCGGCGTCTCGCGCCAGAGCGATCGCTGGGAAGGCGTCGTCGTCAACCGGCTCGAATTGCCACGCCGACGCCGTGGTCCAGTCGAGGCCAGGCGCGGCGTCTGCCACGCGATCCGGCCATCCGATTCCCCACGCGATGGGCAGCCGCATATCGGGCGGCGATGCCTGTGCAATCGTGGAACCGTCAACGAACTCCACCATGGAGTGCACGATCGACTGGGGGTGAACCACCACGTCGATCTGCGAGTACGGCATGTCGAAGAGCCAGTGAGCCTCGATCACCTCGAGCGCCTTGTTCACCAGGCTCGCCGAGTTGATGGTCACCACGGGCCCCATGTCCCAGTTGGGGTGCTGGAGCGCCTGCTCGACCGTCACGTGAGCCAGCTCCGCCCTACTTCGGCCCCTGAAGGCTCCCCCAGAGGCGGTGAGGACGAGTCGCCTCACCTCGGAGCGCGCGCCGCTTCGCAGGGCTTGCGCGAGTGCCGAGTGCTCCGAGTCCACCGGCACAATCTGATCCGGACGCTTGAGCGCCGCCTTGACGAGCGCCCCTCCGGCCACGAGCGATTCCTTGTTCGCGAGCGCGAGCGTCGAGCCTGCCGCCAGCGCGGCAAGGGTGGGGCGCAGTCCCACGGAACCTGTGATCCCGTTGAGCACCACGTCGGCGCCGCAACCGGCGGCGTCCGCGACTGCCCGCGGTCCGCCCGTGACATCTACCCCGGTGACCCCCGCCGCACTCAGGGCGGCACGCACGGCGTCGACGGCGTCGGCGTTGGCCACGGCCACGATCGCGGGGCGCGTGGCGGCGGCCTGCGCTGCTACCGCAGCGGGGTCGCTGCCGCCAGCCGCAAGCGCGGTGACCTCGAACAGGTGGGGATTGCGCTCGATGACGTCGAGCGCCTGTGTGCCGATGGAACCCGTGGACCCCAGCAGCGCGACAGTGCGACGCGTCACTGGACGCCCATCAGGACGTCCACGGCGCGCGCTAGGAATGCGTCAACCGTGCGCTCGTCGTACGCGCCCCGCTTGCCGCGGCGCTTGAAGGTCACGTGGCGAAGCTCGTCAGCGGTGAGATCAGCGCCCGTGTCGAAGAAGGCGATCATCCTGTCGATCAGCGCGTCGACCTCGCGGGCGTCATACCCGTGTCGCGACTTCACCGGCTGGCGGAAGCGCTGACCCTTGGGGCGACGCAGCCTGGGGTAGAGCACCTGCGCACGCTGTGCCAGCTGGCCCATCCAGGCGTCTTGGCCGTGCGCGCGGACAAACTGCTCGCGCGCTCGGGTCGCGAACGCGGTCTCGAGTCGATCGAGCGCGGCATCGACGGCCGCGGTCTTGTAGCCGCCGCGCTTGAGGTCGAAGGCGGCCCGGCGCACGTCGAGCGCCGACAGCCCGCCATCGTCGAGCATCGGCCGTTCGTACGCGGCGCGCGCCTTGTCAAAGAACTCGTCCACCTGGCCGCGGTGGTACCCGGTCCGCAAGAATCCGGCGTGCGGAAACAGGTCCCTCATGAATCCTCCTTGATGGCCAACTGGCCGCATGCACCATCGATATCGCTGCCACGAGTATCGCGGATAGTGACGGGTATGCCGTGAGCGGCGAGCGTGTCGACGAAAGCCTTCTCCACCTTGGGGTCGGATGCCGTCCATTTGCTTCCCGGAGTCGGGTTGAGCGGAATGGGGTTGACGTGCACCCACCCGGTGCCGCGCTCCAACAGTTTGCGGCCCAACAGGTCAGCGCGGCGCGCCTGGTCGTTGATGTCCCTGATGAGGGCGTATTCGATGCTGACGCGCCTGCCCGTCGCGTCGAAGTAGCGGCGGGCGGCGTCGAGCGCCTCGTCAACGCTCCATCGCGTGTTGATCGGCACAAGTTCGCTGCGCAGTTCGTCGTCTGGCGCGTGTAACGACAGCGCCAACGTCACGGGAATGCCCTCGCCGGTCAGGCGATCCATCGCGGGAACGAGGCCCACTGTCGATACCGTCACGTGACGCGCCGAGAGCCCGAAGCCGTGTGGCGCAGGCGCCACGAGCGCGCGCACCGACGCCAAGACGGCCTTGTAGTTGGCGAGCGGCTCGCCCATCCCCATGAACACCACGTTCGACAGTCGCACTTGATCGCCCAGCACGCCGTCGCGCGCAGCACGGGCCGCGAGGCGCACTTGCTCCACAATCTCGGCAGTGGACAGGTTGCGCGTCAGGCCCATCTGCCCTGTCGCGCAGAACGGACACGCCATGCCGCAACCCGCCTGGCTCGTGACACACAGCGTGGCACGATCGGGGTACTTCATGAGTACCGATTCGACCTTCACACCGTCGTGCAGGCTCCACAGCGTCTTGACGGTCGCGCCCTTGTCGGCCTCCAGCGTACGCACCTGCGTCATCAGCGGAGGGAACAGCGCCTCTGCCATGACGCCGCGAGAGTCGGCAGGAAGGTCGCTCATCTCGTCCGGATCGACCGTGAGGTGCGTGAAGTAGTGAGTGGCCAACTGCGACGCCCTGAAGCCTGGTTGCCCGAGGTCCTTGACGGCTGCCGCGCGCTCGTCAGCGCCGAGGTCGGCGAAATGCGCCGGAGGCTTGCCGCGTTTGGGCGCGGCCATCTGAATGACGGGAGCATTGGCGTGGTCCGTCATAGCCCACCGCCTCCGAGGGTGCCCAAGAAGATCGCAAACACCACGTAGCCCACTGGCGCGGCGAACAGCAAGGAGTCGATGCGATCGAGAATGCCTCCGTGTCCCGGTAGCGCGGAGGACATGTCCTTCACACGGATATCGCGCTTGAGCGAGCTTTCCGCTAGGTCTCCGATAATGGCGGCAATCGCCGACGCTGCACCCACCGCTGCGCCGATGTACCACCTGCCTTCGAAGAAGAAGTGGGCCGCGACAGACGCTGCGGCGGTGCCAACGATGACGCCGCCGATCGCGCCTTCCCACGTCTTGGCCGGGCTCACGCGCTCCAGGAGCTTGTGTCTGCCGAGCAGCATTCCCGACACGAGCGCGCCCGTGTCGTTGCCCACCACGGCGAGCACGATGATGAAGACTCGCTGCCAACCGTCGTCGGCGAGTTCCAGCAGGTACAGGAACGACGCAAGGAAAGGGATCCACAGCAAGGTCAAGACCCCCGCAAGGGAGTCTGCCAGGGTGTTCTCCACCCGTTCGTCGCCGATGCGCCAGGCCACCACCCCCGCGCAGCCCACCAGCAGCGCCACCACGAGTCCCTCGGGTTTCATGTAGTGCGTCGCGACTCCGAGCCCCACGGTCGCGGCGAGCAGCGGGACGATCGGCACGTCCCTGCCATGCCGTGCCAGAGCCCTCTTCCACTCGATCACTGCCGCGATGCAGAACCCGTACAGCAGCACGGCGAATGCCACGGGGTGGTACCACGCGGACACGAGCGTGACTGCGAGCAAGACGAGCCCGACGCTCGTGGCGACCACGAAGTTCCTGGAGGTGCGTTCAGTTTCGGATGCGTCGACGCCCTCTGCGTCGGCATCGTCTGGCCAGACCTGCTCCTCAGAGGCGGCAACGTCGCCCCCGGGCGTCGCGTAGTCCGAGCCTTCGAGCACCTCCGTCGGGTAGTCGTGCGCTCCGACTTCGTCGTCGTCCCAGAACTGCGGCTCGGCGGCACGGTCGACGCCACCAGACTCCGCGTCCGGGTCAGCGAACTCCACGCCACCGATCTCGTCGGCAACGGCGTCGAACTCTGGAATCTCAGCGGAGACCTCGCTCGCGGAAAAGGGAACCGGCGTGAGAAGGTGCCCCTCGCCGCGATGCACCGTTCCCGGGGCCGCCTCGCGGGCCGCGCGGGCCGCTGGTGCGTTCGACATCAACGGCGGGTCCACCTCGTCGTCTTCCGCAGCCACGTCGGACACATCAGGGTCGCCACCGCCACGCCGACGCTCGAAGGCGCTGAGTTGCATGGCTCGGTAGCGGTGCGGCGAGAACAGGTCGGCGGCGCGTTGCCGCTTCCCTGGACGGGTCGCACCCGCCTCTTCACTCGGATGCTCCTCGCTCGCGGGAAGCGTGGGCTCTGCGTCGTCGCGAGCCATCAGACCTCGAGAAGCTCGCTCTCCTTGTGGGCGAGCAGAGCGTCGATAGCGTCAACGTGCTTCTTGGTCAGGGAGTCGAGTTCCTTCTCCGCTCGCGCGCCCTCGTCTTCTCCCACGTCACCGTCCTTGACGGCGGCGTCAATCTGGTCCTTGGCCTTGCGGCGCATGTTGCGGATGGTGATCCTGGAATCCTCGGCCTTGGTCCTGGCAAGCTTCACGTAGTCCTTGCGACGCTCCTCCGTGAGGATGGGCAGGTTGACGCGAATGAGTTGACCATCGTCGGAGGGGTTCACGCCCAGGTCGGAGTTGCGTAAAGCGGTCTCGATCTCGCGCTTGGCTCCCGCGTCGTATGGGCTGATGGTCACTGTGCGAGGCTCGGGCACGGCGATTGCGGCAAGTTGCTGCAGCGGCGTGGGGGCCCCGTAGTAGTCGACGAGGATGTGCGCAAACATCGCGGACGATGCTTGCCCCGTACGGATGGAGGCGAAACTGTCCTTGGCGACCTCAACGGCCTTGTCCATGTTGTCCTCTGCTTCGAGGAGGGTCTCGTCAATCACGTCTGTTCCTTCCGTGCGGCGACCCTAGGGGGTTACCAGCGTGCCAATTCTCTCACCGGTCAGCGCGCGGGTGACGTTACCGGGCTCTTCAAGCCCGAAGACCACCATCGGCAGGCCGTTCTCCATGCCCAGGCTAAACGCCGCGGAGTCGAGCACGTTCAGCCGCTGCTGGAGTGCGTCGCGATACGTGACGTGTTCAAGCCTCACGGCCTTCGGGTCGCGGCGCGGATCCGCGGAATACACGCCGTCCACGCCGTTCTTGCCGACGATGACCTCGATGCACCCCGTCTCGAGCGCCCTCTGCACCGACACCGTGTCGGTGGAGAAGTACGGCATCCCTGCGCCCGCCGCGAAGATCACCACTCGACCCTTCTGGAGGTGCCTGATGGCTCGCAGCGGGATGTACGGTTCGGCCACCTGACCCATCGTGATCGCGGTCTGCACGCGAGTCGCCACTCCTGCTTGCTCGAGGAAGTCTTGGAGCGCGAGCGCGTTCATGACGGTGCCGAGCATGCCCATGTAGTCGGCCCGCGCGCGTTCCATTCCAGAGGCGCTCAGTTCCGCGCCGCGGAAGAAGTTGCCGCCGCCGACCACGATCGCCACCTGCACGCCGTCGCGAACCGCGGCCGCTATCTCACCCGCGACCCTACGGACGACGATGGGGTCGAGGCCAACGGCGCCACCGCCAAACATCTCGCCAGAGAGTTTCAACAGAACACGGCGCGCCGTGGGAGGAACTGAGCCCGACTCCTGTGGGACTTCGGGCATCAGAACCTCCTCGCGGCGTTAGGGCTATCGGCTGTGTTGGGTCTTAGGCTCCCACACGGAAACGGGCGAAGGCGACTACCTCGCCGCCTGTCGCCTCAACAACCTTGCCAACCGTGGTCTTGGGGTCCTTGGCGAAGGCCTGTTCCGGCAACACGTTTTCCTTGAAGAAGCCGTTCATGCGGCCCTCGATGATCTTCGGCAACGCCGCCTCTGGCTTGCCCTCGTTGCGCGAGGTCTCTTCTGCCACGCGACGCTCGTTCTCCACCACGTCTGCGGGAACCTCGTCGCGCGTGAGGTACAACGGCGAGTAGGCGGCGATGTGCATGGCGATATCGCGGGCGACGTCCCCTGCCTTCACGTCCGAACCGACCAAGACTCCCACCTGAGCGGGCAGGTCCTTGTTGGTCTTGTGAAGGTAGTCGACGACCACGGGGGCCTCGACTCTCGCCACGCGGCGCAGGACGATCTTCTCGCCCAACACGCCAGCATTCTCGTCGATGAACTCCTTGACCGTCTTGCCATCGACGGTCGCGGCCAGCGCACCCTCGATGTCGGCCACGTTGGCGTCGACGACGGCCTTGAGGACCGCATCGGCCAACGCTACAAACTTGTCGTTCTTCGCGACAAAGTCCGTCTCGGAGTTGATTTCGATGAGCGTGCCCACCTGGCCAGCACCGCCCTCGGCGATGTGGGTGGCGACCAAGCCCTCGGAGGCCGAGCGACCTTCGCGCTTGCTCACGCCCTTGAGGCCCTTGATGCGCAGGACGTCAACGGCCTTATCCAGGTCGCCATCCGCCTCGTCGAGAGCCTTCTTCACGTCGAGCATTCCCGCGCCCGTGCGCTCGCGCAGGGTCTGGATGTCGGCAACGGTGTAGTTCGCCATGTCGATCCTTACTTCGTGTCGGCGGGCGCCGCGTCATCAGCGGCAGCCTTGCTGGTCGTCTTCTTGGCGGCCGGCTTGGCTGCAGGCTTCTTGGCTGCTGGCTTCTTGGCGGCCGGCTTGTCGGCGGGCGCCGCGTCGTCGGCGTCGGCCTTGTCTGTCGTCTTCTTGGCGGCCGGCTTGGCTGCAGGCTTCTTGGCTGCAGGCTTCTTGGCAGGCTTGTCCTCGGCTGCGGGAGCCTCTTCAGCAGCGGCCTCATCCTTCGCGTCCTTGGCCGGGGCAGCGTCTTTCGCTTCCTTGGCTGGCTTGTCCTCGGCCGCGGGAGCGTCGTCCTTGGCCACCTTTGCGGCCTTCGCAGGGGCAGCGTCGGCGGCAGGGGCAGCGTCGGCGGCACTCTTGTCGGCGCCGTCGAGCAACTCCTGCTCCCACTCTGCGAGCGGCTCTGCCGCGTCTGTCGGCTCCGCTGCGTCGCCTGACTTGCCAGCGTGACGCTGCTTGATGCCGTCGGCGATGGCGTCGGAGATCACGCGGGTCAACAGGCCCACGGAACGAATGGCGTCGTCGTTGCCTGGGATGCCGTACTGGACCTGGTCAGGGTCACAGTTCGAGTCGAGGATGCCGACGATCGGGATGCCAAGCTTCTTGGCCTCGTCCACTGCAAGGTGTTCCTTGTTGGTGTCCACGATCCACACGATGGAGGGAGTCTTGGACATGTCGCGAATGCCGTTGAGCACCTTCGACAACTTGTCCTTCTCGCGGCGAAGGATGAGCAGTTCCTTCTTGGTGTGACCGGAGCCAGCGACGTCGTCGAAGTCGAGCTCTTCAAGTTCCTTGAGGCGAGCGACGCGCTTGCTGACCGTCTGGAAGTTGGTCAGCATGCCGCCGAGCCAGCGCTCGTTGACGTAGGGCATGCCCACGCGGGCGGCCTGCTCCGAGATGGTCGACTGCGCCTGACGCTTGGTTCCGACGAACAGCACTGTGCCGCCGTGGGCTACGGTCTCGCGTACGAACTCGTACGCGGCGTCGATCTTGGCGAGCGACTGCTGCAGGTCAATGATGTAGTTGCCGTTGCGCTCGGTCAGAATGAATCGCTTCATCTTGGGGTTCCAGCGGCTGGTCTGGTGGCCAAAGTGCACACCCGCGTCCAGCATTTCGCGCATCGTCACGACTGCCATGGGAGATCCTTATTCCGCGC
>NZ_JADQBF010000038.1 GCF_016278775.1 Demequina sp. | reverse complement strand
CTGACCGATGCGGGCGCGGCCGCCGTAGGCACCCGCGTCTCGGGGCGGTCGGGCGTCACGATCGCCCGTACCGGCGACTACGTCACCGCGTGTGTCAGCGGACACAGGACCCCGTGGCCCGCCTATGAGCGCTGTGCGACGGCGCGGGCCCACCCGTGAGCGGCGCACGCCATGACGAGGGCAGCGCCAGCCCCGTCATCGTGGCGCTCATCGCCGTCGTGGTGGTACTTGCCGCCGCCGCCTCGCACGTGGGTGCAGGGGTCATCGCTCATGCCCAGGCAGGCGGTGCGGCGGATCTCGCGGCGCTGGCCGCCGCCCAAACGGATCGCGACTGGCGGGCGCAAGGCGCCTCCCCAGCCGTGGCGCTCGAGCGGGCGTGCGAGGCGGCCAAGGACCTGGCGCACCGCAACGGGGCAACGCTTTCGCGGTGTGCGAGGGGCTCGGGAGGTTCGGTCATGGTGGTGGTGAGGGTGCGGATCCCCGGCTGGCCGGACCCCGCGTCTGCATCGTCACGAGCGGGCCCGGCGTGGGGCCAGCGCCCGCGCATGAAAAGACCCGACGGCGACTCAGGCTGAGGGATCTGAGCCGCCGCCGGGCGTCTATAAGGATACGCCGACCGGGCACCACCTGGAGCACCCAGGCGTCGACCAGGCCAGCGATCCGGTCCGATCGCGGCGCCATCGAGACACCGCGATCACCATGTGCTAGGGGCTGGGCGCCGGCGACTCTGGCGTGTCCTCGACCCACTCGGATCCCGTCCACGTCCAACCAGCTGGGGGGCTCGCGGGGTCGGCGTATCGGCACTCGGGATCGAACCACTTGAGGTGCGTGTCCAGCAGAATCCAGTCGTTGCTGATCTTGGGGCTGCCGTTGTTGAACCCGAGCGAGTCGACTTTCCACTTGGGCAGGCAACTGAGTTTCACGGTGGCGCCGTACTTGGATGCGGTCTTTCCCGTGCAGGTCGAACCACTCCAGGTGGCGTCACCCGCCATGTACTTGTACTCGCTGTAGGTCTTGGAGCCAGCGGCCACGAGGATGGCCTTCTGGTCCCAACCGCCCCAGTTGCCCGTGCCGCTCCAGTTGCCCAGAGTCGTCGCCCCGGTCGCAGCATCCGTCCACGTGATGGTCTTGTAGACGGCGCCGTTGCCAAAGAGGAAGTATCCGTCCTTCGGCGCGTAGGAGCCGGTGGAGCAGTTGTAGGTGTAGCCGGTGTAGGCGGGCTGGTTGGTGCACTCGTAGTAGGTGCCGTTCGCCGGGTCCTTGTACCAACCGGCCTTGATGATCCACTGCTCCTTGGTGCAGTCGTAGTACTTGTACGGCTTGTCGGGGTGGTCGGCCTTGCACTGTGCGTAAGGGTCCCCGCCCGTGGTCCCGCCCGTTGTTCCACCCGTCTTGCCGGACGTTCCGCCAGAGGCGGGTTGCGTCGTCTTGGCACCGGGTGGGTTCGGGTCGGTCTGCGCCGCAGCCCGCAACTTGTCGATGATCGAACTGAGATCGACCTGTGAGTCGTAGGTGCGGGTGGGGTTGTCCGCCCCAAACTTGGCGCGGTACAACTCGATCGGCGTGAGGCCGTCCTTGTTGTTGATGATGTTGCGGTCCCTGAACGCGGGATCGTCCTTCGCCGCGCTGTACGCCTGTGCGGCGCCAAGGCCGAGCGCCATCATCCCCACTGTGGTGGCGACGGAGACCACCGATTGCCGCGTGGCGCGTGCTCGTCGCGTGCGACCCAAGAGGTCGGCGATGGTGTCTTCGCTGGGCGCGTAAGTGCCGCCGCCCATTGTGGCGAGCTCCTGCATGTCCGCATTGATGTTCACGAGCGCGCCCCCTTTCTTGAATTCTCATGTACCTCGGCGTAGGCGACACCCTGTGACGGGTCGTCGTGGAAGTTCCCCAGCATTCCGCGCAGCTTCACAGCGGCGTCGGACAGGTAGCGGCGCACGGCGCCCTCGGTAATGCCCAGCTCTCGAGCGATCGCGACGGCGGTGAGATCGTCGTAGAACCTCAGTACCGTGCACGCCCGCTCACGTGGCGACAGTTGCCTTAGCGCCTCTTGAAGGTCGGTGCGGAACTCGACGGCTTCCGCACCGGACTTCTGCGTCTCATCGTTGCCCAGCAAGTGGAACACGCGGCGCCACGCCGAGTCCCTGCGCCCGGCATCCATGTGCGCGGAGAACATCGCGCGACGCACGTACGCCTCCGCCTCGCCGAGCGACACCGTGCCCTTGCCTCGAGAAAAGGTCTTGACGACGGCGTCGTGGAAGAGGTCTTCTGCGTCTCGACTGTTGCCGGTGAGCAGGAATCCGTACGTCACGAGTGAGCGGCCGCGCTCGCGCACCAGCCGCTCCAAGACGTCCGCCCACTTCGTCACGCAGTCTCCCTTTGTTGACGCTTCTACCTATTGATACGGGTGGTGGGGCGCAAAACCATGGGGTGACAAGGCATAGTGTGACATATTTCACACCGGCGCTCGGGGCAGCGTGGTTGCGGGAATCTGCCGATGTGAAGAAATGCGGCACGGCCGACGAGGGGGGCGTCGACCGTGCCGCGGCACGGTGAGGGAACGGGAACTCAACTCACCGTGACGGTCCCCAGGGACGTCCATACCTGCAGTTCTAGCCAGTCGTAGTCCTCTGGTGAAGGGGCGATGGCGCTTCTGGAGGGGCTGGCCAAGTCGCCGCCGCCACCCTCCGTGATGATGTCCTCTCGCGCCGCGGGGGCGTCGATGGCTGGCTCGGGAATTCCGCCGCCGTCGAAGGTCTCGTAGTAGATCTGACCGGAGTCCACGTAGATCGGCTGGACGTTGAGCACGGTGTAGGTGCCCGGCGTGACGTCGGCCTGGCCCGAACCCGTGGAGCAGCCATTCACGTCCCGCCACAGATACGTTCCGCCAAGGCCGTCTCCTGGGCTCAACATGCCGTTGCGCGCGATCTCCATTTCCATGTACTGCTCGTCGCGATTCACGGACACGGGGTAGCCCTCTGCGACAACCTTTCCGTCGCGTACCAGCATGAGCGCCGTATTGGGGTCGGAACCCCAGTAGCCGGGCAGCGTGTGGTCGGAGACGTTGGTGACCTCCAGCTCGACGGTGGGGTTGCCCTCCACCACCCAGCCGTAGGAGACGTCGATCCCGCTGGGGAGGTCTGCGCTCACGTCCAACAGGTCCCACGTGGCACTGGTGGCGGGGAAACTGGAACTCATCGTGGCGTCCCACACGCAACCGAAGTAGTTCTGCTCCCACGCGCGTTCGTCGGCCGCCTCCAACGAGTCGTTCGTCTTGACGACCCGCTGGGATCCGGCCTCCATCGCCCACGGCGTCATGGTGACGTGCGCGGCAAACTCCGCGCGCGCCGCGTCGGGCGTGAGCAGGTCGTCCGGCACCTCGACCGGCTCCACAGGTTGGGGCAGGTACTGGCCGAAGGGGTCGTCAGGGACGTCGCCCGCAATCACAAAGTCGACCGGAGCGGACACGACGCGGACGTAGTCGACGGCGTCCGACGCAAGCCCGCCGCCCGTGACGGTGCCATCGTCCACGGGGGTGTCGGGAGGAAGGGGTTCGCTCATCTCTGGCTCCACCATGGCCGACGTCTCGGCATCGGGCGCGGGCTCAGGTGCGACCGTCGGTTCACCGGGGGCCCCTGGCTCCACCGAGGGCTCAACCGGCGTTTCCGGGTCCACAGGTGGTGCTACGTCGACCGCGGTGTACAACTCCTGAACCGCGATCACCTGGTAGTTGCCGCCAGGCAGGGGTGCGCCCTCCCAGCAGTCCACCAGGTCAGCGGACACGGTCTGCTCGATGGGCTCTCCCGCCGTGAGCGATAGCACGGCGGCCTCCGCCACCTCGGACGTGCCGGAGGCGACCACCATGCCCTCCCACAGGATGAGTGCCTGCGGACCAAACGTCTCCACCGCACCGGACGACGCTGGCACCAGTGTGGCGTCGAGTGTGAGGGTCTCGCCGCCGACAGCCTCTTCCGGTGCGCCGCTCACTGTCAGCGAGTTGACCGGGTCAACCGCGACAAAGTCCTCAAGCGGGTAGGAGCCGCACAGGCCCCATGCCAGGCGAGTTCCTTCGTCTTGAGCGGCCATGGCGCCGTCGCTCTCGCCGCCTGCAATGGCAGGCTCAGGTGCGTCAGCCGCAAAGTCGTTCGCGCCGCCGCCAGGGTTGAGCGCGGCTACCGCGATGACGGCCGCGGCCCCCACGCCAGCGGCCGCGTTGGCGCCCGCTCGCATCCGACGGTGACGGTGGATGCGCCGCGACGCCACCTCGACAGAGACGACAGAGTCGTCCACTGGCGCCCTGTCTGCGAGGCCTCGCAAGTGATCGGAAAGCCTAGTCATGAGTGTGTCCTTTCGTGGGGGCAACGTCGACCTCCGTGGCGAGCGCGTGGTCCGCGTCGTCCAGGTTGCCGAGTCGAAGTTCAAGGGCGCGCATACCGTCGGAGAGGTAGCGCTTCACGGAGCCGGGCGCGAGGCCGAGTTGGCCCGCGATATCCGGCACGGTAAGATCGTCGAAGAAGCGGAGCACCACGCACGCACGCACGCGCGGAGGCAGGTCTGCCAGGGCCGTCGCGACGTCGGCGCTCAGATCGGAAAAGACGGTGGTGGACTCTTGCACCACTTGCGGGCGGAACAGATGCTGCACCCTTTGCCAGCGCTGTTGGCGGCGATAGTGGTCCACATACAACGTGGTGATGGCGCGGCGCACGTACGCCTCCGCCTTGACCTGCGTCAGTCCCTCTCGGGGACGCGAGAACGTCTTGACGAGCGCGTCCTGCACCAGGTCTTGGGCGAGCGTCGGGTCGCCACAGACGACGTACGCGTAGCCCAGTAGCGCCTTTTCGCGCTCGCGGACCAGGCGTTCCATCCCATCTAGCCAGTCGGCCATGTGCCCCTCCCTTGAGGTTGTTCACCATGTCGACGCCTGGGCGCCTGGAAACGTTGGGTGCGGGGCACAAGGTCCCGGTTGTGACCTAGACTCGCCGCGTACTGCAGTGCGCGCAATGGGGCGCGCGGATCGTCGAGGAGGACGAATGCACGTGGCCACTGTCCCCGGCCTCGAATTTGGTCAGTCGAGTGTTGTCATCGTGGTGGTCATCGGCGTCGTCGCCGCGGCCGCGCTGCTGTTGTCGTGGACGCTACGACAACAGGTGTTGAGCGCAGCCGACGGCACGTCCAAAATGAATCAGATCGCGACCTCGATCCAGGAGGGCGCGGCGGCGTTCCTCAACCGCCAGTTGCGCACCCTGATTGTGTTCGCGGCTGTGGTCTTTGGGCTGCTCTTCCTGCTCCCTGGGGACACGGGGGTGCGCATCGGCCGTTCCGTGTTCTTCTTGGTCGGCGCGTTCTGCTCCGCATCGATCGGCTACATGGGGATGTGGCTGGCCGTGCGCGCGAACGTGCGCGTGGCGTCGGCCGCGACCGAGACTGACGGCCGCGAGAAGGGCGCCCGCATCGCCTTCCGCACGGGCGGCGCCGTCGGCATGGGCGTCGTTGGCCAAGGGCTCGCTGGCGCGGCGGCCGTGGTGTTCATCTTCCGAGAGGACGCCCCTGCGGTGCTCGAGGGCTTCGGCTTTGGGGCGGCGCTACTGGCCATGTTCATGCGCGTGGGCGGGGGCATCTTCACCAAGGCGGCCGACGTGGGGGCCGACCTGGTGGGCAAGGTCGAGAACCACATTCCTGAAGACGACCCCCGCAACCCCGCGACCATTGCGGACAACGTGGGCGACAACGTCGGCGACTGTGCTGGCATGGCCGCCGACCTGTTCGAGTCCTATGCGGTGACGCTCGTGGCCGCGCTGATCCTTGGCAAGGTCGCCTTTGGTGAAGAGGGGCTCGTGTTCCCGCTGATCATCACCTCGGTGGGTGCCCTGACGGCCGCCCTTGGCGTGTTCATCACGAAGGTGCGCGACGGCGAGCCGGGCTTGCGGGCCATCAATAGGGGCTTCTACACATCGGCCGCTGTGGGCGCCGTGCTGTCAGCCATCGCCTCGTTCGTGTACCTGCCCAGCTCGTTCAGCGAGTTCCACGGCTCCTCCCTAGCCGACCTGGAAGCTGACCCCCGCATCGTGGCCACCGTGGCCGTGTTCGTCGGCATCGGTCTGGCTGGCGTGATCCTGTGGCTGACTGGCTACTTCACTGACACGGCCTCGAAGCCCACCAAGCGGGTCGCCGAGACGTCCAGGACCGGGGCCGCGACCGTGGTGCTGTCCGGCATCGGGTTAGGGCTCGAGTCCGCCGTCTACACGGCGACGGTGATTGCTGGCGCGATCGTGATCCTGTACTTCGTGGCGGCGGGGTCGCTGTCGCTTGCCTTGTTCTTGGTGGCGCTCGCCGGTTGTGGCCTGCTCACCACGGTGGGCGTGATCGTGGCCATGGACACGTTTGGGCCAGTAAGCGACAACGCTCAAGGCATCGCGGAGATGTCAGGCGAGGTCGACGAGGAGGCCTCCAAGATCCTCACGGATCTCGACGCGGTGGGCAACACCACCAAGGCGATCACCAAGGGCATTGCCATCGCGACGGCGGTGCTGGCGGCGACGGCGCTGTACGGCTCGTACTCCGACGCGGTCAACGAGGCGATCCTCTCCGCCGCGGCATCGAGTACGGACTTCACGTACGAGATCATCAACCCGCTGACGCTGGTGGGCGTGATCATCGGCGGCGCCACTGTCTTCCTGTTCGCCGGCCTGGCGATCGACGCGGTCACGCGCGCCGCTGGCGCCATTGTGTTCGAGGTGCGCAGGCAGTTCCGCGAGATGCCCGGCATCATGACGGGCGAGCAGCGGCCAGAGTACGGCCGCGTCGTGGACATCTGCACTCGCGACTCCCTGCGTGAACTCAGCACGCCTGGGCTGCTGGCCGCCATGGCGCCCGTGTTCGTCGGCTTTGGGCTTGGCGTTGGCGCGCTGGCCGGATTCCTTGCTGGCGCGATCGGTACCGGCGTGTTGATGGCCGTGTTCCTGTCCAACTCTGGAGGGGCGTGGGACAACGCCAAGAAGATCGTCGAGGACGGCCGGTACGGTGGGAAGAACTCCCCTGCGCACGAGGCGACCGTGATCGGCGACACCATCGGCGACCCCTTCAAGGACACCGCTGGCCCCGCCATCAACCCGCTCCTCAAGGTCATGAACCTCGTGGCGCTGCTCATCGCTCCCGCGGTGGTCGCGCTGAGTTACGGGGACGGGGCGAACCACTGGCTGCGCTGGACCATCGCGATACTCGCTGCCGGAATCGCCGTGTTCGCGGTGGCGGCGGCCTCGCGCCGGTCGCACGCGGGCGGCGTGGAGAAGGAGGCAGACGAGGCGGCTGCCGCCGAGGGACATGACGATCAGGAAGTCCAGGCGCGGCTCTAGGGCGCTCGGACATGGTGCCGACACCTTTGGCTGAGAGGATGCCCGCATGAGTCGCACGGTCTCGCCCCTCGCAGGGGTGGTCGGCGCGCTGGTGGTGGTCGAGGCGACGTCCGGCGTCATCCAGGGGTATTACACCCCGCTGCTCAGCGACGTGGCACGACACCTCGACATCAACGACGCGCAGGTCAACTGGTTCGAGGCGGCCCAGCTACTCCTGAGCGCCATCGTCGTGCCGCTGTTGGCCCGGTTGGGCGACATCGTGGGGCACCGCAAGGTGCTCATCGGCTCGCTTGCCGTGACTGCCGTGGCATCGTGGGCGATCGCCTTCGCGCCGTCGTTCTGGCTGTTCACCCTGGTGTGGGCCATCCAGGGGTTCTACGTGGTGTGGCTGCCCATGAATGTGGCCATCATCCACGCTCGCGCGCGCAAGCACCCCAACACGGCGGAACTGACCCGCAAGGGTGCTGGCATCATCGTGGTCGCGCTCGAGGCCGGCGCCATCGGCGGCGCGCTGCTCGCCGGCCAGTTCGGACTGCTGTTTTCTGACCGCCTGTGGATCAGCCTGTCGATCCCCGCGGTGTTCGTGACGATCGCGTTCTTTGTGGTGCTCTTCAAGGTGCCCGATCCCGGCACCAGGGGCGAGGGCGGCATCGATCTGGCTGGCACCGTGGTGTTGAGCTTGTCGCTGTTGGCCATCACCGGTGGGCTCGCGCTCGTGAGGCTCGACGGCGTGACCATGTGGGTGGTGGGCATGATCCTCGCGGGCGGAGCGCTCATGTGGCTCTTTGTGCGGGTGGAGTTGGGCAAGGACGAACCGGTCATCGACATGCGGCTCATTGCCCGGCCGACGGTGTGGCCAGTGGTGCTGACGTCGGCGCTCTTCGGGGTGTCGGTATTGGGCGCCCAAGGGCCGCTGTCCACGTTCGCCGCGACCGACCCTTCCGAGGTCGGCTACGGGCTCGGCCTCGACTCGGCAAACCGGTCCTACCTCATTGGCGCCTACGTCTTCTCCCTGCTGGTGGGCGCGGCCGTATTCGCGCGCGTCTCCCGTGTGCTCGCTCCCCGGCACGTCCTCATGGGGGCGTCCGCGATGGTCGCGACGGGCTACTTGCTGCTGGTGCCGTTCCACGGGTCCGTCGCCATCGTGGCTACCTGCATGGTGGTCGCTGGCTTCGGCTCAGGGGCCCTCGTGGCGGCGCTGCCCGCCATGGCGGCTGCGGCGGCGCCTCCTCATCAGACCGGCGTGGCGACCGGGCTCACCAATACGACCAAGACGCTGGGCGGCGCGTTCGCCTCCGCGATCTTTGCGTTGGCACTCGCGTCAGGTGTCGACACAGAGCAGACCACGGCGGCGTCGCTGACGGGCTACCAGACGGTATGGATCATCTGCGGAGTCACCGCAGTGGGCGCTGTGATCGCGCTGCTCACGGTGCCCAAGGTCGCGTTCACCAATGCCGACCCAGACGCGATGGGCCTTGCCCTCGAAGCGGTGGGTGCCGACGCCGTCGTCTCTGGGGCGGGGCCGAACGCGCGGCGCGCGCCACGCCCGCGTTACCCGGGGGATGACGGCGAGTCGTCGGAACCGCACGGCAACGAGCAGTCGGACCGCTGACACCGCCGCCGCCATGGGCAAGGATGGGTTGCTATGAAGCGTCGCAAGAAAGCAGTCCCTGACGAGACGGCCGATCGCGCCGCCCAACGGCTCGCGAGCCTCATCCAGATTCCAGCGATCGCGCCGCCTGGCGCCGAGCCGCTCGCGCCAGAGGTTGCCGCGTCCTTCGCGAGACTGCGTGCGCTCCTCATCGAGTACTACCCGCTCACCTTTGGCCGCGCTGAGGTCGATGAGGTGGGGCGCGCGGGTGTGATGCTGAGGCTCATCGGCCGGGGCGCAGAGCGACCCGTGGTGCTCATGGCGCACCAAGACGTGGTGCCAGTACCGGCCGACTGGGAGGCGGAAGGCTGGGAGCACCCGCCCTTCGACGGCGTCATCGCCGATCGCTACGTCCACGGGCGGGGCGCGCTCGATGACAAGGGTGCGCTGGTGGTGATGCTTGAGGCGATCGAGGCGCTGCTCGAGGAGGGCTGGGAGCCGCCGCGCGACGTCTACGTGCTGATGGGCGCCGACGAGGAGTCGTACGGAACTTGCGCCGTCGAGGCGACGGAGTTGCTTGAGTCGCGCGGAGTAGAGCCGTACCTGGTGCTCGACGAGGGAGGGGCGGTGGCCACGGGAGCCTTTCCCTCCGTGAAGCGGGAACTGGCCGTGGTGGGTGTCGCGGAGAAGGGCATCCTCACGCTGGAGATCTCGGCGGAAGGCGGCGGCGGCCATGCATCGACCCCTCCCAAGCGGTCGGCCGCAGGCTTAGTGGCGGCCGCCATCTGCGAAATCGAAGAGCACCCGTTCCCCGCGGCCGTCAACGACGTCACCGTGGAGATGTTCGAGTCAGTGGCCCCGCACGCATCGCTCCTCATGCGCGCGCTGTTGGGCCGTGCCGGATCGCTGCGGCCACTGTTGGCCCGCGTGCTACCGCGGCTTGGCCCGGAGATGGCGGCCATGGTGCGCACCACCACCGCGGTCACGATGATGGAGGGAAGCGCTGCGCACAACGTGCTTGCCACCCGCGCCCGGGCGGTGCTCAACGTGCGAGTCGCCGCGGGCTCGTCGGTGGACGACGCGGTGGCGCGCATCACCGACGTGATCGACGACGGTCGCGTCACCGTCACCGTATTGGAGCGCTCCGAGCCCTCTCCCGTGTCGCCCAGCCGCGACGACCCGAGGTGGCTCGCCATCCGCGACGCCGTCACCGCGTCGTATCCCGACGCCGTGACTGTCCCGTACGTGATGCTCGCCGCGTCAGACGCGCGCCACGTCAACCGCATCGCGCCAGCCGTGTACCGCTTTGCGCCGCTGCGGATGTCCTCGCAGCAGCGCGCGGCGGTACACGGTCCCAATGAGAAGGTCGAGGTCGAGTCGCTGGGTCGAGGCGTGGCCTTCTACCGCGCCTTGCTGACGGGGGCCGCTCTGGCCGAGTAGGGGCCCCCGCCACCAAGCGTCACGGCCCGAAGGTCAGCCAGTTGATGTTGACGAAGTCGGCCGGTTGGCCGGAGTCGAACGTCACGTAGACGTCGTGGACACCGGTGGTCCCGCTGATGTTGGCTGGCACGGATCGCCACGATTGCCAGCCGCCGGTGTTGGCGATCGCGAAGCTACCGATCGACGGTGCGGTGGGTGAGTCGAGCCTGATGTTGACCAGTCCGCTCACGCCGCCGGAGGCACCTGAGGCGACTCTTGCGAGCCAGGTCCTCTTGGGCGTGGTGCCAAAGTCGACGTCGGTGAACGCGATCCAGTCACCGTTGTCGGCCGCGGTGACGTTGTCGCCACCGTCGATGTCCGTCGTCGTCTGGACAGCGACGCCGGACGCCGAGGTGAACGACTCGGCCTGGATCGTCGAGGTGGCGAGGACCGGGTCGGTCGGGTCGACTGGGTCGACAGGGTCAACGGGGTCTACCGGGTCCGTCGGGTCTGGATCGGCTCCCGATGGGCCGAAGGTCAGCCAGTTGATGTTGACGAAGTCGGCCGGTTGGCCGGAGTCGAACGTCACGTAGACGTCGTGGACACCGGTGGTCCCGCTGATGTTGGCTGGCACGGATCGCCACGATTGCCAGCCGCCGGTGTTGGCGATCGCGAAGCTACCGATCGACGGTGCGGTGGGTGAGTCGAGCCTGATGTTGACCAGTCCGCTCACGCCGCCTGCGGCGCCTGAGGCGACCCGTGCCAGCCAGGTCCGCTTGGGCGTGGTGCCGAAGTCGACGTCGGTGAACGCGATCCAGTCGCCATTGTCGGCAGCGGTGACGTTGTCGCCACCGTCGGTGTCCGTCGTCGTCTGGACAGCGATGCCAGATGCCGAGGTGAACGACTCGGCTTGGATGGTCGAGGTGGCGAGGACCGGGTCGGTCGGGTCGACTGGGTCGACAGGGTCGACAGGGTCGACAGGGTCGACAGGGTCCACCGGGTCGACGGGGTCGACAGGGTCCACCGGATCGCCCGGGTCAACCACACCGTCGGCCGTTGCCGCGACGACAGACCGCGCCGGAACGGTGAACTGCACCCCGTCGGAGAACGTCACGTCCAGGGCCTCCTGGCCCATGTTCGCCGCCTGGTACGTGCGCACGCCGTCCTTGAAGAAGACCGCGTGCAACGGAGTGTCCGCCGTCACGGTCCGGTCCACGTTCCCGAGCCCCGCGAGGGAGGCGAGCCAGTAGAACGTGCGTGCGTGCGAGTCGCCCTCCTCGACGGGGTAGGAGCCCACCTGGGAGCGGAAGTCGGCAAGGGCGCCAGGGCCGTCGGCGAAGGCTTCGAAGGACCAGATGATGTCTTGCCACACGGTTGCCGGTCCGCCGTTGTTGCGCTCGAGCTCGGCGATGTTGCGCGTCACGTACTCGGGGTCGTAGCCCAGGTACAGGTGTCCTGGCGTGCTGGGCAAGAGGTTGATGCCCTGGATCATCTCCGGCTCTGCGCTGAACCAGGTGGTGTACGAGCCGCCGTCGCCCCACACCATTCCTACCGTGGAGTGACCGAAGGCTTCTGGGAACGCCTCGTCGTCGGTGTCGAACCAGTAGTTCTCGATCGCAGAAGCCTGCGTCGTGTAGAGGTAGATGCCCAAGTCGCGCATCTCGGTGTCGCCGGTCGCCTCGCCCCACTGGATGAGGCCGCTGGCGAAGTTCATGCCCTCAGAAGAGGACTCCTGGTTGTTGCCAGCGGCAAACGCCCCGTGCCCTGAGGCCCAGTCGTGGCCCGCGTAGATGTCGAAATCCCGCAGGAACGGGTACTGAGTGTCAGTGCGGTCCCAGTTGGCCGGGTCCTTGACGATGTGGGTGACCATCTCGCCGTAGCTGTCGGCCCACGCGGGGTCGTGCTGAGCGACGGTCGCGGCCGCGACCACAAAGTATCCGTAGTGGAAGTGGTGGTCGTTGAGCTCCGTGTCAGAGCCATACGAACCCGGGTAGCCGATCAGCGTTCCCCAGTCTTCGTTGTACCAGAACCCTCGGGTGGCGTCGCCTGGAGAGACGGTGAACCAGTCCGTGAGGCGGGTACGCATGGCGACCACCAGGCTGTCCCGCGCTTCGGTATCGCCCGTGAGCGCCGCGATGTTCGCGGCCTGCGCCGCGCGACCGAGCGCCTTGCCAGTCCAGTAGGTGTCATCGTTGAAGCCAGCGAAGGGGTCGCCGCTGGCGACCTGATCGACGTAGCCGGCCAGTTGTGCTGCGTCCGCAGAACCGGCGGGGAAGGCGGTGTTCGCGAGCTGCGGCAAGACCCCGTTGAACTGGGCCTCCGTGACAAACTGCGAAGCGCCAACGACGACGCTCATGGGGCCGCGGGGCGAGTGGTACCGGTAGGTGCCAGGCGTGGTTCCCGCGAGCTGGTCGCGCTGGTGGGGGTACAGCGCGAAGACGGTGCCGGTGCCGTCGCCCTGGAGCGCGGTGGTCTCGAACGCATAGGTCGAGGTCATGGTGGCCGACGCCTCGTCGTAGTCCCAGTCGACAGTGGTCCGGGTGACGTGATGGTGCGCATACGGCGCGAAGG
>NZ_JADQBF010000003.1 GCF_016278775.1 Demequina sp. | reverse complement strand
GGCAGGTGGGCAGGTGGGCGTGGGGCCGGGGAGGCAGAGTAGCCCCACCTAGTGGCACTTCGTCTTGTACGGTGCTTCCCATGCGATGGATGCCGTTTGGCGAGTGGTGGAGCAATGCGGACTTCGGCAGTGTGCCTGAGTGGGTCGCCGCGCTAGGCACTTCGGCGGCTTTCTTGGTTGCTGCCTGGGCGTACCTGATGGACGCCAGGCGGCGTCGGGAAGCGCAGGCACGACTCGTCTATGCCGAGGTTCGTCACGTTTCGTATGTGGGGCGAGGTGAGGAGTTCCCCGTTCTTGCGCACGGTGAGCGAATGGGTCTTCCCGGCGTCGGTGCCGAAGGACTGCCCACGGGGCGGAAGGACGAAGATGGACACTCGCTCTTTGTGGCGCTGGCGCCGCAGTGCATTCACGGGGTTGCCATCGTCAACGCGAGCGATGAGATCGTGGACCAGGTGACGGTTAGGCATTACTTCATCAACGAGAAGGACATGTTGCCGGTTGACGGTATCGCCGGGACGGCCAAGCCAAGGTCCGACCGGCTCGTGGAGTACTACCTGCCAAATCCGCCGCACCCCGCGCAGCGCGTGTACCGCATGGATCTACTCTTCCGTGACTCCAGGGGGCACTGGTGGTTGCGTGATCATGAGAATCGCCTTGAGCGAATCCATGAGGACCCCGAGAGCATGCCGCCCGGCCCTCACGCACGCCCACGGACCAGCGAAGTCAGTAGAAGGGTTCGTTGGAATCGGTTTGTAAGGCGGCTGAGGCGCAAGCGCCCTATCCCCTAGCCTCACTCGCGTTGGCGGGCTCGCAGAAGACCTGGCCGCGTTGCTCGAAGGGTCTGTCCCATCGTCCGGCCAGAGCGGCGAGGCACTCCTGGGCGTCGAGACTTCCGGGCGCTCCGGGCTTCCATGGGGACGCCAGTGCTGGGGGTAGGTTGTGATCCAGTGGCGAGCATCGCCCGACGGGGAGCGCCTAGAAAGGGGCGACAGATGGCTGTTGTGATGGCCGGAATGGAGTCCGAGCCGTGGTTAGAGCGGCTCAGGGAGTCGCTGAGCGCGCTACGGCGGCACAATGCCGCTCCAGTCGCAGTTGGTGGCGATGTCACCTTCGAAGTCCTCTTGGGTGCGTATTGCGCGCGGCGTCTGCGGGAGATTGGGGCGGTCGACCGCGCCGCGTGCGATCGTCTCTGGCCGGTCAGGCTCTACGGTCGTGACAGTACTGTCAGCCTTCCGGGCAAGGCATTCGTTGTGGGGGCGAACCTGCTCGACGCCTACGACCTGACGGTCCCAACCGTCGGAGCACTGACGTCATGGGATTTGCTGAACTACCTCATGCACTCGACGCTGCTACTCCCTGTGACGGACGGACCCGAATATGAGCCCGGAGTCTTGATCGGACTTCTCTTCACGTCAGACCGACGGCGCGACGAGGACGTAATCGACGTCCGCCTGACGACTCTGGAGCGCTTGCTGTCGCTCTTCGCCGAAGAGGCGAAGTCTACGCATGCCGAGGCCAGTCGCGTGATGGCTTCGCTGGTCGAAGAGCGCTAGGGCAGGTGCGCGCGGTGCCCGGTCGCGAGAAGCGACCGGGCAGCCTTGGTGGCCGACGTGCCCGCGTCTGGCGTGTGGGCACACGTCACGGCGAGAGGGTAGAGCGTAGCGAGTACCTCGAAGGCGAAGGGGTTCCACTCGCTGTCCGGCACCTCGAGGTCAGCGCCGAGGCGATACACCGCGCCGAACGCGCCCGAGTGGGCCAGGCCCGCGAGATCGCGGGCGATGCTGACGAGGTCTGAATCGCTGTGCTCGCCTACGGCGGGGCAGAAGCGGCGGACGTTGGCGAGGAACACGCGGGAGGCGGGCAGATCGAGAATGCCGTCGGCGGAGTTGTGGTGGTGGGTGAGGGGGTGTCCTTTCAGGGGGTTGGCGCCGGGGGTGAACGGCGGACTCGTGGGTGATCTGGCCGCGTCGTTTGATGGGTCGGCATCAGGCGCGGCCTCGCGGGGGCGAGCGGAGTAGGTCCAGGTGTGGCGGCTTACTCACGAAACTCGGAGCGCCGGACGCCGTGACGGGCTCGCCGGGCGCCAGCGGCGAGGTACTCGGTCCAGATCGTCGAGCGTGGTGGCGTGCCCGCCTCTGTCGCCGACGAGTTGCGCCTGCGCTCAGAGCCCATGACTCCCTTCCCCACCCTCGAGCGCCTCATTGCACCTGTGGTGCGAGATGGATCGCGGTGGATCGAGCGCTGGGGTTCCCCCAGCCAAGAGTTGAGGGCGTGCCTGCGACGAGCCGGTGGAGACCTCACTGTCGAACAGTTTCGGGCGCATCAGGTGGTGTGGGGCGTGACAGGAATGGCCTTGGGAACCGCACTCGCGGTGCTCCTCGCCGCCACCAGGGGCTCGTCACCCGTCGCGTTGGTGGTGCTGATCGCCTCGGCGGGTGTGGGCGGAGCGGCGGCGCGAGACTGTCTCTTGACGCGGGCGGTCGCCCGTCGCGAGGTGCGCATCGTGGATGAGCTGCCCACGGTAGCCGAGCTCCTTGCGCTTTCCGTGGGAGTCGGCGAAGGCGCGGTCGGCGCGCTTGAGCGGGTGTCGCGCTGCGGCCATGGCGTCATGTCTGAGGAACTTCGCGCGCAAGCACAAGACGTCCGGTCCGCGGGGCAGCGTGCACTCATGGAAGAGGGCGGCAAGCGCGAGATCGCGATGATGGTCCCAACTAATACTCAATCGGGGTACTTCGTTTCTCAGCCCCGCGAGGTAGCGGGATCGGACTCCGCGCGCCGCATCGGTGTGTCTGCGGAGAACAGGTACGGTTCTGAGTGGATCCCCGGGTGATGAACCGGATTCGGAGTGTCAGACCCCCGTGGCACTATCTCCGCGAACACTCTGACGGCAAGAAGGGTTGGCGATGGTAGCGAGCGAGGCTCATGATCGACCTATCGACCTGGAACTGCCCAAGGCGGATCTTCGCGCGGTAACACTATCGGGACTCGACGCCTGGGAGCCGAGTTTGCCAAAGCCTTCGCTCAGGGTCGTCCGTGGTGATGCGCGCGAGACCGGCCTTGGGGACAACTCCGCGGACTTGGTCGTTACCTCACCGCCCTACTGGCAGAAGCGTGACTACGGTCACGCCGACCAAATAGGCCAGGAGGCGACGCCGGAAGCCTACGTCGCGACGATGATGGAAGCGCTGACCGAGTGGAAACGCGTCCTGCGCCCCACCGGCTCGGTGTTTCTGAATGTGGGTGACACCTACTTCAAGCGATCGCTCGTGGGCATACCCGGACGCCTCGAGGCAGCCGCGGTGGACGCGGGCTGGCTAGTTCGAAATCGCATCATTTGGACCAAGGACGGCGGCATGCCGGAGCCAGCGCGCAATCGCCTCGCAAACAGACACGAGTACGTGTTGCACCTGACCCCGAAGTTGTCCTACTACTACGACCTGGTTGGCTACTCCGAGCACATGGGAAATGGCGCAAACCCGGGTGATGTTTGGCATATCAACCCGGAGCGAAATATGGGTGCGCACCTAGCACCCTTTCCGCGCGAACTCGTGCGCCGCGCTATCCTGCTCGGTTGCCCACCGCAAGTATGCACGAAGTGCAGCATGCCGCGGGCGAGGCTCATTGAGCGCACGGCGGAACTCGATGCTTCGAGGCCTCAGGCGAAGCGCGCGATGGAACTCGCGCGCCAACACGGGCTCACCGCAGATCACATCAGGGCGATCCAAGCAACCGGGGTCAGCGACGTGGGCAAGGCCACAAGATTTCAGAACGGAACGGGTCGCAACTCTGCCGAGGTGCAACGTCTCGCCAAAGAAGCAAAGGTTGCTCTGGGTGGCTACTTCCGCGAGTTCACTTTTGCCAAGCGCGAGACCGTCGGCTGGTCTGATTGTGGCCACAACGCACCCGCGCGGGGCGTTGTGCTCGATCCATTCATGGGAACTGGTACCACCCTGAAGCAGGCGGTTGCGATGGGCTTCGACGCGGTGGGCGTTGACCTCGCTCCTCACCTCTCGACGGAACCCGAACCTTCCTAGTTGCCTAGGGCGACGAGCCCGCGGATCGCTTCAGCGAGACTTTGTACCTCTAAGTCGAGGTCGGGCGCGCTGAGGTCGAGTCGGAACTGCGCTACTAGTACGTCGCCTATCCTTCCTGCGATATGGAGTCCCGCTTGATGGTTGTGAGGGCGCGGGTGAACTGTCATCGCGAAGGGTGCTCGGTACCGCGTTCCGTACAGCAACACTTGCTCGACCTCGCTTCGCGCGGTGAATGGCGCGGCCTTCGTGTATTTGACATCGACAACCCCGAGATGTCGACCTGAGGAATCTCGTATCAAAATGTCTGGTGAGGTGTAACCTGCTTCCGTTCCCGACGGCAAGGCGAAGTGTGCGGGCAACACCCGCCTCTCCTCGTCGGCAAGGTGCTCATAGAGTGGCAATTGGCCGTCTGCCTTGTTCCCGTCCACAACCTCCAGTGTCTCATCGGAGGCAAGTTCGACCTGAAGGGTCTCGCGGACGAAAGCTTCGAACAGGTTTGACGTCGAGATTGCAAGCGAGTTCAGTGGCAGTCGAAGAACGTCGGGCTCCTTGCTGCCGAGTTTCGCAGCGTGTCCCAGGTAGGCATCGAAGTCGATTCCTTGGTCTGTCAAGAGAGCGGTCGCGAGCTCCAAAGCATCGCGATAGTAGGAACGTGACTCCGGTAGAGGCCGGACACCCCTAACTTCAGGATCGGACATACACTGGAGCGTGTGGTCTTTCGTGACTTGCGCTAGGTGGAGCAGTGCTGCGGCGACACGGCGTCGGCGCCTGGCGACTCCCATAGTCGTGTCCATGCGGCGGTAGTGATCATGAGCTCGCATGAGTGCGGCCTTGATAGCCCGGTTCGGTGGGTTGTCCACCGACCGCTCAAACCATGAGTACGCCAAGACGTGATCCACTCCACGCGCAGCGAAGCTCGATTGCGTCCGGCTGATGTCGATTCGGCCGTGAGGCGCGGACGAGGCTGCGTGCCGCCGGTAGTACGAGCGCATCATTCCGCTCTGAACAACGGCTTCGAAGTTCGTCAGGAGTCCATCAACGAGAAGATCTGTGATCCATCGCGCCGCGCTTGGGCTGGCCTGGTAGACCCGTGTTGCATCAAGCGCGACGGGCGTGTAACCACACCTGTTTATCATGTGGGTTAGATTGGCGAGCGGAAAGCGCGGCACAATCTGAAGCGCTGTACTTGGCGATATGGGGATCAGGCCAGTCGCCCCTAGAGCAGTAACCTTCACGCCGCCAGACTTGAAGCCGACCGACACGTACTTGTCGAGCACACCGTCCGGGATCAACAACTGGCCCTGGCTCCCGAGCACGCGCGCGGGCTCGATGTCCACCGTTGAGAACTCGGTGCAGCGGATAACTTCGGTTGCGACCCGACGGGTCCGAGCCAACGCCGTTTCGGACGTCACGTCCGGCTAGCCTTCGCTCAGCGAGTCCGCCGTGGCTTCGGACGGCGGGGTGTCGAACTCGGCGAAGATCCGCTCGAATCCGCGCACGACCTGGTCGCGGTCATCCGGGACATACTGGAACGCTCGTTCCACCAGGTGCCGTAGTTGGAACTCCCAGATGTCACGAAGCGAGTTGCGGTCCGTCGCGGAGACGAAGTAGGCGTGGCCGACTGCTGCCGCGGGATACGTCTTTGCGCGCCCGTTGACGTTATCGAACCACCCGACGATGCGATTGGCGAGTTCATCTTCGACGCCGTTGCCAGCCAGTATCTCCTGGAGCTGGTTGCGATCAGGCTCCATCGCAACCTTGGCGAAACGGCGCTCGAATGCGGCGTCGACCTCGTCTACGCCCCGGTCCTGCGGATTCATGGTCATGATCATGTAGAGGTTGTCGGGGATCGAAGTGACCTCGCCGGATGGCAGCGAGAACTTGACGCCGCGCCTGGACCTCTCAATGTACGTGAGAGCTTCTCCAAAGACTCGTCCCACGTCGGCCCGGCTCAGCTCGTCAATGATGATCACGTACGGGTTTCCGGGGTCAGAGTGTGCTGCCTCGACCGTCGCCAACAGAACGCCAGGTCGCATTACGAAGCCGGTGCCGTCTGCGTTCGGGCGATACCCCTGGATGAAGTCCTCGAACTGGTAGGAGGCGTGGAACTGCACGTTCTTGGTCCGGGACTCGGCTCCACCCGTTAGCATGCTCGCGGTTTGGGCCGCGTAGTACGTCTTGCCCGTTCCGGGAGGTCCGGTCAGGATGATGCCGCGATACGTGTCGAGCAGCCGCAACAGCGTCGCTACAAGCGGCGACTCTGGCGATAGTGCGGGTGTGTCGGGAGCGCTTGAGCCGGGGTTCTTCCCCGCCGTCGCGGTGTAACCAATTTCAAGTTCGTCCGCCGTTAGGGACCTTGCGCGCTCGTAGAAGCTGTCGGGTCCCATGGTCACTTGCCCCCGCCCTCGGCATCGCGGTCCTCGCGGCCAGCGATTGGTTCGAACCACGACCCAACAATTGCTGGCGGGCCCTCATCGAACAACAGCGCGAGGTCGCCCTCGGCATCCATCGCGAGCGCGTTGTCACCGGTGAACTCAAGTATCTCTTCAAAAGCGGCATACAGGTCGTCTATCTCGGGGTGGCTCTCGGAGTAGAACGCGAAGTCACGGAGGTAGAAGCACGCCATCGCCCAGAGCGGAAGCCGTTGCCTATTGAGCAGCGCATCGAGCGCTGCATCAACGTGGTCGGGGGACAGCCGGTAGTTCTGCCGTGCGTCGTCCAGCATGAACCGTGCTCGGTTGCGCAATGAACTTGGCGCGAAGCTCCCTGCGAGATTCGGATTGAGCCAATAGCGACTTGGATCAGTGTCCGGTTCGATCGAAAATGGTCGATAGAACGGGCGGTTTGGCGGGCCGCCTGGAATGCGCAGGAAGTGCCCAACTTCGCTCCATGTTGGGTGAAGCGTTTCGAGGTCGTGCGCCGCCATCGCTGCCCTGCGCACTTCGAGGTACGCGACTATCAATGGATGAATCGACTGATGACGGAGGCGTGTGAGCGCGGTACGAACAACGTCAACTCTGAGAACGAATGGTTTGAGAGAACCCTCGACCTCTAACTCCTCGCTCGACGTCACAGTGACACATTAGCGAAGAAGTGGCTCGTGCGGATGAATGGCACATGGTCCGCCAGCATCCCCGACCGTTGGCGGCCACGCAAGTCGCAGTCGTCTGCCTCACACGCCCGCACGCGCGAGACCAGTCGCGGGGCCTCCGCGCAAGAATCCTTGCGACCGTCCCCAGGTGCCAGGGCGACTTCCCGGTGGTGGTGGGCTCCGCACGCTCGCCAGTGGACAGCCTCACGGAGGACTCATGAATTGGCTGCGCCGGTCCCGTGGCGACGAGGGCACCATCGGGATCCTCACCCTCGGGTTCACCGTGCTCGCGCTGATGCTCATCCTGGTGGTGTCCGCAGCCACGGCCGTGCACATGTCACGCCTGCGGCTCACCCACCTTGCCGACGAGCTCGCCCAAGACGCGGCCGACGCCGTCGACACCGGCGGCTACTTTGACGGCCCAGACGCCGCCTCGCTCGACCTGGCAACGGCCGCCATGACGGATGCCGTGCAGCGTCACGTCGAGGTCAGGGGAGTGGACCGGCTGGAGGGCGTGCGCCTGGTGTCCGTCGAGGCGCCCGACCAGTCCACCGCGAGGGTCACCATCGAGGTGACGGTGTATCCACTCTTTGGGGTCGAGGCGCTCATGCCGTTTGCGGACGGCATCACCTTGCGCGCAACGGGGGAGTCACGGTCCTTCTAGCCCGTCGCTCTACTCAGCCTCGGCCTCAGGTGTCGGAGGCGCCGGGACCGCCAGCGCGGCGGCCTCAGTGGCCACCGTCCACGCGTCGGCGCTGCCCACATTGCCCTCCTGAACCTCGCCCAACACCTCCTGCAGGATCGCGTCGACCGTCCCGTTGTTGGGGGAGTACAGGCTCTGCGTCGGCAATTCCGTGACGGCCTTGGCCAGGATGGGACCCACAGGGGCGTCGTTGAAGAACGGAATCACGTAGGACTCGACGGACTCATCCGTGTATAGCGCGGGCTGCGAAGGCAGCGAACCGGTGGCGTGGAAGATGCGCAGTTGCTGGTCCGGCTGGATGAGCCAGTTGACGAACTCCCAGGCCTGCTCCTGCTGCGCCGCAGTGCCTTGGTCGGGGATCGCGTAGAAGGCGCCACCCCAGGATCCGCCAGGACCAGGAATGTCGGCGATGTCCCACTTGGCATTGCCCCCGGCCGTCTCTTGCACGCTCTGGATGTAGCCCATGCCCCACACGGGACACAGGGTCGCGGCGAACGTGCCGCTATCCAGTCCCGCATCCCACTCGTCGGTGAACGGCATGATTCCGGCAGACAGGCCAGCGTCGATGGTGCTGAGCGCGACATCGAACGCCGGCTTGACGGGCTCGAGGGCCAGTGCACCTTCGGCGTTGAAGTAGCTGGCGCCAGACTGCGCCCGCACGGGCTTCAGAAGGCTGCCAGCGTCGTCCAGGAAAGCGCCAGTCTCCGTGGCTTCCTGGTACTGCTTCCCGAGCGCGACAAAGCCCTCCCAGGTGTCGCCGATGGCCCTCTCGACCGCGTCCCTGTTGGAGGGCAGGCCTGCGTTCTCGAACAGATCGCGGCGGAAGCACAGCGCCAGACCGGAGACGTCCGCTCCCATGCCGATGAGTTGCGAACCGTCCGGCGTGGAGCCCTGAGCCCACTTCCACTCCAGGTAGTACTCCTCGTAGGTGTCTGCATCGAAGCTGTTCAGGTCCACGAACGCGTCCGGTTGGGAAGCGAACTTGCCGATGTAGTCCTCACCAATCGCGACGATGCTCGGCGCCCCGGTGCCCGCGACGATCTGGCGCTGCAACTCGTCATGAAGATCGTTGTAGTTGCCAGAGATGAGTTCGACCGTGACGCCAGGGTGGGTCTCTTCGTACTCGGCAGCGAGCGCGTCGAGCCCGAAGTCGCCCCAGAAGGACATCGAGATGGTGACGGGATCCGCGACGGGACCTGCGGTGGTGGTGGCGGGAGAATCGTCGTCCCCCAGCAGCCCGCACGCGGCTAGAATGAGGCTAGAACCGGCAACGGCCGCGAGCACGCGTGCGGCCTTCCTGTACTTCAACGTCATTGTCACTCCCCTAGTGCGTGCCACGGATACAGGCTCTCGGGACATGGCTGTCACTGTAGCGGCACCCGTAGCCACGGGAGAAGTCGGGGCCCAGGACCCGGGACCTTGAGGTCAAAAGTCCTGAGGATCGCGTGCCTCCGGGGCATACCCTGGCAGGTAACGGTGCTACAGCACCTACTCCCCATGCAGTCCCCATGCAGGAAGGTCTTACCGAGATGACAATCGCGGCAAACGGAACCACCCACTCCGAGTCTGACGCCCAGCAGACAAACCCCTGGAGGTCGTTCCCCACCGGGCTCTGGACCGACACCATCGATGTACGCGGATTCATCCAGTGCGCGTACACCGAGTACACCGGCGACGACACCTTCCTCGAAGGTCCCACGGAGCGCACCACCCGCGTGTGGCAGACGCTCCTTGGCATGTTCCCAGAAGAGCGCGAGAAGGGCGTCTATGACGTCGACTGGCAGACGCCAGCGACCATCACGGCCCACGCTCCCGGGTTCATCAGCGAAGACGACAACCTCATCGTCGGCCTGCAGACGGACGCGCCGCTCAAGCGCGCGATCATGCCCTTCGGCGGCTGGCGCATGGTGGTCAAGGAGCTCGAGACCTACGGCTACCCGGTTGACCCCAACCTGGAAAACGTCTTCTCGAACTACCGCAAGACCCACAACGACGGCGTATTCGATGCGTACCCGCCCAACGTGCGCGCCGCCCGTTCCAGCCACATCGTCACCGGGCTTCCCGACGCCTACGGGCGCGGCCGCATCATCGGCGACTACCGCCGTGTGGCCCTCTACGGCGTCGACGCCCTCATCCAGGCCAAGCACAACGACCGCGTCGAACTCGACATGGAGCGCTCCACCGAGGACATCATTCGCGACCGCGAAGAGAACTCGGAGCAGATCAAGGCGCTCGGCGAACTCAAGCAGATGGCCGCGTCGTACGGCTTCGACATCTCGAAGCCGGCGAACAACGCCAGGGAAGCCGTGCAGTGGCTGTACTTCGCGTACCTCGCCGCGGTCAAGGAGCAAAACGGCGCCGCCATGTCGCTCGGCCGCACCTCGACGTTCCTCGACTGCTACATCGAGCGCGACCTTCAGGAGGGCACGCTCACCGAGGTTGAGGCCCAAGAGCTGATCGATGACTTCGTGATCAAGTTGCGCATCGTGCGCTTCCTGCGCACCCCCGAGTACGACGCCCTGTTCTCCGGCGACCCCCTGTGGGTCACCGAGTCGCTTGCGGGCCTGGGCGAGGATGGCCGGTCGCTCGTGACCAAGTCCTCCTTCCGCTACCTGCACACCCTGTACAACTTGGGCCCCGCGCCCGAACCGAACATGACGGTGCTGTGGAGCGACCGGCTCCCGCTGGGCTTCAAGGAGTTCTGCGCGAAGGTGTCGATCGACACCTCCGCCTTGCAGTACGAGTCGGACGAGTTGCTGCGCTCTCAGTGCGGTGACGACGCCGCCATCGCGTGCTGCGTATCCGGCATGGAGGTGGGCAAGCAGATGCAGTTCTTCGGAGCTCGCGTCAACCTCGCCAAGGGCCTCCTGTACGCCATCAACGGCGGTCGCGACGAGGTCAGCGGCAAGCAAGTCTCGCCAGCGCTCGCGCCCGTTGCCGGTGACCGGCTCGACTTCGAAGACGTCATGGGCAAGTTCGACACGTTCCTCGACTGGTTGGCAGAGACGTACGTGGATGCGCTCAACGTCATCCACTACATGCACGACAAGTACGCGTATGAGCGCATCGAGATGGCCTTGCACGACAAGGAAATCGTGCGCACCATGGCTTGCGGCATTGCCGGGCTGTCGGTCGCCACTGACTCCCTGTCGGCCATCAAGCACGCGAAGGTCAAGCCAATCCGTGACGAGACCGGCCTGATCACCGACTACGAGGTAGAGGGCGACTACCCCACCTACGGCAACGACGACGACGGCGCAGACGACATTGCCGTCGACCTTGTCCGCCGTTTCATGAACAAGATCCGCAAGCAGAAGACCTACCGGGACGCGAAGCACACGCAGTCGGTGCTCACCATCACGTCGAACGTGGTCTATGGCAAGGCCACCGGCAACACGCCGGATGGTCGCCGCCTTGGCGAGCCCTTCGCACCGGGTGCCAACCCGATGAACGGCCGCGACGTGCACGGCATCATGGCGTCGGCGCTATCCGTCGCCAAGCTGCCGTACGAGGACGCAGAAGATGGCATCTCGCTGACCACCTCGATCGTTCCCTCTGCACTCGGCCGCGACCGCGACGAGCAGGTCACCAATATGGTCGGCATCCTTGACGCCTACACGGTGAGCCAGGGCTTCCACATGAACGTCAACGTGCTCAACCGCGAGACGCTCGAGGACGCGATGGAGCACCCGGAGAACTACCCGCAGCTCACCATCCGGGTTTCTGGCTACGCCGTGAACTTTGTGCGGCTCACGCGCGAACAGCAGTTGGACGTGCTGTCGCGCACCTTCCACGCGGGCCTGTAACACTGAAGACGTCGCGGCGCCCCGTGCCTTGAGGCAGGGGCGCCGTCGTCTCAGGTGTTGCCACCCCAGGAAGTCTGGAGCAATTGTGACCAACGAATCGGTGCCGTTCGACCCCGCGCTCGGACCGCCCATGGAGATCGCCGACGCCGAGCTGGCTGCCAGCGAGGCGCTTGTGGACAACACGGCTGGCTCGGTGCACTCGTGGGACCTCGTGACGGGCGCCGACGGCCCAGGTACGCGCATGACGCTGTTCACGGCGGGTTGCGGGTTGCGTTGCCAGTACTGCCAGAACCCGGATACCTGGCGGATGAAGGACGGCGTGCGTCACACGGTGGACGAGGTGATGGCACGCGTGACGCGTTACTCGACCATCATGAAGGTCACTGGCGGCGGCCTCACGATCTCTGGCGGGGAGCCGTTGCTGCAGTCAAAGTTTGTCACGCAGATCTTTCGCCGCGCGAGCGACCTCAACATTCACACCGCGCTCGACACCGCTGGCCTGTTGGGCTCTCGCCTGACGGACGACGACCTCAACTACATCGACCTGGTGCTGCTCGACATCAAGTCGGGGCTGCCCGACACGTACAAGCGCGTGACGGGTCGCCCGCTACAGCCGACGCTGGACTTTGCCGAGCGGTTGTCTCGCCTGGGTAAGACCACCTGGATCCGGTTTGTGCTCGTGCCCGGCCTGACGGATGACGAGGAAAACGTGGACGCGATCGGCAAGTTTGTGGCGACGCTCGACGGAGTGGAGCGCATGGAGATCCTGCCGTTTCACCAGATGGGCAAGGCCAAGTGGGAGGCCACTGGTGAGCCGTACCTTCTGGGAGACACGAAGGCGCCTTCACCGGAACTCATCGCGCGGGTGAGAGCGCAACTAGAATCGTATGGCTTGCCGGTGAAGGTGGCGTGAGGGACTGCCGCCCGGCCGGTTTCACGGGGGAGACCTCATCATACATACCCAGGGGGGTATAGTTAGAGCATGACTACTCGCATGTTTCGTACCGTCGTCCTGGCCGCCGTAGCGGCCGTCACCCTCGCCGCTTGCTCTACTGAGTCGACCGCCTCTTCTGAATCGACGGCGCCGCCTGCCTTCGACGGCTCTCACGTGAGCGAGAGTGCCTTCGCCCTTGCCGTCGACCAGCCCGGCGTTACCGTGCTTGATGTCCGCACGCCAGCCGAGTTCGCGGAGGGCCACCTGCCCGGTGCCGTCAACATCAACGTGGAGGACCCTGGGTTCCCTGCCGAGGTCGCAGCGCTGGACCCCGACGCCGACTACGCCGTGTACTGCCGCTCAGGCAACCGTTCGCGCGTCGCAGTGGACTTCATGTCGCAGCAAGGAGTCACGCAGACCGTGGGCCTCGAGGGCGGCATCAGCGCGTGGAAGGGCGATGTCGAGCGGTAGCTAGTCCTCAGGCTGCAACAGCTCGCCCGTGAAGAATCCGCTCGCCGTGCGAATGGCGAGTGCAAGCACGATGAGGGTCGAGACCGCGAGCACGACGCCGCCCGCCCACGCGTAGAAGGACCCGACCCCCGATTCGTACGCGGCAAGGAGGGCGACAGCCGCCGCCGCAAGGGGGAACGTGTAAGCCCACGCAGGGAGCGCGAAGGGGACCTTGCGCAGTGCGGGGGCGTGGCTCGCGAAAACGAGCAGGTTGAACAGTGTCGCTGCCAGCAGAACGCGCGCTGG
>NZ_JADQBF010000035.1 GCF_016278775.1 Demequina sp. | reverse complement strand
GCGTCCAGATCGACGACACGTCGGCCGACGACATCATGGCGCAGTTGCTGGTGCTCGAGTCTCAGGACCCAGAGCGCGACATCACCATCTACATCAACTCTCCAGGCGGGTCGCAGACCGCGCTCACGGCCATGTACGACACGATGCAGTACATCAAGCCGCAGATTCAGACGGTGTGCTTGGGCCAGGCGGCCTCCGCCGCCGCCGTGTTGCTCGCCGCCGGGGCACCGGGGAAGCGCCTCGCGCTGCCGAATGCGCGCGTGCTGATTCACCAGCCGCGTCTCGAGGGCGGATCGCGCGCACAGGCCTCCGACATTGAGATCTACGCGGAAGAGATTCTGCGGATGCGCGACTGGCTCGAAGAGACTCTTGCTCATCACACGGGCCAATCGGTCGAAAGGGTACGTGACGACATTGAACGCGACACGTTCCTGAGCGCTCAGCAGGCAAAGGACTACGGCTTGGTCGACCAGGTGCTGTTGTCCCGCAAGGGCGCGGCAGACTTGCCGCCAGCGACGCCGCCGAAGGCCTAACGGCGCGTCGGCGCGCGTCACGAACGGAGCGCGGATAGCCTGGATCGGACGCCCCAGGGAAGGAGCGCTGCATGACTCGGCCCACGGATAGTGGCGACCTGCTCAAGTGCACGTTTTGCGGTAAGACGCAGAAACAAGTGCGCAAGCTCATCGCTGGCGGAGCCGTGTACATCTGCGATGAGTGCGTCGGGCTGTGCAACGAGATCCTCGACGAGGAGTTCGCAGAGGCGGCGGAGGCTGAGCTCACAGAGCTCCCCAAGCCGCGCGAGATCTTCGACTTCTTGGGCGAGTACGTGGTGGGTCAAGAGCCCGCCAAGCGGGCGCTGTCGGTGGCGGTGTACAACCACTACAAGCGCGTGCGCGCAGGGGACACCACGGGCGAGGACGGCGTGGAGATCGCCAAGTCGAACGTGCTGTTCATCGGCCCCACAGGCACCGGAAAGACCTACCTGGCACAGACGCTCGCCAAGATGCTCAACGTGCCCTTCGCCATCGCCGACGCCACGGCGCTCACTGAGGCGGGCTACGTCGGCGAGGATGTCGAGAACATCCTCCTGAAACTGCTGCAGGCAGCCGACTACGACGTCGACAAGGCGCAGCGCGGCATCATCTACATCGACGAGATCGACAAGGTGTCCCGCAAGGCAGAGAACCCCTCGATTACCCGTGACGTGTCCGGCGAGGGGGTGCAGCAAGCGTTGCTGAAGATTCTTGAAGGCACCACCGCGGCCGTTCCCCCCCAGGGGGGGCGCAAGCATCCCCACCAAGAGTTCATCCAGATCGACACCACGGACGTGCTGTTCATCCTTGGTGGCGCGTTCGCTGGTCTCGAAGAGATCATCTCGGCGCGCGTGGGTCGCAAGGGAATCGGCTTCGGTTCCCAGCTCAAGGAGGCGGATAGCTCCGATCTGTTCTCTCAAGCCACCCCAGCGGACCTGCACAAGTTTGGGTTGATTCCAGAGTTCATAGGGCGCATGCCCGTGATTGCGACCGTGTCTCCGCTCGACGTGGACTCGATGGTGTCGATTCTCACGGAGCCACGCAACGCACTGGTGAAGCAGTATCAGCGGATGTTCGAGATCGACGGGATCGAGCTCGAGTTTGACGAGGGCGCGGTGCGCGCGATTGCGGAGCAGGCCCTGTCCAGAGGCGCTGGCGCGCGCGGATTGCGAGCCATTCTCGAAGAGGTGCTCCAAGACACGATGTTCGAGGTGCCTGGCCGTCCAGACGTGGCCAGGGTGTGTGTCACGCGCGACGTGGTGCTGGACCGCGTGAAGCCCGCGTTCCACCCGCGCGTGCGGGATGCGAGTGAAGCGAAGTCGCAGGCGGCTCTTGCGGCTCAGCCAGACGAGGGTGCCGCGTAGGTCGCGAGGGCCCCTGACCTGGTGCGCCTAGGCCCCCTCGAGCACCACGTTCTCAGTACGCACCACCGTCGCGTCGAGCAGCGCCGACACCGACCCGTCCTCTGGCCCCAAACCGTCAACGCTCGGGTCGATCGCCATGACGGCATCCACCACCTGCATCGACTTCACGCGACCGGCAGCCATGATGTCCGCCTTGGCGGCATTCACGGACTCCATCTGGCTTTCGGGCACCAACAGGTCGAGGGACACGATGGCGGTGCGCTGGGACACCTTGGCGTCTGACTTGATCTTGCGTAGTTGGCTCACGGCGGCACCCGCAGCTACGAGCACCAACGGGTTGGCGCCGCCAGCTGCGGCGCGCGTTCTGTCCGGCGTCGGCCATGGGGCGCGGTGAATCGACCCCTCGTTGAACCACGACCACACCTCCTCCGTGGCGAAGGGCAGGACGGGCGCGAACAGGCGCAGAAAGGCGTCGAGCGCGATTCCGAGGGCGGCGCGTGCTGAGGCTGCCTCAGGGGAGCACGGCGCGAAGGGATCGATGGGCTCCCCGAGCGCGGCGCCGTCGTAGGCGCGTTCCTTCACAAGCTCGACGTAGTCATCACAGAACGTCCAGAAATACTGCTCAGCAGTCTCGAGAGCGCGCGTGTGGTCGTACGCATCGAAGGCGAACGTCGCGGCCTCGATGACGGATGCGAGGCCCGCGAGTGTCGCCTTGTCGAGCGGCTCGGTGACGGCGGCAGACGTGACGTGCGCCGCGGCCTTCATGCCCGCCTCGAGCGAGTCGTCGGCCGCCGTCGTGATGCCGGTCGCTCCCAGCACGAACTTGGAGACGTTCAGCACCTTCATGGCGAGTCGTCGGCCGATCTTCATCTGGCCCTCGTCAAACGCGGCGTCGGTGCCCAGCCGCGCCGAGGCGGCCCAGTACCGCACCGCGTCAGAGCCGTGCGTCTCCAGCAGGCCCATCGGCGTGACCACATTGCCCTTCGACTTCGACATCTTCTTGCGATCGGGGTCGAGGATCCAACCGGAAATCGCAGCATGCTTCCACGGCAACACGCCATGTTCGAGGTGAGAGCGCACCACGGAAGAGAACAGCCAGGTGCGGATGATGTCTTGGCCCTGCGGGCGTAGGTCCATGGGGAACGTCTTCGCGAAGAGTTCGGGGTCTTCTCGCCACCCGCACACGATCTGCGGCGTCAATGACGACGTCGCCCACGTGTCCATGATGTCCTTCTCGCCGATGAAGCCGCCGGGGATGCCACGCTGGCTCTCGTCGAATCCCGGTGCCGCGTCGGAGGCGGGGTCGACGGGCAGGGAAGCCTCGTCGGGCACGATGGGGGTTTCCCACTCGGGGTTTCCGTCGGAGTCGAGGCGGTACCAGACAGGAATCGGCACCCCGAAGAAGCGTTGGCGAGAAATCAGCCAGTCGCCCGTGAGGCCGTTGACCCAGTTCTCATAGCGCTTGCCCATGTGCGCCGGCACAAAGTCGAGCGCCTCTCCGCGTGCCACGAGCTCGGCGCGCAGGTTGGCGTCCCTGCCGCCGTTCGCGATGTACCACTGCCGTGACGTGACAATCTCGAGCGGCTTGTCGCCCTTCTCGTAGAACTTCACGGGGTGCGTGATGGTCTTAGGTTCGCCATCGATCACGCCGGCCTCGCCCAAAAGTTCGACGATGCGTTGCTGGGCGGAGAACACGGTCTTGCCCGCGAGTTCGGCGTAGGCGGCGATACCCTCAGCGGACTCGATGGCGTCCGGCGCGTCGGCAAGGATGCGTCCGTCCCACCCGAGCACGGGGCGGGTCGGCAGGCTCAGTTCACGCCACCAGATCACGTCGGTGACGTCGCCGAACGTACAAATCATCGCGATGCCAGAGCCCTTGTCTGGCGAGGCGAGGCGGTGCGGGACGATCGGCACCTCGACACCGAAGATCGGCGTCCGCACGTGCTTGCCGAACAGCGGCTTGTACCGCTCATCGTCTGGATGCGCCACGAGAGCCACGCACGCTGGCAGCAACTCAGGGCGAGTGGTTTCGATGTAAATGGACTCGTAGGAGCCGGTCGCCTCTTCGAGGTCAGCGGCTGGCTCGAACGCGACGCGGTGGTAGGCACCCTGGCGATCGCGGTCCTCAAGCTCTGCCTGCGCGACGGCGGTGCGGAACGTGACGTCCCACAGCGTCGGCGCTTCTGACTGATACGCCTCGCCGCGGGCGAGCGAGCGCAGGAAGGCCTGTTGGGCGACGGCCTGCGAGGCAGGCTCGATCGTTTGGTACGTGCGCGACCAGTCGACAGACAGGCCAAGGTGGCGCCACAGCGCCTCGAATTGCTTCTCATCCTCCGCCGTGAGTTGCTCACACAACTCCACGAAGTTGCGGCGCGAGACCGGCACCTGATCCGCAGCCTTGATGGACTTGCCTTCGCCCCCGGCATAGGGCGGCTCGAAGCCCTCTTCGTAAGGCAGGTGGGGGTCGCAGCGGACGCCGTAGTAGTTCTGGACGCGGCGCTCGGTCGGCAGGCCGTTGTCGTCCCAGCCCATGGGATAGAACACCTCGCGGCCACACATCCGCTGATACCGCGCGATCACGTCGGTGTGGGTGTACGAGAAGACGTGGCCCACGTGAAGCGAGCCGGACACGGTGGGCGGGGGAGTGTCGATCGAGTAGATCTCGTCCCGCTTCTTCGACCGGTCAAAGCGGTAAACCCCTGCGGCCTCCCACGCGTCGTTCCAGCGGTCTTCGAGACCGTCCACCGTGGCTTTGTCAGGGATGCGAGAAGTCATGGAGATCATTCTTTCAGACGGGGACGATGCCGAGGGACTCTCCGCGTGAGCCCGTGAAGCGCAACCGCTTTGCACCGGTTTGTTACTCTTCGTTTCCATGAGCCAGGCAAAGGTGCATGCCGACTTCTTGAGGTCGTTGGAGGAGTTGGACGCGACGGTAGGCCGCGAGTTGCCAGAGAAGCTGCGGGAAATGGTGCGGCTGCGGTGTTCTCACATCAACGGGTGCTCGTACAGCGTGCGACTCCATTCGGACGGACTCGCGGCGCGTGGCGCGCGGGTGGATCTGATCAGCGCCTTGGCGCGCCCGGTCAAGTTGATGCGCGAGGACCTCGTATCCCACGCGGAGGCCGCGGCGCTGCGCTTTGCGGAGATCCTGACCGACTACCCACGCGGTCTCGAGTTGGAGGCCAGAGATCATGCGGCGAAGTACTTCACACCCAGGCAATTGGGTTCGATCGTGGAGGTTGTCGCGGTGGTCAACGCGTGGAACAGGGTGACGCGCGGTTCCGAGTAGATCGCCGACGCCGGTAGCCGTCCCCGCCGACAAGGGCCGCTACGGCGTTCTTGGCAAGCTCGACGTGATCATGAGGTCCGCCACCTCGTGCACACCGATGACCACTCGATCTGCGCCTTGGGCCTCAAGGTACTCGACGTCGGTTTCGCGATGACCACGGGCCATGATCGTTGCGTCCGGTGCGACCTTCCGCGCCCGCGAGGCCACGGCCCCTGCGTTGAGTGGGTCGGGGATGGCGATCAGAACGGAACGTGCGTCGGCTCCTCCCGCCGCGCGTAGCACCTTCGCTCGGGCGGCGTTTCCCAGCACGGCCTCATGCCCCAGCGCCCTGATTTCGTCGACTCTGCCCTCGTCGTCGTCGATCACCACCACGTCAACATGGTGTGCCCACAGCCCTGCCGCGACGCGCGCGCCAACGCGGCCGAAACCCACGACAAGAACGTGTCCGGTGGCCTCCGACATGACGGTTGCCGCCGCGTGGTCCCCCGATTCATCGTTGGCCCGATACGAGCGCGACGCCCAGGAAAACAGCAAGGGGTTGACGGCGATCGAGACGATTGCGCCAGCGAGGACGAGGGACTGGGCCGATGGGGAGAGCAACTCAAGGTCGGCCCCCAGTGTGACCAGAATGAAGGAAAACTCCCCGATCTGCGCGAGCGAGGCCGCGACGGCGAGTGACATGGATCGCGAATACTTCAATGCGCGCATCAGCACGTAGGCGATGGCGAGCTTCCCGACGACAATGACGACGACGGTGGCGGCAAGCGCGAGGGGCTGGTCCAGCACCACGCGCGGGTCCACGAGCATGCCGACTGCGAGGAAGAAGATCACTGCGAAGGCGTCCCGCAAGGGCAGCGAGTCTGCCGCCGCCCGGTGAGCGAGATTGGACTCGCGCAGCACCATGCCAGCGAAGAAGGCTCCGAGGGCGAAGGACACATCGAACAGGGAAGCGGCTCCGACCGCGACGCCCAGGCCGAGGGCCAGCACGCCAAGGGTGAACAGTTCGCGAGAGCCGGTGTCTGCCACCCTGGCGAGGCCCCACGGGATCACACGCCTTCCGACAACGATCATGAGCGTGGCGAACACGGCGACCTTGACCACGGTGATCGCGAGGTTGACGCTCACCTCGCCGACTGACACATCGTCCACCGCGAGGACCGGCACCACGACCAACGCGACGACCATCGCGAGGTCTTCGACGATCAGCCAGCCGACAGCGATGTGCCCTGCCCGCGTGTCGAGCATTTGGCGTTGTTCGAGAGCCTTGAGCATCACCACGGTCGACGCAACCGAGAGGGCGAGCCCAAAGAGCAGGGAGCCTGACAGGCCCCATCCGAGCACGAGGCCGAGACCCGTGCCGAGAGCGGTCGCTACAGACATCTGCACCAGGGCGCCAGGCAACGCGATGCGACGTACGTCGAGGAGCTCGCGGAGCGAGAAGTGAAGCCCCACCCCGAACATCAGCAGGATGACGCCGATCTCTGAGAGCTGGTTGGCGAGATCGACATCGCCGACGAAGCCGGGGGTATACGGGCCAATCAGGAGGCCGGCGACGAGATACCCGATGATGGGCGACAGGCGCATGCGTTGACCGAGATAGCCGAGCAGGAATGCGGCAACAAGCCCCACTGCGATCGTGGAGAGCAGCGGAGAGTGATGCAACATGGCATCACTGTATCTGGTGAGTAGCAGCCGAGACCGGCGAGCAGGTCGGGCACCCGGGACCCGCACCTAGGACCTGGGCCGGGACCTTTTCGGGGACCTATAGCCCGGGGTCCCAGATGCCCCCCTGGGTATAGGCTGATGAGCGGTGCACCCCTGCACCCTCGATCAGCGAAGAAGGTGATCTGCCATGGCACGCGTCGTGGTTCTCGGGGCCGGTGTCTCAGGACACACAGCAGCCCTGTACCTCAAGAAGCGGCTGGGCAAGGCTCACGAGGTCGTCGTCGTTTCCCCCAACTCCCAGTACAACTGGATTCCCTCCAACATCTGGGTGGGCGTGGGAAAGATGAAGACGGATGATGTGGTCTTCCCGCTCGCCCCCATCTATGCAAAGAAGGGCATTGAGTTCGTCCAGGCCAAAGCCATGGCCCTGTGGCCGGAGGGCGACGCCGACGACGATCAGCCTGCCGTGGAGGTCGAGCACACCTCGTCGGACAAGGCGGGACAGACGGAGAAGATCCGGTACGACTACGTCATCAACGCGACCGGCCCCAAACTCAACTTTGGCGCTACCCCTGGGCTCGGACCGGATGGCGGCCACACCGTCTCCGTGTGCACGCCGAGCCACGCCACGGAGGCAAACGTCAAACTCGATGAGGTGATCAGCGCTGCTAGGTCTGGCAAGACCCAGCGCGTCGTGATCGGCGTGGGCCACGGAACCTGCACGTGCGAAGGCGCCGCCTTCGAGTACACGTTCAACGTGGAGCACGAGCTGCGCGCAGCGGGAGTGCGCGACAAGGTTGAACTCACGTACCTCACCAACGAGAACGAGTTGGGCGACTTTGGCGTGGGGGGCATGCAGTTCGAGCAGAACGGCTTCCGTACCACGAGCCAACTGTGGACAGAGTCGCTCTACCGCGAGCGTGGAGTGAAGGCGATTTCCGGTGCAGCCGTGACGAGTGTCGACGACGGCGTCATCCACTACGACCAACTCGACGGCTCGCACAACGACCTTGAGTTCGACTTCGCGATGCTGCTGCCCCCGTTCAAGGGCGTGGACTGGAAGGCCTACAACAAGGCCGGCGATGACATCACGGACACCGTGTTCGCGCCGTCAGGCTTCATGAAGGTCGACGCTGACTACAGCAAGAAGTCGTACGACGACTGGAGCGCCAAGGACTGGCCGCGCACCTACCAGAACCCCACCTACAGGAACTGCTTTGCCGTCGGCATCGCCTTCGCGCCCCCGCACCAGATCTCCAAGCCGCGGGCGACGCCAGACGGTCTGGCCGTCGCGCCGAGCCCGCCGCGCACGGGCATGCCGTCCGGCACGATGGGCAAGGTGGTCGCCTTCTCGGTGGCTGACATGATCCTCAAGGGTGCAACCGGGCCGACCCACTCGGCCTCGATGGCCGAGATGGCTGCGGCCTGCGTGGCATCGGCTGGCACGGGGATGCGCACAGGAACTGCTGCCGCCATGACCATGAGCCCCGTGGTACCGGACTGGGAGAAGTACCCAGAGACGGGACGCAACCTCAAGGAGACGTTCGGCGAGATAGGCCTGGCCGGTCACTGGGTCAAGCGACTGCTCCACACCCTGTTCATCTACAAGGCCAAGGTCAAGCCCGGCTGGACCTGGATCCCGGAGTAAGGAGGCGCATCATGGACGACACCAACGAGCGCATTGCAACGGCGCCCCTGCCCACGCCAGGCGAATTGCGCAGGCGCCGCAACCCGTTCATCCAGTTCTTCCGCTTCATGCGGATCAACTGGACGATGTGGAGGCTTGCGCGCAAGCACTACTGATACGCGAGCGGTCGAGGCACGGGCACTCGCCTGCACCTGGCGCCGTGGACCCCGGCGAGTTGTGCGCCAGGTGCTCAGTTGTCGATGCTGTCGAGCCAGTCCCGACGAGCATCGTCACGCGCCTCCAAGACGCGCACCAGGTGCGCCGTGTCTGCGGAGGTCCACCCCTCCGCATCGATCACGTGTGCCCACGTGGTGGCGTTCGCCGACACCGAGTACAGGTGGCCAAATCCGCGCGGAACGGAGCCCGCGCTCGGGGCGTCGAGCAAGGTCTGCCACATGGTGACGAAGGGGAACCAATCCGTTTCTGGTGAGACGTCTGGGGCTCGATCGCTTCCCGCGAGCCAGTCCGGTTCTCGCCAGGCAATGCTCGGTTCGAAAAACCCGATGGGGTCAGATCCATGCTGGAGGTAGGCGACGCGCGTTGGCCCCCACGGGCCGGCTGGCTGGTCAAGCGAGTCTTCGTTCCCCGTGAACCGCACAGTGCGGCCGCCCTCTACCAACGGGAGCCACGGCGTGGAGCCGCCCTCACGCCCCTGAATCAGGTCAGCTCGCAACGGGTTGACGAAGGTGGGACCGACCATGACGGCACCGTCGATGGGTTCGTTGATGATGTTGGCGGAGGTCAGGACTGACTCGACCCCGTAGGACCCGAGCGACAGGCCATAGAGGAATAGCCGCGGTCGATGGTCCTCAGGCAGAGTGCTCCAGTACTCGTGAACCGTGCTGAACATCACGAGCGACGTGTCCTTGGTGATCGCTTGGTCAGCGAGCAGCGAGATCCAGCTCGGCAGATAGGAGTATTGCGCGCCAGCGATGGCCACGTCACCGTTGAAGATGAAGTCGAAGGGGTCGACCCCGAGCGGGTCGATGAACCCGGTGCCCGTTGTCGTGGTCAGCAGGAGCGCCTCGCGGTCGAACGCTCCCGTGCGAATCAGCTCCTCGAGGAGTAGATCGGCGCGGTCCTCAAGCGTCTCGGCCGATCTCAGGCCGACGTACACCCTGATCGGCTGGACGGCGCCCCCGCCGCTGTAGGCGTTGATCTCCTCGACGGTGGGCACATAGGAGATGAAGGCTCGCCCCTCTCTGCCGAGAGTGTCCCACGCGACGAGCGACTGAGGGCTGCCGGACAACAGCGGAGACGACGGCTGGGTGACACCCGGCTTGTTGCCGTTGTCTCGCGTGGAGAACAGGGCGTTGGACGCGGAGAAGAAGCCCTGCACCAAGAGCCCGGAGAAGACGAGCCACAGCAGCACGACCAAGCCGGCTGACGACAGCGTGATCGCGAGGCGTCGCGGCAGCCACCTGTCGAGCCGGTTTCCCATGGTGCGGAACAGCAGCCTGAGGCTCCGCGCGATCACCAGGACGATCGCGGCGACCACCACCGTGATGCCGACCACGATGGGCCAGGCGTCGGGGCTTAAGGGGTCCATGCCCATCAGGTCGCGGATAGTGTTCTGCCAGCCCACCCAGTTCCAGATGGCGAGACCGGTGTTGAGCGCGATGACGGCAAGCACGATGGCCGCGACCATCCATTGCCACTTGCCACGCAGGTTCGGCACACCCAAGTAGTTCCAGATCGCGTGCCCACCTGCACCGAGGCCGTAGCCGACCACGAGGGAGACTCCCGTGGCGAGACCCTGGACAAAGGCATCGCGCGGGAGCAGTGACGGCGCGAGGGAGAACGACGTGAAGATGGCGCCAACGGCGGCGCCTGGCCCAGAGAAGGTCGGCTCGAAGACGCGCGGGGGACGACGCCTGGTGGGGGGCCGCAGCGTCAGCGAGCGGGAGCGGGCCCGGGGGGCAGTAGCGGGTCTGGGTGCCATGCGCGGCGTCTCACACAGGGTCGCGGCGCAGCGGTTGCGTCATGCAGTGGGCGCCGCCGCGGCCGCGGCCCAACTCCGCTCCCACAATCTCCAACACCTCGATGCCCGCAGAGCGCAGCTTCGCGTTGGCGTGGGTGTTGCGGTCGTACGCGACCACCACCCCAGGTTCTAGGGCGAGGACGTTGTTGCCGGAGTCCCACTGCTGGCGCTCGGACGCATATCTGTCGCCGCCCGTCTCGATGATGCGCAGCGCGTCCAGTCCCATGGCGTCCGCCACGACGTCAACGAAGGGACGGTGCTCGTGGGTGACGTCCAGGACGATCGGGGCGTCGGCGGGACGTAGCGAGTACGTCTCGATGTCGTCGACGATGCCGGGAAAGACTGTGGCAACGTCCCTGTCAGCCAAGGTGAACACCGTGTCGAGGTGCATGGCAGTCCGCAGCTTGGGCAGCTTCGCGACGATGACATGCTCCGCGGCGCCTGCGGCGAAGAGCTCAAACGCGATCTGGGTGATGGCCTGGCGCGACGATCGCTCTGACATGCCGATCAGGACGGTGCCGTGGCCGATGGGCATCACGTCTCCGCCCTCGAGGGTCGCCAAGCCGTGGTCCAACTCCGGGTCTCCCCACCAGAACTGGACGGGGTCCGCGTTGGTATCCGGCTCGTCGTCCGGCAACAGGATGCCGTCGATCGCCGAGCCGAAGCCCGGGAGAAACTCCGCCTTGGGGTCGGCCGCGTTGAAGGCGGGGTGGAACGAGTAGACCGCCTTCATGATGAGCGTCTCTGCGTGGCGCGCTGGCCAGAACAGGGGATTCAGCGTCACGCCTTGGTAAATCCACGAGGTGGTGTCGCGGGTATAGAGCGTGTTCGGCAAGGGAGGCATGAGGTAGTCACGCATGCCGGATTCTTCTCGCACCAGTTGAAGGGTGGGAGGGGCGAAGTCGCGTGGAAGGTCGGTGAGGGACAGGCCGCCAAGAATGTACCGAGCAAGCACCCCCGATTCGAGTTCGTTGAGGAACGCTCGCAGGTCGGTGGCAAGTCCCAAGCCGACCTCGTCCGTGGTGAGTTTTCGGTCCAACAGCCATGCGCGTGCCGCGGGAATCGCCATGGTCTCTGTCAGCAACCGGTGCAACTCAAGCACCTCGATGTCGCGCTCTTCCAACAACGTCACAAACGCTTGGTGATCCCGCCGCGCGTTGTCGACCCACATGACGTCGTCGAACAACAGATCGTGACAGTTGGACGGCGTGAGGCGGTTGTGGGCGAGCCCTGGCGAGCACACGAGCACGGACCGCAACTGGCCTACCTCACTGTGGACGCCATAGCCCGGGTGGACGCGGGCGGGGGCCGATGCCTCCATGGCGGCTCTCCTCACCTGGCCGATCTCTCGGGATCGACGGTATCACCGCCGGTAGCGACCTTGACCGGCTCTCAGGCAACGGCCCGCGCGTTGCGCGGTGGTCAGTGAGTGAAGACGCGACCAAAGAGCGACGACGTGGAGCCCTGAGCGGAGCCCGACACGTGGCCCTGGCAACGTTGAGCCTGGGGGACTCCTGCGAGCGCCTGCTCAACGTGGTTGCCGCAGCCAGTCCAGGTGGCCTTGCCGCAGTTGGGACAGGTGGCGGGAGAACACATAGTGAAGCCTTTCTGAAGACGGATTTTCGAAGAGACTAACATACCCCTAGGGGTATAACAAACGCTCGCCCAGGACGCTGCTCAACGGGGGCCACGCGGAGTGTGACATTTCTCACAGTGAGCCCTGCGTCACAATTCCCGTCGCGGTCCGTCTCACCTTGTAGCGAAACGGAGTTGGAGACACCATGTGGGAACGGACAGACAAGTCGTCGCGGCCAGCGCGCGAGTTCGCGCAACTGCACGGACTTGACTATTCGGAGTCCGCTTCTCCCGAAGCGGCTCGCACCCTCGATGGGCTGCCCTTCACCGGAGCGCCGCTACGCCACCGCGTCAGCGGCCAATGGCGCGGACGCTCCGTTCAGCGCTTCGAGGCGGGTCACTACGACGTCGAGCTGATGACCATGCGTGGACCTCTGCCCGCGCTTCAGGTCATCCCATCGGGCCTCGATCTTGGGGCACTGGCGATCGACGGCCGGGCCACCACCACCGGTGACCCGGCCTTCGATCGTCGCTGGTCAGTGACGACCGCCAATGAGGAGTTTGCCGCCGCGCTGTTGACGCCAGCTGTGCGCGAGGCGCTCATGCATCCTGCCGCCGAAGGCAGGGCCGTGACCTTCCGTGGTGACCAGGTCTCCACCTGGGCGCTCGGCGACGGATCGTGGGATGCCGCTCGAGTGCGGCTCGATTTCCTCGCCGTGCTGGCGGGGCGCATCGACCCTGCGGTCTGGCAGCAGTACGGCGTGACCACCCCGGCGCCGCTCACGGATGGTGCCGCGTGGGTGCCAGGGCCAGAAGAGCCGGAGGGTCCGCAATGGGCCGTCGCGCCGATGCCGCAAGCAGCGAGTTCCGAAGCCGACGACGACACTCTTTCTGACACGGGCGAGTTTGAGGTCGCCCTGCTCAACGCAGAACTCGAAGGCACCACCTTCATCCCCGAGCCTGTTTCCAAGCACGACGACTTTCAGGCTTCGTGGCTGGTCGCACCCATCGTCCGTTAGGAAGTCCCACCGCCCAGCCCGGTTCCCGCCATGGGGCAGTGACGACTACGCTTCGAAGGGCGTCGGCGAAGTCCCGGCACAATGAGCGAGGTGAGGATGAGCGAGCGACGACCCGTGACGTTGGCGGATGTCGCTAAGGCGGCCGGAGTGGCCAAATCGACCGCGTCCTACGCATTCTCCGACCCCAACCGGCTTTCACCAGCGACTACCCAGCGGGTACTCGACGCCGCGAAGACACTCGGGTACTCCGGACCGTCGGCGCTCGGCCGCGCGCTGGCGTCGGGACGCACAAGCGTGGTCGCCGTCGTGACCCGCGCGCTCCTGGAGTCGCCCGACACGGACCCCTTCGCGCTCCGTGTAGTCGATGGAATCTCTCGTGAACTCGCCTCGCGCGGCTACGGGGTGTTGTTGTTGCCCCCGATCACGGACGATGCGACTCGCAGGCTTCACGCGGGCGCGATCTACGACGCTGCGATCACGGTGAGGCGCATCGACGGCATTGAAGAGACGGACGCCATGCTCGCCCGGCGCGGCGTCACCTGGGTGCGACTCGACGGCACGCCAGATGAGGAGAGGGCCGTCACCATCGATGCCGTCACGCCTTCCGCGCAATTGCTGCGCGCGCTGGTGGATTGG
>NZ_JADQBF010000009.1 GCF_016278775.1 Demequina sp. | reverse complement strand
CCAGTACGGCACTGCCGGGACGCGTCGTGCCCCTGAGCACCGGCGCCACCCCACGTGGCGGCGGCGCAGGCCACCGCAGCGACTCGCCCAACGCAAGCCACCCATCCCACTCGCGCCGCGACCCCGAAGCCGCGATGTAGGCGGCGAGCAAACCGGCCGCTGACTCAGCGTCGGCGAGGGCCGCGTGGGCCTCCGTGAGGGGCACCCCAAAGTGCGCGCAACACTCGCCCAGCTTGGCGGGCGCACCGTAGGCGCGGGCCAGGCGCATGGTGCACAGCGTCTCCTCGCGGGTGAGTGCGAGCGGCCACCCGGCGCGCGCATACTCGGCGATCAGAAAGGCGGTGTCGAACGCACTGTTGTGCGCGGCGAGCACCCGCCCGGCCAGCAGCTCGGTGAGGTCACCCACGACGTCCTCAAACCGGGGCGCGACGCGGGCGTCGGTCGCGTCGATGTGGTGGACATGCTGCGCGCCCAGGTCTCTTTGGGGGTTGATGAGGGTGGTCCAGGAGTGCTCGCGGTTTCCTTCTCTGTCGAGGAGGACGACGCCGACCTCGCAGATGCGGTCCGCGCCGTTGTAGGCAAACCCGGTGGTCTCCAGGTCGATGACGGCGAAGCCTGTCATGGGGTCCCCTCCCTCAGTTGTTTCGAGACTAGCGCGGGGGTTGGGGCTGTCCACAGATCGTGCCCCGGCACTTGGCGCGGTGTCAGTCGGCGGCGAGAGGGTAGACACACGAGCCGATAGGCCTGCAGAGGGGGACCGCCGTGACGAACACCGAGGTCGGGCATCGCCGACCTTCTTCCAAGCCGGTACCACTAGTAGTACTATCGCCATGAGCAAGATTGAGAAGAGAGTGGAGCAGATGCGGCGAGCGCCCGCATCCGTGCCGTTCGACAATCTCGCATCTGTGTGTCGGCACTTCTTCGGTGATCCGGTCGGAGGCTCCGGCTCACACGAGGTGTACCGCACCCCCTGGGCGGGTGACCCAAGGGTGAACATCCAGAACAGAAACGGGCAGGCCAAGCCGTATCAGGTCCGTCAGGTGTTGGCCGCACTTGAGCGACTCAAGAGGGAGAGAGGAGAGCCGCAATGAGCACGAACCACTACACCTACCAAGTCTCCTGGTCTCCCGAGGATGGCGAGTACGTCGGGACCGTCGCGGAGTTTCCCTCGCTGTCATGGCTCGACGCCGACGAGCAAACGGCCTTCGCGGGCATCCGACGCCTCGTGGACGACGTTGTAGCGCAGATGGTCGCCGAAGGCTCGACGCCGCCCGACTCGCTTGCGGACCGCGACTACTCCGGGAAGTTCGTGGTGCGCCTCACGCCTGCCCGCCATCGCCAGCTCGCGATCAAGGCCGCGCAGTCAGGTGTCTCCATGAACCGGCTCGTGAGCGACACCCTCGCCGCGCGATAGAGCGCGCAATGTCAGCGGCACCCCTGATCGGCCGCGCCTACTCGGCGATCAGGAAGGCGGTGTCGAACGCGCTGTTGTAGGCGAACCCGGTGGTCTCCAGGTCGATGACGGCGAAGCCTGCCATGTCTAACCCTGGAACGGCAGTCCTGGGGCCGCGCCTGGCGGCGGCTCTGCCCGGTGCGCTGCATCGTTGATGTCCATCACCTCGTGCAGGATCCGCTCGCCTAGGGAGAAGAACACCATCACGGGCACGCCCATGACGGCCGCGGCGATCGCGAAGCCCGCGAACCCTTTCCACCCGAAGCTTTCGAGGCTCCACATCGGCCCGGCCCATTGCCTACCAAAGATGAATCCGCCAGCAAGGCCAGCAACCAGCACTGTGAGGAAGTACCAGAAGTACAGCGCGGAGTGCATACCGTCCGTCGCCCTGGCCTTGTCGTGCGTGGATCGTGCCATGAAAGCCCCCTCAAGAAGTCGATATTTGGACGCTAGCATCGGGCGCGTGAACCCGGTGACGGCGACACGAGCGGGGACACCATGAACCCCACCACCACGTGGACCCGCGCGAGTCTCGAAGCCGAGGGCCTTGTCGGCTGGGGCCTTGCCCGCTGATACCTTGACCCCCACACCCCGCCCCACGACCGAGGGACCCCGATGCCCGACATTCCGCACCCGCCGGCCGGCGCCGACCAGCCTCCCCCAGTCCCGGCCCCCGGAGCCTCGCGCCACGGGCTCCACCCCCAGCAGACCAACCACTCCGAGCCTCTGTACGCCGCGCTGCCCGAGCCCAACCTCGCGAACGGCCAGGCCACTGCGGGCATGATCTTGGGGCTCGTGTCGCTGCTCATCAACACGTTCTTGATCGTCGGCATGCTGGCGATCGTGTTCTCGTTCCTAGGTCTGCGCAATGCGGACCGCTTTCAGTCCGTCGGCTATGGACCCCGTGGTCGCGGCGCCGCTGTCACTGGTCTGGTCTGCGGGATCGTCGGCACCATGATCTCGCTACTGTTCAAGTGGGTCTTCTTCTTCCTGTTCTAGGGGCGCCACCGCGTCCGACCCGACCGCCAGGTCGTACAACTCATCGCTGATGCGCGCCCGCCCGTCCCTGCACGGCACACTCAGCATCGCCTTCAGCAGGACGTCCGGCGCGTTCTCCGGGCCGCCTCGACGCGCCGCGTGTCGCACCAGACCCTTCCCCTCGGCGGAGCCCCTGAACCACACGAAGTTGCTGATCTTCACGACGCCGGAGGCCGCGAGCCGCCCCAGGCTCACCTCGAGTTGTTCGCGGCTGGGGTACTGGCCCGCAGGAAACCCCGCCTGCGCAAGAACCTGCGGCAACGGCGTCGGCGCGCTTCCCGGGCCGATGCCCCACAGCAGCATCGCGTCGAGCCGGGTCCACTGGGGCACGGCCTGCGAACGCCACCACGCCGCCACCAGTCTCACCACCGGCACGTACACCGCGTACAACAGCGCGAGCGCGCCCACACCCACACCCACCTGAGCCCGCACACCGTGCACGCCGAAGATCTCCGCCATACCGACCGCAATGCCGGTCACCACGGCACCTGCGAACCACCCGCCAAGCGTCACGAGAACCGCGCCGCGCCTGAACAGCCCCCACGCGGCCATCGCGACCATCACCCCCGCCATGGCCAACCCGCCCAGTGGGGCGAGCATGTACATGTCGAGGCCCGGCGAGGCGCGGGTCAACGGCGCGTACGTCGAGTTGATGAGCAGCACTGACACCCCGAAGAAGGCGCCGAAGACGTAGGCGACCCCCGCTCCGAACGACGCCGCCGGGTGGATACGCGAGCGCCGGCCCCACCGCAGGGCCGCTGCCAGGAACGGCAACGCGAGCGTCGCCAGTCCCACTCCCATCGGGAAGCCCACGGGGTAGGCGTGCACCGGGGGTAGCTGGTCCACGGTGTCAAAATCGGCCGTCTTGAGCCAGTCGCAGCATTCCATGCCCACAAAGCCGACGCGCTCCCACTCGCCATCGACGCCCCGCACCGCAAAGCCATCGGTCCCGTTGCCCGCGACGACCACGTAGCCATCGGTCACCTCGGCCACGCCCACGCCGCGCGTTTCGAACTCCTGGGCCCGGGTGCCATAGGCGCGCTCGAGGGTCGCCACATCCTCTGGCGACAACTCCCAGTCGACGCGCCAGGTGGCACCACCATCGGCGCTGCGCTCCACGCCCGTCGTCCCCGTCATGGCGCGAAAGCACACAGCCGGATCGGAGGGGACACAGTCCTCGGACTGCTCGCGGTCGGGGAGCACCGGTGGTTCCAGCCCGTCGGTGGGCGGAGCGATCGCGTCGTCTTCGAAGTACAACTCCCACCCCGCGCCGGTCCGCGTGTAGTACGCGTCGCCGCCGTAGTTATAGGCGTCCTTCACTTGCCCGCGCCAGTTGCCCGCATCGTCCGTCACGATGCGCGCGTGCGAGTCCTCGGAGACGCCCGTCGCGACCGACGCCAGCAGCGCGAGCGGCGCCACGGCGACGGTCACCGCCTTCTTGAGCCGAGCGCGACGCGTCCTACCGTCGGTTCGCGAGCGCCCCGCGACCCACGCCGCGAGGCCCAGGGCGGGCAGGGCCAACAGGTCGGTCGCGTCGGCGCGGACGACGCTGGGGCCAGCGATCGCACTGAGCACGGCCGACGCTGTAGCGGCTCCCGCCCACGTCGCCTTGACCCACACAAACCCCACGGCCGTGATTCCGACCGCGGCCATGTCGAGCCCACGCACGCGATCCCTGTCGAGCACCCGGGCCACTGCGGCCAGCACCACCGCCACGAGCGCCGGGAAGAACACCAGGCCCGCAACATCGGACAACTTGCCGGTCCACCAGGTGCCATACGCGGCCTTGAGCACATGGTCGTTGAGCGCCATCACGCCGATAGCAGCCAGCGACACCGGATGCGCAAGCCACCTCAGCGCCGCACGAAATTGCGAGTCCCCCATAAACGCAAACTACCGCGAGTCCACCACGCCGTCACCTACGCTGCCGAGCAATCCTCCACCGGGCACCTGCGCAGCGTCGGCGGCGTGTGTCCCCCAACCCCACCATCGGCCGCACTGACCTCGCCATAATGAATCCGTGACCTCCCGATCGCTCTACCAACGACTCATCCCCGGCGACGAGTCAGCCAACGGCAGTATCAGCGAGCAGGCCCGGCCTCATGTGCCCTTCAACGGGCTGCGCCAGATGACCGCCGAGACCCTGCAGTCCGTGGGCGACCAGGTGGTCAACGCCAAGACCGTGCTGCCGTGGCTGCTGAGCGCACTCGGCGCACCGGGGGCGTTCGTCGCCTTCCTGGTGCCCATCCGCGAGTCAGGGTCGATGCTTCCGCAGGCCGCGTGGGCCCCGCGGGTGCGCACCCGGCGCGAGCGCAAGTGGATATGGGTGGCGGGCGCTACCGGTCAGGCGCTGGCGACGGCAGGGCTGGCGCTCGTGGCCGCCACCGCGTCGGGATGGATCGCCGGTGTGGGCGTGCTGGCGTCCCTGGCGGTGTTCGCGCTTGCCCGGTCGCTCAGCTCGCTCGCGGGCAAGGACGTGTTGGGCCGCACCGTGCCCAAGGGGCAGCGGGGGCAGATCAAGGGCGTGACCACCGTGGCATCGTCCGCCGTGGCGCTGACGCTCGGTCTGGCCCTGCGCGTGTGGGGCGGCGACAGCCTGGGGGCAGGCGTGTTGGCCGCGCTACTGGGCGCCGCGGCTCTCGCGTGGGCGGTGGCGGCCGTGATTTTCGCTTCCATTCGGGAGCCCGCCGGGGAGGTCCAGGCGGCCGACGCCGACGCTGGCCAGCCTGGGTGGGTCGCCCAGTCCAGGGACCTGTGGCGGGACGACTCGGTGTTCAGGCGCTTTGTCGTGGCGCGGGCCCTGTTGCTTGTCTCGGCCCTCAGCCCCCCGTTCGTGGTGGGCCTCGGCATCCAGCAGGGCCAGTCGGGGCTGTCCTCCCTGGGCCTGTTCGTGATGGCACAGGGCGTGGCGGGCTTGGTGGGCGGGCGCGTGTTCGGCCGGCTGGCGGACAAGTCCTCCCGGCGCCTCATGATCGGCGCCGCCCTCGCGGCCTCCTCCGTGATCGTGGCGTTCCTGGGCCTGCTGAGGTTCCCCAGCGTCGCCGACACGTTCTGGCTCGCTCCCGCCACCTACCTGCTGCTCGCCCTGGTCCACGTGGGTACCCGGCTGGCTCGCAAGACCTACGTGGTGGACATCGCCGAGGGCGACCAGCGCACTCAGTACGTGGCGGTGGCCAACACGATGATGGGAGTGCTGCTGCTGGCCGTCGGCGCGCTCACCGCAGCGCTAGCGGTGCTGGGCAGCGAGTTCGCGCTGCTCCTGCTTGCCGCGTTGGGCGTCGCAGGGGCCGTGGTGGGCAGGGGACTGCCGGAGGCCGGGCGCGGGTAGGTCGCGTGCGGTCGTTGCGCTCCCGTTATCCGTTTGTTATCGTTTCGTTACACATCGCCCGCGGCCCCAGTCTCGGGTGAAGCCCAACGAAGGGTGACCGCCATGCCGTCGACACGTCGCCGCCTCATCGCCGTGGATGCGCAGAACCTCCTCGGCTGTCACCCGGGCAAGGCGAGCGAGGCGTGTTGGGAGTTCGCCATCTCCGAGTCGCTGGACGCCGTGGGCTTCCGCCGGGACACGGACCATCTGGTGATCGCGGTCGCTCCCGACTGGGCGTTCACCGTCAAGGCACTCGCGCCCTCTGCACGCCTTGTAGTGCGGGCAGGCCGCCACGGCGCGGACCTGGCGCTGTGCCACGCACTCGAGGACGCCGGCTTCATCGCGAGCCGCTACAGCGAGGTGGTGATCGCCAGCGGGTCTCACCTCTTCAGCAGGTCGGTCCGCGCGCTCGCCGACGCCGGCGTCCCCACCACCGTCGCGTGCCTGCCCTACCAGACCTCCCACGCGCTCACCGCCACCGCTGCGCGCGTCATGTGGCTGGACCGCCCGCGCGCGGTGCTGGGCGCCGCCGCGACGGTCGGCAATGCGACGGTTGGCAATGCGACGGCCGCGCGCGAGGCGCCCGTATTGGCGCCCGTTCACGCCAACCCGCGCACGGTCTTGGGCACAGTCCCCCGGCACACTCGGCTGCGTCTCGCCGCGTAGCTGTTCCCGGGTCAGTCGTCGCGGGTCCCGGGCTGGCAGAGCATCAGGATGCTACGTTCGGCGGACCATGACAGTGACTACTGAGGGGTACACATGTCCGATCCACAACTAGAGCCGCCACGCCTGCCCGCGCCGCCACTGCCGCCCACCTTCCAGGCGACGGCGCCGCCAATGCCGCCCACGTTTCAGGCTCCCACGGCCTACCCCTACCAGGCGTATGCCGCCCCCGCCGCCTCGACCATCTCCAACGGCGCCGCGACCGCGGGCCTGGTGCTCGGCATCGTCGCGATCTTCATCAACACGCTGCTCATCCCCTCGATTCTCGGCATTGTCTTCGCGTCGATCGGCCTCAAGAACGCCACGCAATTCGAGCGCCAAGGCTATGGAGCGGTGGGCCGCGGGCCCGCCACAGCTGGTCTGGTCTGCGCCATCCTCGCCGTGATCTTCTCGCTGCTATTCAAGTGGGTGTTCTTGTTCCTGATCTAGACGGTCGGTTGCCCGCGGCATCGCCGCATCAGCCCCGCGTAGTCTGAGGAGTAGCCACCTCACGGTGCCAGACCCAGCCACGCGGCTCCGATCGGAGATCCCATGACCAAGAACAAGCAGGCGCCCGACGCGGTGGTCGCCCAAGCGACAGAGCTCACCAGATCTGAGGACTTCCAGGCCCGCATCTACCAGGCCATTTCCATCCAGCGGCCCGTGGTCATCGAGTACCTCAAGTCACTGCGCCGCGACAAGCCGGACGCCACTCCCGCAGAGATTCTCAAGGAACTCGATCGGCGCTACGTCACCACGGTGACCGTCACCAGCACCGGCGTCGGCGCGTCGGCCGCCATCCCCGCCGTCGGCATCCCACTGGCCCTTGGCCTGGGCGTCGGCGACCTGCTGTTCTTCTACGAGACCAGCGCCCTTTACGTGCTGGCCGCCACGGAGTTGCACGGCATCGAGGTGCACGATGCGGAACGTGCCAGGCCGCTCGTGTTCGGGATGCTGCTGGGCCAGAAGTCGCAAAGCAAGGTCACCAAGCTGGTGCTTGAGGCCGCCGGCGCTGGGGGCGTCAACCGGGCCCGCGCCGTCGCGCACGGCACCGTGGGCAGGGCGCTGCCCAAGGGGTGGGGCGAGGTGCTCACCCAGCAACTGCCCGACTCGGCGCTCGCGCCGCTGGCGACCGTCATGGCGCGTGAGGCCCTGAAGGCGAGCGGCAAGGTGGGCGTCAGGACGCTCGGCAAGGCGATCCCGTTCGGCCTGGGAGCCGTGGTGGGCGGCGTCGGCAGCTTCACGTTTGGGCGCGACGTGGTCAAGGCCGCTCGCCTCGCCTTCCCCACCACGCCGACGGTGTTCCCTGCGGCGCTGCTGGAGTTCCGCAAGCCGGAGCCTGGGGCGGGGGCTTCCCCGGAGGCCGCCCAACCGTCGCGCGCGGTGAAGGCGTTGCAGTCCGCGGCCAGTAGCGCCTCGGGAATTGGCGGGGGCGTGTGGGACACGGTGAGCGGCGCGGCAGGCACGGTGGGCGGCGCGGTCGGGTCACGCCTCAAGCGCAAGGGCAGGGCACGCACGGCCGACGCCGACGACGCCGACGCCGACGCCCCAACGCCCACCTAGTCGCGGGTCTAGGATGGTCAACTGCGCAGAGGTCACCTGCGGGCGCCCTTGGACAGAAGGTGGCGATCATGAGCATCGTTCCGGCAAGGCCCTGGCATGGGGACCCCAGAGCCGCAACCCTGGTCTTCGGGGTGCTGCCCACGCAAGATCCGGACGTGGTCAGGAGCGCCGCGGCACTGGCCGACAGCCTGAGCGCCTCGCTCGTGTGCGTGTGGGCGGACCCCCGCAACATCATCGTCAACGTCCACCCGGACGGGTCGATCGCGACCATACCGATGGACCCCGATGCTGTGGACGACGCGGACGTCCCGACGGATGAAGAACAGCTTTTCGCTCGGCTAGAGGAAGCCCTCGTCGGCGTCCCCACGCCGTGGCGGTTCCACTACGCGAGCGGCGCCCCTGCGCGGGCGTTGCACGAGTCCGCAGAGGATCTAGACGCGGTCGCCATTGCCATCGGCACCCGGCAGGCGGGGTTCGGACACTGGGCTATTGAGAAGATTGACGGGTCCGTCGCGGTGCGCCTGGCGCACCACCAGCATCGTCCCGTCGTCTTGATCCCCCGGCCAGAAGACGGCCACAAGGAGGAGCGCCCTTGAGTCGCACGCCCCACCTGCACCCCGGATTGATCGTGCTGGTTGCCCTCGGTGGAGCAGTGGGCACGCTGGCCAGGTGGGCGCTGACGGAGAACCTGCCGTCGCGGGGCGGCTGGCCAGTGGCGACCCTGGTGGAGAACCTGGTGGGCGCGTTCCTGCTCGGGTTGCTGCTCGAGGCTCTGGTGCGCTCGGGCGACGAGACCCCCGGCAGGCGCATGCTCCGGCTGGGGCTCGGCACCGGCGTGCTGGGCGGCTTCACCACGTTCTCCGCGTTCGCGCTCGAAGTGGAGCGTCTGCTCGCCACCGGAGCGGGAGGGGTGGCGATCGGCTACTTCGCGGCCTCGCTCGTCGGCGGCTTTGTCACCTGCCTGGCTGGGGTCATCCTCGCCAGCCGCCACCATCGCTGGCGACTCGGGAGGGACTACCGGTGATCATCACGCTCATCGCCGTCTTTGGCGGGGCAGGGGCTGCCGCCCGCTTTGTGGTGGATGGGCTGATCCGCGCCCGGTGGTCCACCGCGCTCCCGCTCGGCACGCTGACCATCAACATCAGCGGGTCGCTGTTGCTGGGCTTCCTCGCCGGGGCCTCTCACGCCGGAGGGTGGGGAGGCGACGTGCTGGACGCGGCCGCCATCGGCTTCTGTGGCGGTTACACCACCTTCTCCACCGCGATGGCGGAGACCGTGCGCTTTGTTCAGGGCGGCGACTACCGCAGGGCAGTAATCAACGCCCTTGGCACTGGAGTGCTGACGGTGGCGGCCGCCGCCGTGGGCTACGCACTGGCCTCCGTCCTCTTCTGAGGCGCCTACCCCACCGACCGCCGGGCGAGGCGGCCCTCTCGCCTGGTGGAGGGACCATCGTCCCGCGCTTGAAAACTACGCCATATCAGGACAAACCCGCGCCGACTCCGCGGGACCTTCGGCCCTTTCACGACCTTTCCGCGGGTCTAACGTCAAAAAAGGGAGGCGCGTCATGGACGACATCCGCATTCTTGCTCCATCGGATCTCGACACGCTCATCGCCGAGTTGCGAGAGCGCGGGTTCCGAGTCGTGGGGCCGACGCTCCGGGACGAGACCATCGTCACGGGAGACATCCGCTCGGCCTCAGACCTCCCGCGCGGCATCGGCGACATACAAGAAGCCGCCACCTACCGCACCCGCCAACGCGACGACGACGCCTACTTTGGCTTCGCCGCCCCCGCGCAGTCCACCAAGCCGGTGTTCTTCCCCTCAGAAGAGGTGGTGTGGCGCGGCAAGAGAGACCACGATCAGGGCGGCCACTTCACCGCCGAGCGGGACACCGCCAACGCCTCGCCCGTGGCTCTGTTGGGGGTGCGCAGTTGCGACCTGCGCGCCGTCCAGATCCACGACCAGGTGCTCGCGCACCGCCAGTTCAAGGACGTCCACTACACGGCACGGCGCGACGGCACCCTGGTCATCGCCGTCGCGTGCGGCGTGCCAGCCGCCACGTGCTTCTGCGCCTCCATGGGCACCGGCCCGCGACCAGCCGCCACCGACCCTCAAACAGGCCAACCGTCCTACGATCTGCTGCTCACCGAGGTGATCGACGGGGACACCCACCACTTTGTCGCGGAGGTGGGCACCGACGCCGGGCGCGACATCGCCGACGCCGTCGCGGCCTCCAAGGGCACGGCGAAGGACCAGGCGCAGGCGATCGACATCACCAACGCGGCCGCCGCCAGCCAAACCCGCGCCATCGACCGCAACACTGTCCACGACGTGCTCCGCGCGTCGGCGGAAAGCAGCCGCTGGGAAGACGTCGCCAACCGCTGCCTCGGCTGCACCAACTGCACCATGGTGTGCCCCACGTGCTTCTGCACCACCATGTCGGACGTCTCCGACCTGGCAGGCGAGAACGCCGAACGCCACCGCGTGTGGGACTCGTGCTTCTCGGCCAACTTCAGCTACATCCACGGCGGCCCCACCCGCGAGTCCCTCAAGGCCCGCTACCGCCAGTGGATCACCCACAAGCTGTCCTCTTGGGAGGACCAGTTCGGCATGCTCGGCTGCGTCGGTTGCGGCCGCTGCATCACCTGGTGCCCCGCGGGCATCGACATCACGGAGGAGGCTGCCGCCCTTGGCCGCATGAGTGGCCTCGGCTCCACAGCAAGCGCGGCATCCACGTAAGGGGGGCCAGCAATGACCACGGCACCGGTCGACGCAGGGATCACCGATAGCGCACGGGTGACTGACAGCGCACCAGGCACGGACAGTCCGGACCCCATGGTCCCTCGCCGCTACGCCATCACCAAGGTGCGCGAAGACACGCGTGACACCTTCACCTTGCTGCTCGAGCCTGTCGACGGTCCCCCGCTGACGTTCCGCGCCGGGCAATTCACGATGCTGCACGCCTTTGGCGTGGGAGAGGTGCCCATCTCCATCTCGGGCGACCCGCGAGGCCTCGACGATGATGGCAACCCGGCGCCACTCGAGCACACCATCCGCAACGTCGGCGCCGTCACGCGCGCCCTTGTCAACGCCCCGCCCGGAACCCAAGTGGGCGTCCGCGGTCCCTTTGGCACCACCTGGGATGTCGCCGACGCCGTGGGCAACGACGTCGTCTTTGTGACCGGCGGCATCGGGCTGGCGCCGCTGCGACCCGCGATCCTCGACGTGCTCGCCGAACGCGAGCGCTACGGCAAGGTGCTGCTGCTGTACGGCTCGCGCACCCCGGACGACATCCTGTACGGCGCCCAGATGCGCCGGTGGGCGGACCTCAACGACGTCAACGTGCAACGCACAGTGGACAACGCGCCGTACGGCTACAAGGGCAGGGTGGGGTACGTCACCGAGTTGATCGCCCGCGCCGGCTTTGACCCCCGCAGCGCCTGGGCGTTCGTGTGCGGACCGGAGGCGATGATGCGCCCGGCAGCGTCCTCGCTCACCGGCCGCGGCGTGCCGGCCTCGCACATCCGCCTGTCGATGGAGCGATCCATGAAGTGCGGCATCGGGCTGTGCGGCCACTGCCAACTGCGCGAGCTGTTCATCTGCGTGGACGGACCGGTGCTCGACTATGCCCGCCTGGAGCCACTCATGAACGTCAGGGAGTTGTGATGACAGACGCCGCCACCCACACCCACGCCGACGCGTCGGCCGGGGCCGACACACCCGCCCGCCCCAAGTTGGCCGTGTGGAAGTTCGCCAGTTGCGACGGCTGCCAGCTCACCATCCTGAACTGCGAGGACGAGCTGCTCAGCATCGCGGAGGCCGTGCACATCGCGTACTTCCCAGAGGCCACCCGCGCCGTGGTCGAGGGCCCGTACGAGCTGTCGCTCGTGGAGGGCAGCATCACCACTCCGGAAGACGTGGAACGCATCCACGAGATCAGGGCCCAATCAGGCACCCTGGTCACCATTGGCGCGTGCGCCACGGCGGGTGGCATCCAGGCGCTGCGCAACTGGGCGGACGTGGACGAGTTCCGGTCGATCGTTTACGCCCACCCCGAATACCTGTCAACGCTCGACACCTCCACCCCCATCGCGAGCCACGTTGACGTCGACTACGAACTGCGCGGCTGCCCAGTAGACAAGGGCCAACTTGTCGAGGTGCTTGCGGCGTTCCTCAACGGCCGCAAGCCACGCATCCCCACCTACTCCGTGTGCGTGGAGTGCAAGCTCAAGGGCAACGTGTGCGTGCCGGTCGCGCACGGTACGCCGTGCCTTGGCCCCGTCACGCAGGCTGGCTGCGGCGCCCTCTGCCCCACCTACGGCCGCGGCTGCTACGGCTGCTTTGGCCCTCAAGACAGCGCCAATACCGACTCGCTCACCCGCCAACTGGCTGAGTTGGGCATGAGCAACGACGACATCGTGCGCGTGTATCGCACGTTCAATGCCGGCGCCCCAGAGTTCGAGGCGGCCAGCAACAAGGTGGCCGCGGGAGGTGCGTCATGACCCACCAGCTGAAGGACGGAGGCCAAGTGCTGAACGTGGGCATGCTCGCCCGCGTCGAGGGTGAAGGCGGCATGCACATCGAGATCAAGGACCGCCAGGTGGTCTCGGTCAAGCTCAACATCTTTGAACCGCCGCGCTTCTACGAAGGGTTCCTGCGCGGCCGCAAGTACACCGAGCCGCCGGACATCACGGCCAGGATCTGCGGCATCTGCCCCGTCGCATACCAAAGCGCGTCCACCGAGGCCATGGAGGTTATCTGCGGCGTCACCACCACCGCCGAGATCCAGCTGATGCGCCGGTTGCTGTATTGCGGCGAGTGGATCGAGTCCCACGCCTTGCACATCTTCATGCTGCACGCGCCCGACTTCTTGGGCTTCGAGTCAGTGCTGGAGATGGCCAAGGACCACGCCGACGTGGTCAACATGGCGCTGCGCCTCAAGAAGGCTGGCAACGACGTCATGGAACTGGTGGGCGGCCGCGCCATCCACCCCGTCAACGTCAAGGTGGGCGGCTTCTACCGCATGCCCACCGTCACCGAACTGGAGAGGCTGCGCCCCGACCTGGAGCGGGGTCTCGAGGATGCCCTCGCGGCCGTCCAATTGGTGTCGACCTTCGACTTCCCGGAGATGGAGCAGGAGTACAACTACGTCTCGCTGCGCCACCCCGACTGGTACCCGCTTGAGCGCGGCACCGAGATGGTCGCCACCTCCGGAGTGCGCTTCCCCATCGCCGAGATCCCTCAGCACATCGAGGAGTTCCACGTCGAGCACTCCAACGCCCTGCACGCCCGCTTCGACGGCGAGCCCTTCTTTGTGGGCCCACTCGCGCGCTACAGCCTCAACTTCGATCAGCTCAGCCCGCGCTGCCAAGAGGCCGCGCTCAAGGCCGGGCTGGGCGAGACGTGCCGCAACCCCTTCAAGTCGATCATCGTCCGCACCGTGGAGCTCGCCTACGCCTTCGAGGAGGCGCTGCGCATCATCGACGAGTGGACCGACGGCCCGGCACCCTCCGTGCCAGTGCCGCCCAAGGCCGGGGAAGGCATCGGCGCCTCTGAGGCTCCCCGCGGCACCATTTGGCACCGCTACAAGATCGACGCCGACGGCGTGATCGAGGACGCACAGATCGTGCCCCCCACGTCTCAAAACCAGTCGAGCATCGAGTCGGACCTGCGGCTCGCGGCGCAGCAGTGGGTGGACCTCGACGACCACACGCTGAC
>NZ_JADQBF010000068.1 GCF_016278775.1 Demequina sp. | reverse complement strand
CCGCGCCGTCGCGCCCCTATCCGGTGGCTCGCCTGCGGATGACGCTAGCGCTGGCTCCGCCCCGGAGCGCGCGTGAGCTTCGCCTACCTTGGCGCGTTGCTCGTCAGCATCGCCGGATTGGGACTCCTCGACGCGCGCTATCGCGTGGCGGTGTTCGCACAACCGCGGCGGGCCCTCGCAACCATCGGCGTCGCCGTAGTCGTGTTCCTCGCGTGGGACCTCGCAGGAGTAGGCCTGGGGATCTTCTTTCGGGGCGACGCCGAGTACATGACCGGCGTACAGCTGGCGCCGGAGGTTCCTCTCGAGGAAGTGTTCTTCCTGATCCTGCTGACGTACCAGACGCTGCTGTTGTGGCGCGCGCTTGAGCGGCGCCGCGAGCGCGCGGGGGGTGCGACATGACGTACGTCGTTCTTTCCGCCGCGGTGCTCGCCGTCATCGCCGTGGTCACGGCGCCGACGCTGCGTCGGCTGTCGCCCCGACCGCTGCTGATCACGGCGCTGGTGTTGATCGCCCTCACCGCGGTGTTCGACAACATCATTGTGGGATTGGACCTGGTGGCCTACGACGAGGCCAAGATTCTGGGGATCCGCGTGCCGATCGCACCGATCGAGGACTTCTCCTACACGCTGGGTGCCGTCATGCTGGTGCCCGCGCTGTGGACGTGGCTTGGCCGCCTGGGAGCTGGCTCCCGCGAGGGGGAGGGCGAATCGTGATCCTCAGCATCGTCCGTGCCTCGCGGCCCGTGAGCTGGATCAACACGGCGTTCCCGTTTGCGGCTGCCTACGTGATGGTCGAGGGCACTGTGGACGCGCGCCTGATCATCGGCACGGTGTTCTTTCTCATTCCCTACAACCTGCTCATGTACGGCGTCAACGACGTGTTCGACTACGAGTCCGACTTGCGCAACCCACGCAAGGGCGGCATCGAGGGCGATGTGGTGCGGGACCGCGAGGCCGCCAGGCGAGTTCACAGGGGCATCGTGTGGGCCTCGGCCATCACGGTGCTTCCTCCCCTCGCGTGGCTCCTCACCCAAGGCTCAGCGGCTTCATCGGCCACGCTGGTGGCCGTTGTGGCGGGGGTAGTGGCCTATTCCGTACCGGTACTGCGCTTCAAGGAGCGCCCGTTCCTCGACTCCCTCACCTCGGCTCTGCACTTCGCGGGGCCGCTGTTGTACGCGCTTGTGCTCACCGGCACGCACCTCACGGCGAGGGGCGTGTGGCCCATCTGGGTTGCGTTCGTTGCGTGGGGCATGGCGAGCCACGCGTTTGGAGCGGTCCAAGACGTGCGAGCAGACCGCGAGGGAGGCATCGCCTCGATCGGCACCGTCATGGGAGCCCGCGTGACCACGTGGTTCGCGCTTGTCATGTATGCGGCCGCGAGCGCGGTACTGCTGGTGCTCCCGTGGCCGGGGGTGCTCGCCGCAGCGCTGCCGCTCGCCTACGTCTCTTCGGTGGCACGGTTTCTGCGCATCACCGACGCCACGTGCGAGGACGCAAATCGGGGCTGGCGCACGTTCCTGTGGCTCAATCAGCCGGTGGGCTTTCTGGTGACGATGCTGCTGATCGTGAGCGCAAACGGCTGGCTCTAGCGACGCGCTACTTGCGCACCAGCGGAGACAGTCCCTCCGACCGTGCGGCGGGGTCGGGCATTCCGCACACCTCGAGCCAGTTGGCGAGCAGCCTGTGGCCGCCCTCCGTGAGGACTGACTCCGGGTGGAACTGCACTCCGTGCAGCGGAAGCTCGCGGTGTCGCAGCCCCATGATGATTCCGTTGGCGGTGGTGGCCGTCACCTCAAGCTCGAGGGGGACGCTTGGGTTCTCCACGGCAAGGGAGTGGTAGCGCGTCGCGGTGAACGGCGAGGGAAGTCCGCCTAGCACCGAGCCGCCCTCATGCGACACGAGCGACGTCTTGCCGTGCATGAGTTCTGGTGCATGGGAGACGACGCCGCCGAACACCTCTGCGAGCGCCTGGTGACCCAAGCACACGCCCAGCATGGGAACCCCGGTCGTGGCGCAGGCGCGAATGACGTCCATCGAAGCCCCAGCGTCGGCCGGGGTGCCTGGACCGGGCGACACGAGCACGCCGTCAAACGATGAGATCACCGCGAAGTCCACGGCGTCGTTGCGCACCACCACGGTCTCGGCGCCCATTTGGCGCAAGTAGCCCACGATCGTGTAGACGAACGAGTCATAGTTGTCGATCACGAGGATGCGGGTCATCAGTCATTCACCGTCTGCTCTTGAAAGGGAAGGAGCGCCGAGACTTCGGGGAACACCCATTCGAACAGCACCAGCACGACGATGGCAAGGGCCAGTACGGCGATGGTGGCCCGCGCCCAGACAGGCCCAGGCAGGTGCCTCCAGATCCACGCGTACATCAGGCGCCCTCGACAATCTCGCTCGGGTAGCCCTGACCGGTGGGCGCCCAATACTCCAGCTCGCCATACACGATGTAGCGCTGCGCGGCGGAGTACCTCGGGTGACACGTGGTGAGGGTGATCGACGCGGCCGTGGGTGCGACACCTGGCTCGCCAGGGGTGGGGGCGATGGCGGCCATGTAGGACGGTGCCACGATCTCGGAGTCGGTCACTCGGTACACGTACCAGGCGGATTCCGTCTGCACCACGAGAGCGTCGCCTTCCTGCAGTTGGTCGATGTCGGTGAAGGGCTTCCCGTATGTGGTGCGGTGACCCGCGACCGAGAAGTTGCCCACCGCGCCCGGCATCACGGTCTCGGAATAGTGGCCAATGCCGAGGGGGTCGAGCACTCGCGCACGGTTGGTGCCTTCCGAGATGGGCTTGACGTAGTCGTATCCCCACCGCGGGACGTGGAGCGCACCAAACGTGGTGGCCTCCGCCAGTTCGCCGAGCACAGGGGCGCCCTCAGGCGAGTAGACCTTGGCGTCCTCGGGAATCAGCTCGACAACCTCGGGAGTCTCGACACCGGTGTCCGTCGAGGCGTTGTCGGAGGCCTCCACTCTGGCGGTCTCTGGGAACTCAAGTTCGTCGAGGGCGGCGGACTGGATCCGGCCCGACTGGACGTCGGTGTAGAACAGTTGCCACACCACGAACAGGCCCAAGATCACGCCGGCCGTGATGAGAATCTCACCCACGACCACCATGCCGCGGTCGACGACCCGGCGCACGGGACGCTCGGGGCGCGCCTCGGGTGGCGTCCGGGAGCCGACGTCTGGGGGCAGGTGCACGGTCATAGGGCTTCAAGAGTACGGTAGGCCCGTTCTTCCGACCGCTCTCCCGTGACGACGCGATGATGGGTCACGTCTTCACGACCGGTACGCTGGGGCACAATTGGTCGCTCCGTGCGGCCGCGCCGCACCACATCGTCAGTGATCCAGGAGGGCATCGTGGCCGTCTCGAAGAAGCGCAACAAGTCCAACGCCTACAAGGTTCCGCGCAGCGCCACCAGGCCGCCGTCTGACAATCCCAAGTGGTTGGTGCCGGCATTCTCGACCCTGCTCCTGGTGGGCCTCACGTGGATCCTCGTGTACTACATCTCCCGCGGGCAGTACCCGTTCGAAATCGGCAACGTCAACATCTTCATCGGCTTTGCCATGCTGCTGGCCGCGATGGGTTTGCTCACGCGCTGGAAGTAGCTGGCGGCTCTCACTGAGTTACACCGCTGTAGTTCTCCCCAGAGATTTCCACAGGCGGGGGAAAACTACACCGCTGTCATTTCTCTAGCGCCTCACGCGGGTGAAGGGTGACTGACCCACGAGCCGTAGCATCACGCCCATCGTGAGCGTGCCAAGCAGCAGGCCACCGATGTGCCCCTCCCACGAGATGCCAGGTAAGAAGAAACCCACCGCTAGCCAGAGTCCGGCCGTCGTGGCCATGCTCTGCCACGGCAACTTGAGCTTGTAGAGCAGGATTCCATAGGCACCGAACATGCCGAACACGGCGCCAGAGGCGCCCACGTGCAGGGAGTTTGGTGTAGCGAGCACCTGAATGGCGGCGGAGCCGCCCACGAGCGAGACCCCGTACAGGATCCCGAACCTCAGACGGCCCATCACCTGCTCAAGTTGGCTACCAAACTGATAGAGCACATACATGTTGATGCCGATGTGCCACAGGCTGCCATGCACAAAGCCAGAGGTGAGCCATCGCCAGGGCTCTTGGTCGGTCAGCGCCGGCCACAGCCCGTACGTGGCATGCCAGCGGGACAGGCCAGCGCCCATGCCGTACACATAAAAGGCCACATTCGCGACGATGATGCCGATGGTGACGTAGGGACGGCCTAGGGCCCTGGGGAATCCGAGACCGGTGCGGGCGCCGCGCGCCGCCTGACTGGCGGCACGCGCACAATCCACACACAGCACGCCGACGGGCGCTGGCACCTGGCACTGCGGGCATGCGGGGCGCTCGCACCGCTGACACCGCACGTAACTCACCCTGTCGGGATGGCGGGGGCACACGGGCGGTGCCTGCTGTGGCGCCCCCTGCGTCGGTTCGCTCACCCGGGCGACTACTCCTCGATCGAGACGCCCGTGATCATCACGTCGTCCTCTGGGCGGTCGCCCAGGCCCACAGGGGTGGTAGCGATCTTGTCGACCACGGCCCTGGACTCGTCGTCAACGACCTTGCCGAAGATGGTGTGCGCTCCGGTCAAGTGCGGGGTCGGGCCCACGGTGATGAAGAACTGCGAGCCATTGGTGCCGCCCGGCTGTCCCGTCATGGGGTTGATGCGCTTGCCCGCATTTGCCATGGCGAGCAGGTAGGGCTCATTGAAGGCAAGCTCAGGGTGGATCTCGTCGTCGAACGTGTAGCCCGGTCCGCCAGTGCCGGTGCCCAAGGGGCAACCGCCCTGGATCATGAATCCGTTGATGACGCGGTGGAACACGAGCCCGTCGTAAAACGGCTCGGTGCTTGATTCACCCGTTGTGGGGTCGGTCCACTCCTTGGCCCCAGTGGCGAGGCCGGTGAAGTTGGCGACGGTGACGGGGGCGTGGTTGGGGAACAGTTCGATGCGAATGTCACCCGCAGTGGTCTGCAGCGTTGCGATCATCTGGCCATTGTGCCATGAGGTCCCGCGGGCATTTGGGCTGGTGCAGCGGTGTTCGCTGGTGGCGCAGGGATCAAACGAGCCTCGCACATCGTTCACCTAAGTGGCAGGATGGGAAGAAGCACCACGACCAAGGAGGCCGCAATGCAGAGACGTTGGGACGAAATCGACGTGGACAAATACCGTAAGCAAGCGTTCGAGGCGGCTGAGTCGGCGCGCGAGGCGGCAGAACACGCGGCCGACGCTGCGAGCAAGGCCGCACGAACGGCCAAGCAGTGGGCGGGTCCCCGTGCCGAGCGCGCCAAGGACTGGGCCGGACCCCGAGTGGGCGAAGCGAAGGAATGGGCAGCGCCGCGTGCCGAGAAGGCCAAGCGCGCAGCCGCACGCAAGGCGAGCCCTTACGTGCACAAGGCTGGCGACACGGCTGGACACTGGGTCGACGTGGCCCGTGGCGCAATCGTGGGCGCCGCCATTCCCGCAGTGGTCTCGGCGATCGACCATGCAGGCGAAGAGCAGGAAGACAAGCACGGTGGCGGGACGTGGGCCAAGGTCCTCATTCCCGTACTGGTCGCCGGCGCCGCTGGCGCCGCGCTCGTTGTTTGGGCTCGTCGTGACAGGGGCCGGGATGACTGGGCCGGAGACGACGACTGGGAGTTTTCCGGTGAAGACGGTGACTTCCAGGCGAAGTTGCGTCGTGACGTGAACCGCGCGGCCGACTCGGCCACCGCAGCCGCGAAGAAGGCCGCCAACGCCGTCGCTGCCGCAGCTGGCACCGTCGGCGAGAAGGCGGGCCCCGCATACGAAAAGGCACGCGAAGCCGCCGCGAGCGAAGCCAAGAAGCTCGCGGAGCAGGGCCAGCCCTACGTGGACAGGGCCAAGGAGCAGGCAACCCCGTACATCGACAAGGCGCGGGAGCAGGCAACCCCGTACGTCGACAAGGCGAAGGATGCTGCCCACAAGGCACGCGAGGCCGCCACCCCCGTGGTGGATCGTGCCAGGACCACCGCTGCGGCCGAAGCCCAGCGCGTGCGCGATGGCGTGATCACGGCCCGTTCACGTGCCGCATCCGGCCTGGCAGACACTCTCGACGATGCCGAGGACGTCTGGGAGGACGAGACGGGTAGCGACACTCCAGCCAAGAAGGCACCGGCTAAGCGCGCCACCTCCGCCAGCACGGCCAAGAAGGCTCCCGCCAAGCGAGCACCGGCCAAGAAGACCGACACCAAGTAGCACCACAACAAGCGCGGGGAGCGATCCGAGACGGATCGCTCCCCGCGCTTCGTCATGTGCGGAGGCTTGGTGGTTGCTCTCCGCCGCGCCTGACGTCCCCTTACGGAACCGTGTAGCCGGCGGCCCTGAACATCTCGTACCACTCGGCGCGCGTGAGTTCCACGCCGGAGCCCTTGGCGGCGGCGGCCACACGCTGAGGCGTGGTGGTGCCCAGCACCACTTGCCACTTGGCCGGGTGCCGCAGGATCCACGCGGTCGCGATCGCGATCGGTTCCACGCCGTACTGTGCCGCGAGGCGGTCGATCACGGCGTTGAGTTCTGCGTACTCGGGGTTGCCCAAGAACACGCCCGTGAAGAAGCCCGCCTGGAACGGCGACCAGGCCTGCAGCGCGATGTCGTGCAGGTGGCAGTAGTCCACGGTGCCGTTGTCGCGGCCGATGGACTGGTCAAGTGCCTGCATGTTGTTTGCCACGCCGTGCGCGATAGCGGGCGAGTGCGTCACCGACATCTGGATCTGGTTGGCCACGATCGGCACATTGAGGTGCTGGCGTAGCAGGTCCATCTGGCCGGGCGTCTGGTTGGAGACGCCAAAGTGACGCACCTTGCCTGACGCCTTGAGGTCGTCGAACGCGCGGGCGACCTCCGCCGGCTCCATGAGGGCGTCGGGGCGGTGCAGCAGCAGGATGTCGATGTAGTCGGTGCCGAGCGCCTCGAGAGAGCCTTCGACCTGACCGACGAGTCGCTCGTAGGAGAAGTCGAAGGACGGATTCTCCTTGACGATGCCGGCCTTGGTTTGGATGACCATCTGCTCGCGCTGCGAGGAGCTGAACTGCATCGCCTCGGCGAAACGGCGCTCGCAGCCGTGGTAGCCGTCGCCGTAGACGTCCGCGTGGTCCATGAAGGTGATACCGGCGTCGAGCGCCGTGCCCACCAACTCGCGCACCTCCTCGTCGGTCTTCTCTTGGATGCGCATGAGCCCGAGGATCACCTCGGGCACCACCATGTCGGTGCCGGGAAGGGTGAATGTCTTCATGCGCTCAGCCCTTCAGGACGGCGCTGAGCTGGGCGACCTCGTCGGCCGTGAGCTCGAGTTCTGGTGCTTGCGCCGAGTCGGTGATGGACGCCGGCTTGGAGGCGCCGGGGATCGGGATGACCACATCGGCGAGGGCGAGCTCCCACGCGAGGGTGACGCGCTGGGGGGAGACGCCATGGGCGTCGGCGATGTCTTGGAAGGCCTGGTGGTTCTGGCCGACGTCGCCGGCACGGGAGATGCCGCCGAGCGGGCTCCACGGTAGGAACGCGATGTTCATCTCGGCGCAGACCTCGAGTTCAGGGTAGCTGCTCACGAACGCGGGAGAGAACTGGTTCTGAACGCTCACCAGGCGGCCGCCCAGCAGGTCGTTGGCCTGGCGGATCTGCTCGGGGTTGGCGTTGGAGATGCCCGCCATCTCGATGACGCCCTCGTCCAGAAGTTCGACCACGGCGCCGATCGAGTCGGCGTACGGGACCTTGGGGTCAGGGCGGTGGAACTGGAACAGGCCGATGGCCTCGACGCCGAGGCGCTGCGCCGACGCCTTGGCGGCCAGCTTGACGTAGTCGGGGTCGCCGTTCTGGGTCCACGTGCCGTCGCCAGGGCGCAGGTGGCCAGCCTTGGTGGCGACAAGGATGCCGGACGTGTCGGAGCCGTACGAACTCAGGGCCTCGGCGATGAGCGACTCGTTGTGACCCACCTCGCCTGCCTTGAGGTGGTAGCTGTCGGCGGTATCAATGAAGGTCACGCCGGCGTCGAGCGCGGCGTGAATGGTAGCGATGGACTGCTCCCTGTCGGGGCGGCCTTCGATGGACATGGGCATTCCGCCCAGGCCGATGGCCGAGACGGAACGATTGCCGATAGTGCGCTCGCGCACGGTGACCTCCAGAGTTGGGATACGGGTTCCCTTTGAGCATAGAAAGAGGTAACTTAGAAGTCCAACGATTGTGACTGATGACTTCCAGAAACAGGAGTGCTCAATGGAGTTGCGGCAGATGGAGTACCTCGTGACGCTCGCCGACGAGCGCCACTTCACGCGCGCCGCCCAACTCATGGGGGTGTCACAATCAGGCCTCTCCGCAGGTATCCGCGGGCTGGAGCAGGAACTCGGAGCGTCGTTGTTCACCCGAACTACCCGCCGCGTCGAGCCCACCGACGCCGCGCTCGCCCTGCTACCCCACGCCCGCGCCCTGCTGGACCAGGCACGCGCCGCCCGCGACGCGGTCGTCCACGCGACCCACCAGGTCTCCGGCACCCTGCGCATCGGCACCGAGCAGTGCCTTGGCGTCATCGACGCGACCGCGCTCATCGACAGATTCCACCGCCGCCATCCGCAAGTCGAGATCCAGTTCAGGCAGGCGGGCTCGCACGACCTCATCGATTCGGTCCGCGCCGACGCCCTCGACGTCGCGTTTGTGGCGGCCGCCGCGCACCTTGGCACGCTGCCACACCACGCTCTCGGTCATGAGGACCTCGTGTTGGTGTGCCCGCCGGAGCACCCCCTTGCCGACGTCGCCGTCGCGTCGTGGGAGCAACTCGCCGTCGAGGATCACGTCGACTTTGACCCCACTTGGGGGGTACGGCCGCTGACCGATGCGGCCTTCGAGTCGCGCGGGCTGATGCGGCGCGTGCGCTTCCAGGTGAGTGACGTGCACACACTCCTTGACTTCGTGGATCGCGGGCTGGGCGTGGCGATCGTGCCGCGGCACGTGTCCAACAAGCCGCAGGCCTCGCGGCTGGCGACGGTGGCCATGCCGCACGACGCGCCCCGCTGGGAGGTGTCCGTGGTGCAGTCCCAGCGTGCGGGGGTGGATTCGGCCGCGCCGCACCTCTTGGAGTTGTTGGCCGACGCTCCTGCGTGCAGGGGAGCGGTGCCCGTTGGCGATGGGCGCGAAGAGGCGTCGATGGCCAGCGAGACCCTCCCGGCATGAGTCCGTCGACACACACGCGTGCTGTGCAGGCCCGTGAGGTTCACGTCACAAGGACCGCAGAACTCCTCCGGAGGCGAGTAGAGTCTGCGTCCGGGAATCACCCCACTTGGCGAGCTTCCCCGCGCGCGATGCGACGGGGGCGAGAGGACAACATGCGGGGCACTGCATGCGGAGCGAGCGGTCACCGATGACTCATTCACTGACCGCCCTTGTGCTGACCCCGAGCCTCGGCGGAGACTTCTTCGGGGATGTTCTTGCTGGCCTTGCGAGGGAGATCGTTGCTGCGGGCGGGCGCCTGGTGGTCGTGGAGACCCTCCGCGAGTCGGCGCCCCGTGACGAGGCCGGAGAGCCTGGCAGCTTCGCCACGCCAGTCGCTTGGTCACAAGTCGATGGCGTCATTTCGCTGACCACAGCCGCTGGCGCGCCGTATCTGCACCGGCTTCGCGCGGCAGGAAAGCCGGTGGTGCTGCTCTCGAGCACTCAGACGGGAGACTTCCAAGCGCCAGTCACTCGGCCGGACAACCACCGCGGAACCGTCGCCGCTGTCGATCACCTCATCGAGCATGGTCACAAGCACATCGGATTTGTCGGCAACCTCGCCCAACGGGACATCCGTCAACGCTTCGACGCCTACCAAGAGACGCTCGAGTCGCACGGCCTTGTCGCAGACCCCTCACTCATGTTCGCCACGCCGGAGAACGGCGAGACGGGCGGAGCCGTCGCAGCCCGCGCCCTTCTCGATGCCCCGGATCGCCCCACCGCCGTGATGGTAGGCACCGACCGCAATGCGATCGGCCTCACGCGCGCACTGACGGAGGCCGGGTTGACCATCCCACGTGACCTCGCCATCGTCGCGTTCGACAACATCGCCGCCGGAGCGTTTGCCACGCCCACGCTCTCGACCGTCGACCCACGCTTCGACGAGGTGGGAGCGCTCGCCGCCCGCCTCCTCGTGGCCGGCATCCGGGGCGAGGCGGCACCGAACACCACCGTCACGCCAGAATCGGCCGCTCTTACCCTGCGGGAGTCATGTGGGTGCGAAGCTGAGACACCGCATGACCCATACGAGGACGACAGCAAAGGTCGCCGGGCGCCTTCGGCCCTCTTGCGCGAGCGGCTCCAGTACGCGCTCGACAGGGAATTGCGCACCGGCGACGAGGCGGTCGACAGTCAGTACCGTGACGCGGCCACCGCGACCGTTCGCGATGCCGTAGACCTGCTCGAGCTGGGCGACCAAGCGACGCCCGCACAGATCCACGCCCTCGCCACTTCGCTGCGGGACCTCACCTCCCGGCCGGACACGGTGCGTCGCTTCACGGACGCGATGATTGAGTACACGCAGCAGGCGGGGCCGCAGATCGGCTCGACCGCGGACGGGGCGTCCGCCGTGCCGGCTCTGCTCGCGGCCGCGCTGTGGAAGGCGCAGGCCAGCGCGTTCCTGCACCACGCCGAGATCACCAACGCCGCGGTAGTCGAGCAGTTCACGGTGGACGCCGGGCTCGTTGCCACGAGCGGCTCCGACCCGAGAGACCTGCACTGGCTGACGGGAACCAGTGTCAAGGCGGGGGCTCTCGCATTGTGGGACGATGGCCCGGCCTCAGGGCTACTCACGATTGTCGGCGAGTATGGCGACGCTGGCGCTCCGTTGGACCTCGTCGGCACGAACCTGCCGACCGAGGAGTTCCCCCCGAAGGCCCTCATCTCCATGGCGTCAGGATCGGACCGCGAGGTGTGCCTGGTGGTGCCGGTCAGCACACCGGAGCAAGACTGGGGTCTGCTCGCCGTGATCGTGACCATCGACCCCACCACCGAGCGCGAGACCTACCAACACTGGGCCGCTCTGCTGTGCGCCGCACTCGAGTCTCAGCGTCGCCAAGAAGAGATTCGCAGGAGCGCGCTGTTCGACTCCCTCACGGGGTTGCCCAACCGCCTGCTGTTCGTCCAACAGTTGGAGCAGGCGCTCGCGCGCTGGAGGCGCACCGAGGTCCCGTTCTCCGTGCTGTTCCTCGACCTCGACGACTTCAAGCTCATCAACGATTCGCTGGGGCACCAGATGGGTGACCGTGTGCTCAAGACGGTCGCGGCCGAGATCTCCCGCGAACTGCGCGCGATGGACATGGCGGCGCGGTTCGGCGGTGACGAGTTTGTGATCCTGCTAGCCGACACCGAGCCGTCGAGCGCGATGGCGGCGGCGAGGCGGGTGCAGAAGGCCCTCTCACAAGTGCGCCTATTTGACGGACACGAGATCGCCACGCGCGCGAGCATCGGAGTGGCTTCCAGCGCGGTGGAGTACACCTCAGCCGAAGAGGTTCTGCGCGACGCCGACGCTGCGATGTACCGGGCCAAGGCGGCGGAGCCGGGGACGGTGGCGTTCTTCGATGCGCCGATGCACGCGAGCGCCCAGCGCAGGGCGGAACTCGCCAGGGAAGTGCTGCATGGGCTGCAAGTCAACCAGTTCGAGGTGCACTATCAGCCCATCGTCAACCTCGACACGGGGCGCACGGACCGCTTCGAGGCGTTGGTACGTTGGCGCCACCCCGAGCGAGGGTTGATTGAACCTACCGAGTTTCTTTCCGACATCGAAGAGACTTCACTCATCGTCCAACTGGGCCACTGGGTGCTGGACGAGGTCTGCCAACGTCTGGCCGAGTGGGGTCCGCAGGTCACCAACGTCAGCATCAACATCTCGGACAAGGAGTTCTGGAGCCAGGATCTGTTGACTCACGTGCTCACGACCCTGAGGCGTCACGAGCTCCCGCCAGAGATGCTGACGATCGAGATCACCGAAGGTGTGCTGATGCGCCGCCCAGAGATGGCCCTGCGCATCATGGACAAGCTGCATGAGGCGGGGCTGCGGCTTCATATCGACGACTTCGGGACCGGCTACTCCTCGCTCGAGACGCTACACCGCTTCCCGGTCGAGGCGTTCAAGATCGACAGGTCATTCATTCAGTCGCTGACCGCGGGCGGCAACAGCGCCGAATTGATCTCTTCTCTGGTGCAACTGGGCAAGGCCCTGGGGCTTGCCGTGCTCGCAGAGGGCGTCGAGACCGAGGAGCAGCTGGTCTTCCTGCAGAGCCTGGGTTGCGCGACCGGCCAGGGCTTCCTGTTCATGCCTGCCGTGGCAGGAGATCGTGTCGCGGATCTGCTGGGCCGCGACCTGCACGACAAGGGCGCCGGGCTTAGCCCCTGAGCGATCGGCCCCGGTTGGGTCCGAACGTGCGCGAGCCCCAGGCCGTGTGGCCCGGGGCTCGCGTTACACCGAGTGTCCTTAGGCCACCGGTGGCCCAGAAGAGTCGTCCGTGGTCGTCCTTGTGGTCCGTGTGCCCGGCTCTGCCTGGTAGCCACCTTGCGTCTCGGTGACCGTGCGACGGCGCCTCGGCGCGAACACGAGGAGCGTGAGGAGCAGGCCCACTACGCCGGCGATCATCAAGATGATGCCGACGACGTCGATGTCCAATCCGGCCAACGTCGCGTCGACCGCGAAGGTGAGGATGGCTCCTACTGCAAAGAGGAAAATGCTGAAACCGATGCCCATGATGTTCCTTTCATTGGGGAGAGAGTCTCCCTCGGGTACTCATTGAGTGACGCGAAATCTTCTGGGCCCAAGAGGACCTTGGGCGGAGCTACGCGCCTACCAGTAGTGTCGGCGGCCCCCCACTCCGCGGCCCGCGCGGCCAAGGAGCATCAAGATGAGCCCGACGACAATGAGAATGATGCCGATGGTCTGCAACAGGGGGACGGGGGCGATGAGCCCGATGACGAACAGGACGATTCCAAGAAGGATCATAGTGGCTCCATTCCGTGATGGGGGTCGCGGCCACTACGACGGCTGGGGGGTTGCGCGACATAGTAGGACTACGCTGTAGATTCCATTAGAACCCGGGTACCGACGGTTGTCAACACGTAGCGCTACAACGTCGGTATACGCTGTATTCATCACCTGCTCACCATCGCCAATGTCGAAGCCGGAGGATCCGCACATGACACCCCGCACAGCTCGAGGCAATGTCAAGGCCTCGAACACCGGTCGTGAAGAGGTGTTGCGCGCGGCGCTGGAGATCATCGATGAGGTCGGCATCGATGGGCTGTCGATGCGGAGGCTCGGCCGCGCAATCGGCCGCGACCCGATGTCGCTGTATCGCCACGCCGCGACCAAGGCGGAACTTCTCGATGGGGTTGCGGAGTTGGTGCTCGCGGACCTTTCGGTCGTGACCACCGACGACGACTGGCCGGGACAACTTCGCGCCTTCGCCCGCGAGTTTCGCGCCGTCGCACTCTCTCACCCGAACGTCATTCCGCTGCTCGTCACCCGGCCGTTGGCTACCCCCATCGCCTTGCGGCCGTTGGGGAGTTTGCGGCCGCTCGAGGCGATCCTCGAACTGCTCATCAACGCGGGCTTCTCCACGGTCGACGCCCTACACGTCTATCGGTCGTTCTACGGCTTCATCCAGGGCCATGTGCTGAACGAGTCGCAGGAACTCGTCGACAACCCGGAGGAGACGGACGACCTCCTCCGCCTTGGCCTACATCGCCTTCCGCTACGCGAGTTCCCCCGGCTACGTAGCCTCGCGCCCGTGCTCACCGCCTATGACGGTGCGGCAGAGATGGAGCGCGGCCTTGACATGTTGCTGACCGGCCTCAAGGCCCAGTTACGTCCTCACGTTCCGCCGCAGGAACTGAAGCTGTGAGTCACCGGCGTGCGAGGTGTGCGGCGCTGCCTCACAGGAAAATGGTGGAGCCTAGGGGAATCGAACCCCTGACCTCCTGCTTGCAAAGCAGGCGCT
>NZ_JADQBF010000101.1 GCF_016278775.1 Demequina sp. | reverse complement strand
CGAGACGCGGACCCTGAGCTTCCCGACGTGGACGGGCTGGTCGCCGCATGTGCCAGGGCGGCTGGCATCGAGGCGAGGGCCGACGCGGCCGCGGCGGTCGCATCGGGCCGGTCTGCCTCCGTGCCGGACGCGTTGGGCGCCTCCTTGGCAGCTATCGAGCAAGTGCGGCTCGAGTGGATCGACGCCGCCGCAGCAGGGCTGCCTCTCGCGTGGCGCATTGTGGTGGACGATGCCGTCATGGCGGCCGACGCCCTTGCCCAAGAGATCGAGGATTCGTTGGCGGCCGTCACCTGGCCGTCTGTGGATGCCCCGAAGGGGATAAGGGGGCTGGCATCTCGGGCGTCCAAGGGTCGCGCGGCTGGCACCGTGGTGCGGACTCTCGGGCGCGAGGCCATCACGTCCGCGGTGATGCCGCACGTGGTGGAGCCAACCGACCTGATCCACCAGGCCTATCGCAACCTCGACGAGTTGACGGAGCTGGCCTAGCCGACGTCCCCTGCTCGTCGCCGCAGGAGCCGTGCTAGAGAAGCCCGGTGGGCGTCGTCCCCAGGCCGACGCGGTGGCCGATGTCCACGGTTGGCCTACCGAGCCCGGGCGCCTTCCCCCCGCCACGCGCACTGTGGACGCACGCCGCAACCGCGGCGACGCATTCGAGGAGGACGCGATGAATGATTTGACGATGACGGTGGCCGGTTGGGTCGCCACCGATCCACGACACGTGGTGGGGCCGACGGGCACCCACCTCACGAGCTTCAGGATGGCTTCGACCAGCCGCTACTTTGACCGCGACAAGAACGAGTGGGTCGACGGGCAGACCGAGTGGTTCACGGTGAGGGCGTTCAGGGGCGCCTCGCTCACGGTGAAAGAATCCATCGAGAAGGGTCAACCCGTGGTGGTGCAGGGGCGCTTTCGCACCAACGAGTGGGAGTCGGACTCGGGGCCGCGCACCGACCTCATCATCGATGCCGTCAGCGTCGGTCACGACCTGACGCGCGGCATTGCCAAGTTCACGCGCGCCACGGGCGACCCCACGCTGGAGGACCCCACGACGGCCACATCGGCGTTGGCGTCGGAGACCGACGGAGACGGTGACACGCGAGCTGACGGCGCGGGTGACGCGGAAGTGGACGGCGCCGACCACCCGAACGACGTGGCAGCCGCCGTCTGAGCGCGGCGAGTGTCGCAGGGGCGTCGGGGGTAGACCGGCGCCCCACCGCTCGTCTCGGGGCGAGCCGCCGCCGCTACCGCGTAGGCTTGGACCCGGTTCCGGCGGCCTCGTGTCGCCTCGTCTACACAACATTCGGAGCGGTAGTGGCTGAGTTCATCTACACCATGCACAAGGCGCGCAAGGCGCACGGCGACAAGGTCATCCTCGACGACGTAACGATGGCGTTCTATCCAGGCGCGAAGATCGGCGTGGTGGGCCCCAACGGTGCAGGAAAGTCGACCATCCTCAAGATCATGGCTGGCATCGAGCAGCCCTCCAATGGTGAGGCGCGACTGAGCCCTGGATACTCCGTCGGGATCCTGCTGCAAGAGCCGCCGCTCAACGAAGACAAGACCGTGCTGGGCAATGTCGAGGAGGGCGTCGCCGAGATCAAGGGCAAGCTCGACCGCTTCAACGCCATCTCGGAAGAGATGGCCAACCCAGATGCCGACTACGACACGCTGTTGGCGGAGATGGGAACGCTCCAGGAGGAGCTCGACCACGCCGACGCATGGGACCTCGACTCTCAACTCGAGCAGGCCATGGACGCGCTCCAGTGCCCGCCGCCTGACGCCGACGTCAAGACCCTCTCCGGCGGCGAGCGCCGCCGCGTCGCGCTGTGCAAGCTGCTGCTGGAGAAGCCGGACCTGTTGCTCCTGGACGAGCCCACCAACCACCTCGACGCCGAGTCGGTGCTGTGGCTCGAGCAGCACCTGTCGAAGTACACGGGCGCCGTCATGGCCGTCACTCACGACCGGTACTTTCTCGACCACGTGGCCCAGTGGATCTGTGAGGTCGACCGTGGTCACCTCTACCCCTACGAGGGCAACTACTCGACCTACCTCGAGAAGAAGTCCGCCCGGCTTGAGGTTCAAGGCAAGAAGGACCAGAAGCTGCAGAGGCGACTCAAGGACGAGTTGGAGTGGGTGCGCCAGAACGCCAAGGGCCGCCAGACCAAGTCCAAGGCGCGACTGAACCGCTACGAAGAGATGGCGGCAGAGGCCGACAGGATGAAGAAGCTCGACTTCGAAGAGATTCAGATTCCGCCGGGCCCACGGCTAGGAAACGTGGTGCTCGAGGCCAAGAACATCAAGAAGGGCTTCGGGGATCGCACGCTCATCGACGGGCTCAGCTTCACGCTGCCGCGCAACGGCATCGTCGGCGTGATCGGTCCCAACGGCGTCGGCAAGACCACGCTATTCAAGACGATCGTGGGCCTCGAGCCGCTCGACGAGGGCGAGCTGAAGATCGGCGACACCGTCCAGGTCTCGTATGTGGACCAGTCCCGCGGCGGAATCGACCCCAACAAGTCCCTGTGGGAGGTCGTCTCCGACGGCCTCGACTACATCAACGTGGGCAGGGTAGAGATGCCCTCACGCGCGTACGTGGGAGCGTTCGGCTTCAAGGGCCCAGACCAGCAGAAGCCCGCTGGTGTGCTGTCGGGTGGAGAGCGCAACCGCCTCAACCTTGCGCTCACTCTCAAGGAGGGCGGCAACCTGTTGCTGCTCGACGAGCCGACCAACGACCTTGACGTGGAGACCCTCGGCTCGCTTGAGAATGCCCTGCTCGAGTTCCCAGGTTGCGCCGTGGTGGTCTCTCACGATCGCTGGTTCCTCGACCGCGTCGTCACGCACATCCTTGCCTACGAAGGCACGGAAGAGAACCCTGCCAACTGGTACTGGTTTGAAGGGAACTTCGCGTCGTACGAGGCCAACAAGGTGGAGAGACTCGGCGAAGAGGCGGCTCGCCCTCACCGCGTGACGTACCGCAAGCTCACCAGGGACTAGCGGGGCGCGCCGTCGGCGCGAAGGCTTCCTTACGTGTCGTGGACGATGACGGAATGCTCCGGCCGCTCGTCGTCATCGCCCCCGGCTGGGAAGCTGGTCGCGTCGGGGTGTCTCATGAGGTGAATGGTGCTCACGATCAGCCCACCCCAGACCAGGACGGCCGCGAGTATGAACAAAGTGATGGCGGTGGGGGTCATGTCAGTTCTCCTCCGTGGCGGCGACCGCTGGGTAAGGCGGCCACGGTTCGACGTCGTCCTTGTTGTGGCGCCACGGCAACGCAGTGGCCACGGCGGTAATCACGCCGAGCGCGATCAGCACGCCCCAGCCCATCACCAGTAGGAACCCTGAGGGGTAACCCTCGTAGCCTTCTGTCGCGACCTTGACGATGCCGCGCACCAGCATGTAGCCGAGCACGGCTGGCACCACCACGCCCACCAGGGCCAACCACACACGCCCCAACTTCACGGTCGACACCGTGTTCAGGTGGTGGAGCAGTTCTGGACCCCGGCGCAGCACCCATACGGTGAGCACCGACATGATCACGGCCGAGCCGACCACGCCGATGTTGTTGGTCCAGTGGTCGGCAGTGTCGAGCGCGTACAGGCCGGATGTCGTGGAGAACAGCGCGAACGACAACACGGCAGAGACCACGCCGATGGCGAGGGCGCCCGAGCGCGGGGTGAGGCCAAACTTCTCCTGAACGGCCGCCGACGTGACCTGCAGAATCGAGAGCAACGAGGTGAAGCCCGCCAACGCGAGCGTGCCGAAGAACAGCGCACCGACCACGGCACCTCCGGGCATCTGCGACAAGATCGCCGGGAACGTGATGAAGGACAGGCCGATTCCAGTGATGCCTTCGAGTTCGGCCACCGGGATTCCCTGCTGGAAGGCGAAGTAGCCGAGCGTGGCGAACACGCCGATGCCTGCAAGCAGTTCGAACGACGAGTTGGCGAATGCGACCACCAGACCCGGGCCTGTGAGATTGGCCTTGCGACGTCGGTACGACGCATACGTGATCATGATGCCGAAGGCGATCGACAGCGAGAAGAAGATCTGGCCGTAGGCGGCGATCCACACCGTGGGGTCCGACAACGCGCCCCAGTCCGGGGTGAAGAAGGCGTTCAGGCCGTCGGCGGCGCCGTCGAGGAACAGTGCTCTCACCACCACGGCACCGAACGTCAGCGCGAGTAGCGGCATGATGACGAGGTTGGCTCGCTCCAGCCCCCTAGTGACGCCGAGCGCGAGCACCACGATGGCGGCGATCCAGACGATCGCGAGGGGGATGGCCACGGACGCGACGATGTCGCCAGTGATGGACACCTCTTTGGATGCCTCAAGGTAGTCGCCCAGCAGGAATCCGGCAGGGTCGTCGCCCCAGCGCAGATCGAACGAGAAGACGAAGTAGCTAAGCGCCCAACCGATGATGGCCGTGTAGTACAGCCCGATCACGAAGGACATGGCGACCTGGAACCACCCGAGCGACTCGGTCCAGCGGCCCCAACGCCCTCCCAATCGGCGCAGTGCCGTGGGGGCGGAGCCACGAAAGCGGTGGCCGATCGCGTAGTCGAGGAAGAGGATGGGGATTCCCGCCGTGACGAGCGCCACGAGGTAGGGGACCAGGAACGCGCCGCCGCCGTTCTCGTACGCCACTCCGGGGAAGCGCCAGATGTTGCCCAGGCCCACGGCGGAGCCGATGGCCGACAGGATGAAACCCACCTGCCCGGAGAACTGCTCTCGCGGCGCGCTGGTGGGCTGCTCAGTAGCTGCTGACATGTCGCTCCCTCGTGATTTCGCCGCCACCCTAGCAGCGACGGCCGCACGCGATCTAGGCCGTCGCGCCCACCAGTTGGTCACATGCTCGGCGAGGCCTTCTCGGGAACGCAACGGCTGGCGGTGGTGTTGACCTTGACGGAGGTAACACCATGAAGAGACTCATCAAGCGTTGGGTCGCTGCGGCCATCCTGGTGCCCGCAGTGGCATGGGGATTGGGGGCGGCTGCCGACAAGGTCGCGCAGCGGCGAGGCGAGGATTCCAAGGCCGTCAAGGGCCTCAACTTGAGCAGCAGGTTGCTACGGCGCACTCGCTAACGCATCCGCGACGCCGCTCGGGCGAGCGGCTTCACGCCCACGGACGACGAAGCGCCGGCCACCGCAAGGTGACCGGCGCTTTGCCGTGTGAAGAGGGGGACACTCACGCAGTGAGCGAGTCCACCCACTCCTGGTTCGCGGCGACCCAGTCGCTCACGATGGTGTCGTACTCGTCGTCGCCCTCCGCGGCCTGGAGCTGGTTTTCCAGGTCGTAGAGCAGGTCGGAGGACATGGTGAAGTTGCCCATCCATTCGGCGACCTCGGGGAAGTCCGTGGCGAAGCCGGTGCGCGAGTAGGTGTAGATCGACTCGGCGTCACCCAGCGTGCCCTCGGGGTCTTCGAGGTTCTTGAGGTCGTACGCGCCGTAGGCCCAGTGAGGCTCCCACAGCGTGACGATGATGTTCTCGCCGTTGGACGTGGCGGTGTCGAGCTCGGCCAGCATGGCCGGGGTCGATGAGGTGAGGAAGTCCATTCCCTCGAGGCCATAGGTGGGGATCACGCCATCCTGCACGGCGGCGGTCAGACCGGCGCCGGGCTCGATGCCCACGATGCGGTTGCCGAACGCGTCGGCGTTGTCGGCCAGGTCTGCGAGCGAGTCGATAGGAGCGTCGGCGTTCACAGCCACCGTGAGGGCGGCCTTGTCGAACCATGGGCCGACCTCTTCGATGTCGTCCCCGAACTCTTCGAGGTAGGAGGCGTGGGTGGCGGGCAGCCACACGTCCGTCACCAGGTCGTAGTCGCCATCGGCAACTGCCTGGAACACGGGTGCGGGGTCTGCATACTCAAGGGTGACGTTGTAGCCCTTGCCCTCAAGAATGTGCTGCCACAGAAGCGACGAGGCAAGCGACTCGTCCCAGCCGTTGAACACGGCCATGGTGATGTCGCCGCCCGCAGCGGGAGCGTCCTCGCCGCCAGTGGCGGACGTGGTCGGGTCGGCCTCTTCCGACGACGAGCAACCAGCGAGCACGAGGCTCGCGGCGGCCGCCGTGGCGAGGAGCGCGGTAGAGCGCATCTTCATATGAGTGTTTCCTTTCTCGACGAAGAGGATTTCTCCACGTCGTGAGCATCTGCAGCCAGATTCGGTCCGGCCGATGCACACGGCCCTTGTTAAGGGACGCGAGGCCTTGGAGTGGTGAAGTTATGGAGCGGCGCGCGTGGCGCGATTCTCATCCACCAAATCGCTGATGGCTTCTGGATTGTCTGAACCACCTGTGGGTTCACCAGGGGGCGTGCCTCCGCGCGGAAGGCGGTTGAACAGTCCGCCGAGCAACGCCTTCGCGCGCTTGTTTCCAAACGCACCCGTGAATCGGTCCAGGATGATCGCGAGAATGACGACGGCCATGCCGGCCTCGAAGCCGAGCGGCTTGTCGAGCGCGGACAGTGCCTTGGTCACCTCGCCACCGAGGCCGCCAGCACCGACGAAGCCGGCGATCACGACCATCGACAGCGACAACATGATGATCTGATTAATTCCGGCCATGATGGACGGCATCGCCAGGGGCAACTGGATCTGACGCAGGATGCGCGCAGGGCCCGCTCCAAAGGCGTGTCCGGCTTCGACCACTTCATGGTCAACGCCGCGAATACCCAACTCGGTGAGTCGGACTCCGGGCGCCATGGCGAACAGGACGGTCGCGAAGATCCCGGGCGCCACGCCAATGCGGAACAGTGCGATCGCGGGAATCAGGTACACCAACGCGGGCATCGTCTGAAGGAAGTCCATGATGGGCTTCACAATGGCCGACACCACATCGTTGCGAGCAGCCCAAATGCCGATTGGGATTGACACGAGGACGGCCAGGAAGGCGGACACGACCACGAGCGAGAGGGAGTCCATTGCGTTCTCCCATTGGTTAACGCCAAGGATGAACAGGAATCCCACGGCGGTGCCGATGCCGAACTTCCATCCGCGCGCGAGGAGCGCGAGAAGTGCTGCCACGATGACGACGACGAGTACGGGGGGCGTGTTGAACACCCAGTTCACGGAGTCGTACATGCCCAGGTAGACGGCCCTGAGAAACTCGAAGAACCAGTTCAGGTTTGCGGAGATCCAGTCCAGGCCCGAGGTGATCCAATCGCCAAAGTGAATGCGGTATTCCATCAGTCGACCTCCTCGACCTTGAGCGCACCCGATTCGATGGCGACCTCCAGTGCCTTGTCCACCACGTGGCTGGGAATGGGATCGCGGTCGGGGCTGGCCTCGCGCGCCGCGTCGGGTTCACCACCGAGCGTCGCCAGCAAGGTGACGCGGGGGACGACGCCGATCAGACGGTTCTTGGCGTCCACCACGCCCAGTGGCAAGGCGGACTCGAGCGACGGAATGAACAGTTCTGACAGTGCGGTGTCGCTCGACACGGCACCGTGGTCTGACTGAACGATGCTTTCCAGATTCCTATCACCGTTGCGCACCAAATCCAGGCAAGCGCGGTCCGAGACCCAGCCGATGAGCGTGCGGTCGCGCTTGATCACGTACACCCCGCTCATCTGCTCGTCGCGCATGGCCTTGAGCGCGCCATGCGGACCCGCCGTGAGGTGGACCACGGCACGCGGCTTGCGCATCACCGACTCGGCGGTCAGCACGCGCGTGCGGTCAACGTCTTGCACAAACTGTTCGACGTAATCGTTGGCCGGATTAGTGAGGATGTCCTCAGGGGTGCCGATTTGGACGATGCGCCCGTCGCGCATGACGGCGATGCGGTCGCCCAAGAACATGGCCTCGTTGAGGTCGTGCGTAATGAAGATGATGGTCTTGCCCAGCGTGGCCTGCAGTTCGAGTAGTTGTTCCTGCATCTCACGGCGAATAAGCGGGTCGAGCGCGGAGAACGCCTCGTCCATGAGCAAGATCTCGGTGTCGGCTGCAAGGGCACGTGCGAGACCGACGCGCTGCTGCATGCCGCCGGAGAGCTCGCTCGGGTGCTTGTCTTCCCAGCCCCCCAAGCCGACAACCTCGGTGACCTTGCGGGCCTTCTCTTCGCGCTCGGCGCGGGGCATGCCCTGAATTTCGAGCCCGTAGGCGACGTTGTCGAGCACGGTGCGGTGGGGCAGGAGGGCGAAGTGCTGGAAGACCATGGACATGCGCTTGCGGCGGATGTCTCGCAGGCGCTTGGGGGCGGCGCCTGTGATGTTGTCAGCGCCAATCTCGACGGTGCCCGCCGTGGCTGGCTGCAAACCGTTGAGCGTGCGGATCAGCGTCGACTTGCCGGAACCAGATAGGCCCATGACCACAAAGATCTCGCCCCGCTTGACCTCAAAAGAGGCGTCAATCACTGCGGCCGTGGTCGCACCGCCGAGTTGCTCCCTGGTGGCGCCGTCTTGGAGTTTGCGCACGGCGGAGTCGGCGTGTTTGCCGAAAACCTTGTACAGGCCTGTGGCCTTGAGAGCAATAGTGTCAGTCACGTGATCCTCAGGTGAGCCGCCCAGTGGGCGCACTCATATCGCGGTCGCTCCTGACCACGAGGGACTCGCAGCCGTCGGACGGCAATCACGGACCCGCAGCCCCAATGTCGGGACCTGCGTAGCCAGGCTCAAACGTCTCCGCAACGAAGCGATGAACGGCGACCTGGGCTGTGTCGTAACCACCTCGGAAACGCTTGGCGCATCAACAGGGTGGCCTGTCAACGGTAGCAAGATGCTACCCGCGAGACAAATGCACCTGGTAAAACGCCTAGTTAGTGTCCCTCGGGCATGCGGAGCATGCCCTCTTGGGCGACCGAGGCGACCAGTCTGCCGTCCTCGCTGAATACCCACGATCCGCACATGCCTCTGCCGCCCTGTGCAGTGGGGGCGTCCTGGACGAACAGGAGCCATTCGTCGGCGCGGGCAGGGCGATGCCACCACAAGGCGTGATCGAGGCTGGCAAAGGCCATGCCGTGTGTTGCCCACGAGGCGCGGTGGCGACGCAGTGCGGGCTCGAGGATCACCTGATCAGAGCCGAAGGCAATGAGCGCGCGATGCACGAGGTCGCTCACGTCGAGGGTCCGGCGCACCCGCATCCAGGCGGTCTGATACTGCTTGGGTGCTTCGTCGGCATGAATGAAGATGGAGCCCTCCACATGCCGCACGTCGAACGGTGCCGAGTTGAGCCAGAAATCCGCGGTCGGGTGGCCTGCGAAGGGGCTGAGCACGTCCATCCCAGACGGGAGCGTGTCGGGCGGTGGCACCTCCGGCATGCGCACCGAGTGTTCCGGCCCGTCTTGCTCCACCTGGAACGACGCGATCATCGACAGGATTGGCTCGTCGTCTTGAATGGCGTGAGTGCGGCGGGCAGAGAAGGACCGACCGTCGCGCAGTTCCTCCACCTCGAAGCGAATGGGGCGGGTGGCGTCGCCCGGCCGCAAAAAGTAACCGTGCATCGAGTGCATCGCGCGCGAGTCGTCGACGGTGTGTCCCGCAGCGACAACCGCCTGTGCGACCACTTGGCCGCCGAATACTCGCCCGCCTGGCATCGGCAACGAGTCGCCCTCGAAACTGGTGTCGCCGAGTCGGCGCAGGTCGAGTGCGCTCAGACCGGCCGCAACCGCCTCATCACCCCAGGTGTCTTCCACGTGATCCATGCATCGAGGCTACCCGGCCATGGTGGGCCCAGGGCTACGGCGTGGGGTCGAAAGTGTTGATCATGGAGTGCGCGGCACGCTCGAGGTAGTCGAGCAATGTGGCCTGGTGCAGTGGCGACATATCGGATTCCTCGACGGCTGCGCGCATGTGCGCGACCCAGTGGTCGCGCGCTTCCGGGTTGACGTGGAACGGTTGGTGGCGCATCCGCAGCCGCGGATGCCCGCGCAGCTCGGAGTACGTGGTGGGACCGCCCCAGTACTGCTCAAGGAACATCGTCAGCCGCTCCGCGGCGGCGTCAAAGTCTTGGTCAGGGTACATGGGTGCCAGAAGCTCGTCCTGGCGCACGCCCTCGTAGAAGCGTTGGACGATTCCGGAGAACGCCTCGTGACCCCCAGCCGCCTCGAAGAAGCTCTGGCCTTCGGCCTGGGTAGGGGCTGCGCCGATGCTCATGCCGGGCGTGGGCTCGCCTCCGCCGGGAATGGGGGAACTCACTCGGGGTCGTCGTGGTCGTCGGACGTCGGGACGCTGCGGTCAACGAACAGCGTCTGGTCAGGCACTGCCATGTGGATCCCCCGCTCGGCGAAGATGCGGCGCATGTGGAGCCGCACGTGACGCATCACCTCCCACTGCTTGATGGGCGCCACCTGGATGAGCAGCCGCACGGCGACGCTGTAGTAGTCGAACGACTCGATGCCGGGCACCTCCGGCTCGGACAGGATCGCCTTGTCGATGTCCTCGTCCGCTTCGCGTGCGGCGGCGACCGCGTCGAGCATGGCCTGGCGGGCAGCATCGAGGTCGGTGTTGTAGCCAAGGCGCACCTCGATGAGAGCTCGCGACCACAGCCGAGTCATGTTGCCCACGCGGCGGATCTCCCCGTTGGGGACGTACCAGACGGTGCCGTCGAGAGCGCGCAAGCGGGTCGAGCGCAGGCCAACCTCCTCTACAAGGCCGACCGCCTCGCCAAGGTCCACCACGTCGCCCACGCCGTACTGGTCCTCGATGAGCATGAACAGGCCAGATAGCAGGTCCTTCACGAGCGACTGCGAACCGAAGCCGAGCGCCACACCAATGATTCCCGCCGAGGCGATGAGGGGCGCCACTGGCAGGCCCATCAGGTCAAGAATCATCACCACAAGCACGGCAAGGAGGACCACCACGAGCGCGGAATTGAGCACGGTGCGAATGGTGCCGGCACGCTGGCGCCTGCGTTCGGCCTCGAGTCGAGCCTCTTGGGGGTCGATCGGAGGGAGTTCTAGGCGGGCGCGTTCGAGCGCCTGCCTGGCCCTGCGCCTGAAGGGAAGGCCCGTCTCGATGCTGCGGGACACTCCGCGAATGAGGACGCGACCGATGAGCCAGACCACGACGGTGCCGATGAGCAAGAAGCCCAGTCCAATCGAGGTGGTGGTGAGGTCGCGTACCCACACGGGCGCGTCGGGAATCCACGATTCGACCATCGCGGCCCAGGGAGGCCCCGAGTCGTCGGTCGCTGCTGCGGCATCGGCGGTCGTCACGACGAGGGCATGGAAAGAAGCGTGCATCTGTCCAGAGTAATGGCCCCGGCGAGGCCCCCCGAAATGATCCGCAAACCTGGCAGGATGAGACCCATGAGCGAGCAGGGGCAGCAGACGCGACCGTCAGAGGCACTGACGACGCTCGCTCGAGCCTGCGGAGTGGCCACGGACGTCCACCTCATCGATGGCACACATAGGACCTGCTCGCGCGGCGCGCTCGTGGCGATTCTGGGCGCCATGGGCTTTGACGCCCACGACGATGACGCGTGTCGCGCGTCGCTCGAGGAACTCAAGGACTACGTCTGGACACGCATCGTCCCGCCAGTGACGGTGCTGCGCGAGGGCCAATCGCGAGAGATTCCCGTGCACATGCCGCACGGCTCCACGGTGACTGCCAAGTTGCGCACGGAGGCAGGCATCGAGGTCCCGCTGGAACAGGTGGACAAGACGAACGAGCCGCACGGGGTTGGCTCCGTGGCGGTGGGCCGCGCGACGTTCCGCATCCCTGACGACCTGCCCCTCGGTTGGCATGTGATCGAGGCGACCTTCCCAGGGAGGCGGGGGCGCGGCTATGTGGTGGTGACCCCAGAGCGACTGGAGGTGCCGGAGACGATCAAGGCCAGGCGCCCTTGGGGCCTCATGACGCAGTTGTATTCGCTGCGATCCAAGCGGTCGTGGGGCATCGGCGACCTGGGGGATCTGGGGGATCTGTGCTCCTTGGCGAAGATCCGCGCTGGCGCCGACTTTGTGCTCATCAACCCCTTGCACGCGAACGAGGCGGTACCGCCGCTCAGCCCGTCCCCGTACTTGCCGTCATCGCGCCGCTTCATCGCGCCGATGTACATCCGCATTGAAGACATCCCTGAGGTGGCGTACGTGCCCTCGCAGCAGCGCGCGGTCATCGAATGGGAGTCCGAGCGTCCCAGCAGGAACAACGAGACCGACGAACTGCTGGATCGGGACGAAGTGTGGCGTGCCAAGGTGGCCGCGCTGGAGCACATCTTTGAAGCGCCACGCTCGCCAGGGCGAGAGGCGCAGTTCGAGGCGTTCTGCGTGCGCGAAGGCAAGGCGCTAGAGGACTACGCCACGTGGGCAGCGCTCTCGGAGGAATACCAGGGAACGAAGTCATGGCCGGACGAACTGGCCACAGCGTCGGCCGCTGCCGTCGCCGCGTGGAGGGACGAGCACTCAGAACGGGTGCTGTTCCATGCGTGGATGCAATGGATCGCGGACGAACAGGCCACTCACGCGCAGTCAACGGCGCGCGGTGCTGGCATGGACATCGGCATCATCACCGATCTCGCGGTGGGGGTCCATCCGTCGGGAGCCGACGCATGGAGTCTTCACCGGGTGTTGGCCACCGGAATGGGTGTGGGCGCACCACCGGACGGCTTCAACCCGCAGGGTCAGGACTGGTCGCAACCGCCGTGGCAGCCGCGCGCCCTGGAGGCCGCCGCCTATGTGCCGTTCCGCGACGTGGTGCGCGCGGCCGTGAGACACTCGGGCGCCGTACGCGTCGATCACATCTTGGGGCTCTTCAGGCAATGGTGGATCCCGGTGGGCCATGGTGCTGGCGACGGCTCCTACGTGCAGTTCGACCACGAGGCGCTGGTGGGCATTCTCATCCTGGAGGCGCACCGCGCGGGGGCGATCGTCATCGGCGAGGACCTAGGCACCGTCGAGCCGTGGGTACGCGAGTACCTGAGCTCGCGCGGAGTGCTGGGCACGTGCGTGCTGTGGTTTGAGCGCACTCACGACGGTGGCTTCACCCCGCCAGAGCAGTACAGGGCCGACGCCCTCGCCACGGTGACGACTCACGATCTCCCTCCCACCGCCATGATGTTGGCAGGAGCGCACGTGGAACTGCGCACAGAGTTGGGACTCATCGACGACCCGGACGCCGCGACAGAGCAGGCGGCCCAGGAGTTGCAGCGGCTCGTCGCGCTCCTGCGAGAGCGCAACTGGGTGATCGAGGATTACGAAGAAGAGGACCTCATCGCGGCAGTGCACCGGATGGTGCTCGCCTCACCGGCGCTGCTCACAGGGGTTGCCATCACCGATGCGGTGGGCGACATGCGCGCGCAAAACGTGCCTGGCACTTTCGAGGAGTATCCCAATTGGCGCATGGCGCTCACTGATCGCAACGGGGTGCCTGTGCTGCTCGACGACCTCTTCGACCACCCCCGCATGCGTCGCCTCGTGGAGGCCGTTCGCTCGGCGCGTCGTTAGGTCGGGATGGACCTGCGCACCTCGCCCGCTCGGTTGGCGCAGATGTTGCGGCTCGTGGCGCGGCTGAGCGGACGTGCTGCAGCGTAGCCGCCAAGATTCAGGGTGATCCCCCATGGCGGTTGCGCTGGTGATCTCGCTACTGTCCTTGAGATGAGCTCGCCATCCGTGTTCCGCGCGCCGCGCGGCCCGCGCATGGCTGCGGCGGTGCTCATCACGGTGTTGTCGATCGCGCTGGCAGAGGTGAGCATCGGCTCCGCTCCGTGGGGGCTGCTGAATCCCGTGCAGTGGATCCTGTTAGTTCCCATCTATGGCGCGCAGACCCTCCTGATCGCGTCGGTGGTGTTGAGGCGCCAAGAACACCCGACGCTCGCGGCCCTGTGGTCGGCAGGCGTGGTGATGGGTCTGTACGAGTTCTACATCACCCGCGTGCTGTGGGATCAGCCGTGGGACGAGGCCGTGAACTCTCAACTGCTCGAGTGGCCCTCTCTCGTAGTAGTCGCGGGCTTCTACCACCCGTTCGTCTCCGTGATTCTGCCGATGATGCTTGCCGAGCAGGTGCTCGTGCGACGGCCGACGCTGCCCTCGATGCTGCCCCGCTGGTGGCGCGCGCCAGGCCGCGCGCGGGTGTGGTGGGGGGTCGCCATCGCAGGCGTGGTGGCTGGCGGGCTCTACAAGCCTCACGGG
>NZ_JADQBF010000063.1 GCF_016278775.1 Demequina sp. | reverse complement strand
CCCCCGACCACATCCCCCAGCATCAGCCACGCGCCACCAGCGGCGCAGGCCACGGTCACCAGCCAGAACACCCCCACCCACATCACGCCGGGCACACGCGTCGACCGAGCAAGGGCGTCGGCGTCGGAGGTGCGACCGCCCGCCGTCCGCCGCGAACCGTGCAACTCCACCACGGCGCGCACCGCGCCCAGCAGCAACAACCAGGCGACGGCATAGGCCACGCCCACGCGCCACGGGTCAGGCGCGGCCCACGCCAGCCACCCGAAGCCGCCCACCGCGAGCACCATCACAAAGAACCCATACACATTGCGGATCTGCACCAACACCAGCACCAGCAGCACCACCGCGATCCACAGCAGCGCGTACGCGTAGCCTGCGCCCAGCAGGGCGGCTGCCCCAAGCCCAAGCAGAGCAGGCGCCGGGTAACCCGCAAACGCGGTGAGCGCCAACGGCAGTCGCTTGGTCGATCCGGAGTGTGTGGTGAGCCCCGAGGTATCCGCGTGCAGCCTGATTCCGCGCACATCGCGGCCCAGCAACGCGGCAACGCCTGCGTGCCCCGCCTCGTGCGCGATGGTGACCACGTGTCGCACCACGTGCCACAGCTGGGGCACTAGCAGGCACACCACCACTACCGCCAAGGGCCACAACGCGGCCGCGGTGGACGCGACCACCTGCGTCGTGACGTCGTCCCACACAGTGCTCCATACGTCCGCGATGCCGCTCATGCGTCCAACCTAACGCCCGCACGGCGCACGCAGTCCTACCTGGGGTCGCGGTACTTCCACATGGTGAGCGTTCCGAACACCGCGACCAGCCCCGCAGACCACAGCAGCGCCAGCGGAAGGCTCGAGCCCACCGGGGTGCCGCCCATCAGATCGCGCACGCTGGTGACCAGGTGCGAGACAGGGTTCACCTCGACCCACGCTTGCAGCCAGCCGGGCATGGTCGAGGGGTCCACAAAGATGTTCGACCCAAACGTGATGGGCGTGATGATCATCATCGACACGCCCATGATCGAGTTGGCGGAGCGCAGCAGCAGGCTGAGGAACGTCCAGATCCAACCCAACGAGAACGCGAACACCAGGATCAGCAGCACGCCAAGCGTCACGCCGGCGAAGCCACCGCCGGGCCGCCACCCCAGGAACAGCCCCACAACAGCCGTCACGATGGCGGCAATCGTAAAGCGCACCGTGTCGCCCAGCAGCATCCCCACGAGCGCCGACGGCCGCCAGATCGGCAAGGACCGGAACCGGTCAAAGACGCCCTTCTCGATGTCGGTCCGCAGCGTGTGCCCGGTGTACATCGTGATCATGATGAGCGACTGCACCATGATGCCTGGCAGGAAGAACTGCACGTAGTCCTCGGTGCTGCCCGCGAGCGCCCCGCCAAACAGCACCGTGAACATGAGCGTCATGATGATGGGGAACGCCGTCACGTCGAACAGTTGCTCCGGCACGTGCTTGATCTTGAGCAGCGCGCGCCACCCAAAGGTGAGCGACGTGGACAAAGGTCCAGGGCGTTGCGGCCGCTCGGTGCTGGCCAAGGCGGACACAATCGCCGACGCTTGGGGCGCCTTCTCCTCCTTGGGCGGCGCGGTGGTGGTGTCGGTAGGCGTGCTCATGCCGCGACCTCCTCGTCGGTCGACTCCTCAGCGGGATGGCCGGTGAGGGCCAAGAAGACCTCGTCCAGCGTCGGCTGCCCCAAAGCGAACTGAGCCAACTCGACGCTTGCCCCCTCGAGCGCGGTGAGTGCGCGGGTGACGGGGCCGGAGGCCTCGACGGCAGCGGTGAGGCCCTGTGGGTCCACCATCTCGACCACCTCGACACCCAGCTCCCGCTCAAGGATCGCCTTCGCGGCGGGACGGTCCGCGCGATGCATCACGCGCACGTGAAGCGACCCGCTCCCCACGGACGCCTTGAGCTCGCTCGAAGTGCCCTCCGCGATGATCTTGCCGCGGTCGATCACGGAGATGCGGTCGGCCAACTGGTCTGCCTCGTCGAGGTACTGCGTGGTGAGCATGACGGTGGTGCCACTGCCCACCATGGCGCGGATGATGTCCCACACCTCGTTGCGGCTGCGCGGGTCGAGGCCGGTGGTGGGCTCGTCCAGGAACAGCAACTCAGGCGTGACGACGATGCTCGCGGCGATGTCAATGCGCCTGCGCATGCCGCCGGAGTACTTCTTCACCTGGCGGTCGGCGGCGTCGTCAAGCCCGAACGCGCCCAAAAGTTCATCCGCTCGCTTGAGCGCCTGAGGGCCCGAGTAGCCGAACAACTTGCCGATCAGGCGCAGGTTCTCGCGGCCGGTGAGGTCGCCGTCGACGGAGGCGAACTGGCCGGTGAGGCTCACCAGCGAGCGCACCTCGTCGGCCGCATGAATGACGTCATGCCCCAGCACGGTGGCCGTGCCGGCGTCGGGCCTCAGCAGGGTCGCGAGCATGCGAATGCACGTGGTCTTGCCCGCGCCATTGGGCCCAAGGAAGCCGTGGATACCGCCGCGTTCGATCGCGAGGTCCACGCCGTCGACCGCGCGTTCCTTACCAAAGACCTTGACGAGACCGTGCGTCTCGATGGCCAGTTCTGTCATGGGGAGGCTGCCTTCTGTGGGGACTTCCCAGGTGGTGGGGACTCAGTGTATACACTGTCCACATGGGCCAAGTCCACAATGTACACACGCTGGGGGCGTGAGGCAACAGATGAGCCCGCAGGTCACGAGCTACCACCACGGGGACCTGCGCCCCGCGCTCATCGACGCGGCGCTTGACCTCGCGCGCGAAGGCGGACCAGGGGGCCTGAGGCTCAGGGAGATCACCCGCGCTGCAGGTGTCACCCCCAACGCGGCGTACCGGCACTTCGAGGACCTCGACGCGCTGGTGTTGGCAGCCGCGCAGGTGGCACAACATCGCCTGGCCGCCGCGATGCGGGAGCAGATCGACGCGTTGCTCGCCGACGCCGACGCCGACGCCGGGGCGGCAGGGGCAGCGGTCACCAGGCTTCGTGGCGTGGGGCTGGGGTACATCCACTTCGCGATCGCAGAGCCAGGGTGGTTCGAGCTCGCGCTACTGACGTTCGACCAGCACGCGAGCGGCGAGCCGACTGTCACGGTGGATGCGCAAGTCCCGCCGCCGTTTCAATTGCTGCTGGACGCGCTCGACGACATGGCCGCGGCCAGCGTGCTCACGCCTCAGGAGCGCGTGGACGCCGAGTGGCCGTGCTGGTCCGCTGTGCATGGCTTCGCTGATATGGCCACGCGCGGGCCACTCAAGCACCAGGCGCCAGAGGTGCTGTCAGCGCTCGGCGCGCACGTGGTGGACCGCATCATCGCTGGGATCAGCCAACCCGTGGCCGCCAGCGAATCGGCAGAACCCTAACGACGATCAGCCGCTATTCCGAGACGTCGACAGACCGGTCGAACGCCACGTAGCCGGAATAGTCCTTGCCCACACGATCGAAGGACCCTGGCAGGGGCTCTGGATAGCTCCAGGCCACGTCAACGTGCTCGCCGTCGTCAAGGCGGGCACTGAAGTACTGGGCGTCGCCCTTCCACCCGCAGTGATACTCCGTGGGGCTACCGATCATGACGTCGTCGCGCACGCTGGCGGGCGGGAAGTACCAGTTGCCCTCGATGCGGATCAGCTCATCCTTGTCCGCCTGCGCAAGGACCGTGCCGTTGAGTACTGCCTTCATGCGTGCCTCCTCGTGTGCCGGTGTTCCTCCTGTTCCAACGCGCCAGCGCCCAGGTTCTTCCACCACGCGTCAAGAAGCCGCGCGTGTTCCGCGGGACGGTCGATCCACGGCTGGTGGCCAGCGCCGGCCATCACCCGCACGGTGGACCCGCGGGCGTGCGCCGCCCAGGAGCGCACACGATCCGGCGTCGCGAACGGGTCGTTCTCCCCCGCCACCCACAGCGTCGGCGCCTGGACGGACTCGATCTCTGTGCTGCTCGCCACCCATCGAGCGCGCGGCCCTCTCCACGTCGCGGCCAGACGCATCAACTGCATCTCGTGCGCATAGGTATTGGTGTCGCGCGACAACGCGTAGCGCCACTCGAGGTCCGCCTTTGAGAGGCCGCCGTTGCGCACCAGCGCACCGTGACCCATGGTCTTGAAGGACCGCCGCAGGTCTCGCTCGTTGACGTGGTGCCGCGCGACCGCACGCGCCACAGGTGCGAACGTGGCGGCGCGCATCCACACCGGAAGACTCATTCCCTGCACCGCCGGCGCGCCCAACAGCGCGAGGGTGCTCACCAGGTCGGGACGTCGCGCGGCAAGCACGAGCGCCGCCAGGCCGCCGGCGGAACTCGCGACCACGTCAACCGGCCCGTCCGCGACGGCGGTGATCAGCGGCGCCATCCACGCCTCGATCACGGCGCGCATCCGTTCAGGGCTCAGGCCAGCGAAGTCGAGTGGTTCGCTCAGCCCACATCCGGGCCGGTCCACCACGATGGCGCGCACGCCGCTCAACTGACCCACGAGCGGCACGAACACCCCGCCAGCAGTGGGTGTTCCATGCACAAAGAGCACGGGGCGGCCCTCACCATGCTCAAGCGCCCGCACGCGCAGCCCGAGCGCGTCGACCTCCACCCACCGCTCGTGGGGCTCCATCCCGTGGTGGTTCCACATCGCCCGCTCGGCCTCGCGGTAGCGCTGTTCGTGGCTCTCAGGCTTCATCAGGCCATCGTGCCTTGTTCAGGGCCAGTGCGCCCTACACCACCCGCTGCATCCACCCGTAAGTGTCTTCAGCCCGCCCGTACTGGATGTCGGTGAGCGCCTTGCGGATGCGCATCGTCACCTCGCCAGCCACTCCCCCGTTGATGGTCACGTCGAACTCCGGGGACGCGAGCCGGCCCACGGGGGTGACCACGGCGGCCGTGCCGCAAGCGAATACCTCGGCGATGTCGCCAGACTCGACGCCCGCAACCACCTCGTCGGCCGTGATGTCCTTCTCGATCACCTTGAAGTTCTCGTCCTCCAGCAACTGGATCACGGAGGCCCTGGTGATGCCCTCAAGGATGGTGCCGGTGAGGCGCGGGGTCTCGATGGTGCCGTCGCGACGCACCGCGAACACGTTCATGCCGCCCAGCTCTTCCAGGTAGCGGCTCTCGCGTGCGTCGAGGAACAGCACCTGCTGGCAGCCGTTGTCGTACGCCTGCTGCTGAGGCAGCAACGAGGCCGCGTAGTTGCCGCCGCACTTGGCCGCACCGGTGCCGCCCGGGCCCGCGCGGTGGAACCCCTGCGCCACCCAGATGGACACCGGCTTGACCCCACCGGCGAAGTACGGGCCCACCGGCGAGGCGATCAGCAGGTAGTCGATCACGTTTGCGGGGCGTACGCCAAGGAACGCCTCGGACGCGAACATGAACGGACGCAGGTACAGGCTGCTCTCCTCCACGCCTGGCACCCACGCATTGTCGACGGCCAGCAGCGAGGCGACGGAGCCAAGAAAGTCCTCGACCGGCAGCTCAGGGAGGGCCATCCGGCGCGCCGAGCGGTTGAAGCGCTCCGCGTTAGCGGCGGGACGGAACAGCCACACCGAGCCGTCGGCCCACCGGTACGCCTTGAGACCCTCGAAGATCTCCTGGGCATAGTGCAGCACCGCCGCGGCGGGGTCGAGCGTGAGCGGGCCGTAGGGCTCCACCCGCCTGTCCTCCCAGCCGCCGTTCTTTGTCCACGTGATGCGGGCCATGTGGTCGGTGAACTGGGTGCCGAACTTGAGATCGGCAAGGGCGGCCTCGCGGTCCGCATCCGACATGGGCGAGGGGTTGGCGACGACGCGGAAGGCCCCATCGTGGGATGCGACGGCCGATGCGGTGGTGTCGGTCACTTCGGAGCCTTCCTTCGGTGCTGCGTCGTCAACGTGTGCGCTGGAAGTGCATGAGTGCTCACCTGCGGCGGGAACGTCCACTCATGCACTTCCAGGGCACGCCAAGGCATGAGTAGGGCCTAACCCTTGATGAGCGCGGCGATCGCGTCGCCCACCTGAGCGGTGGTGCGGGGCGTGTCGCCCTTGGACGCTGCGTCGGCCGCGACGGCGGACTCCACCTTGGCGGCCAGGTCCGAATACCCCAAGAACTCGAGCATCATGGCCACAGACAACACCGTCGCCGACGGGTCGGCAATGCCCTTGCCCGCGATGTCCGGCGCGGAGCCGTGGACGGGTTCGAACATCGACGGGCCAGTCTTGTCGGGGTTGACGTTGCCGGACGCCGCCAGACCGATGCCGCCACTGATGGCGGCCGCCTCGTCCGTCAGGATGTCGCCAAACAGGTTGTCCGTGACGATCACGTCGAACGATGCGGGGTCGGTGACCAGCTTGATGGTCGCGGCGTCCACGTGCAGGTAGTCCCACGTGACGTCAGGGAACTCCGGCGCGACGGCCTCCACCGTGCGGCGCCACAAGTGCCCCGCGTGCACCAACACGTTGTGCTTGTGCACCAGCGTGACGTGCTTGCGGGGGCGGCCTGCGGCCACGTTGAAGGCGTAGCGCACCACGCGCTCCACCCCGTGACGGGTGTTGACCGACACCTCCGTCGCGATCTCGTGGGGCGTGTCGACACGGAGCGCGCCGCCGTTGCCCACGTACGGGCCCTCGGTGCCCTCTCGCACCACCACAAAGTCGATCTCGCCTGGGTTCGCCAACGGCGACACCTCGCCTGGGTACAGGCGCGAGGGGCGCAGGTTGACGTACTGGTCGAGCTCGAAGCGCAGCTTGAGCAGCAAACCACGCTCCAAGACGCCCGACGGCACGGTCGGGTCGCCGATCGCGCCCAGCAGGATCACGTCGTGACCCTTGATGGCCGCGAGGTCTTCGTCGGTCAGCGTCTCGCCCGTGGCATGCCATCTGGCGGCGCCCAGGTCGAACTCGGTGGTCTCGAACGCGATGTCCGTATCCGCTGTCGCGGCGGCGAGGCACTTGAGCCCTTCCGCCACCACCTCAGGGCCGATGCCGTCGCCAGCAACCACGGCGAGGCGGTAGGTCGTCACTGCGTCTTTCAATCCAGCGCCGCCCACTACCGTGCCGTCTGGCCGTCGACGTAGTCAGCGTCGGCGGCTGCGGTCGACCATGCGAAGAGCTTGCGCAGTTCGCGGCCGGTGGTCTCGATGGGATGACCCTCGCCCTTGGCGCGCAGTTCCTTGAACTCGAGACCGCCGTTGTCTTGGTCGTCGATAAAGCGCTTGGCAAACGCGCCGGACTGGATGTCTGCCAACACTGCCTCCATGTTCGCCTTGACCTCCGGCGTGATGACGCGCGGGCCCGACACGTAGTCGCCATACTCGGCGGTGTCGGACACTGACCAGCGCTGCTTGGTGATGCCGCCCTCGTGGATGAGGTCGACGATCAGCTTGAGCTCGTGAAGCACCTCGAAGTACGCGATCTCGGGCTGGTAGCCAGCCTCGGTGAGCACCTCGAAGCCGTACTGGATCAACTGGGACGTGCCGCCGCACAGTACGGACTGCTCGCCGAACAGGTCCGTCTCGGTCTCTTCGGTGAACGTGGTCTTGATGACGCCTGCACGGGTGCCGCCGATGCCCTTGGCGTAGGACTTCGCGGTCTCCCATGCCTGGCCGGAGGCGTCTTGCTCCACGGCGATGATGTCGGGGATGCCGCGGCCTGCGACAAACTCGCGGCGCACCGTGTGGCCTGGGGCCTTGGGGGCGACGAGGATGACGTCGACGCCCTCCGGCGCCTCGATGTAGCCAAAGCGGATGTTGAAGCCGTGGGCGAAGGCCAGCGTCTTACCAGGCACCATGTGGGGCTTGATCTCGTCGTTGTAGATGGTGCGTTGGTACTGATCTGGCGCCAGGATCATGATGAGGTCGGCCCACTCGGCAGCGTCGGCGACCGTCATCACGGTGAAGCCAGCGGCCTCTGCCTTGTCGCTCGAATTGGAGCCCAGGCGCAGTGCGACTCGCACGTCAACGCCGGAGTCACGCAGGTTCTGCGCGTGGGCGTGACCCTGAGAGCCGTAGCCGACGATGGCCACCTTTTTGCCCTGAACGATTGCGAGGTCGGCGTCCTTTTCGTAGAACAACTCAGCCATGTGGGGTGTCTTCTCCTTGGGTTGGGATGCCCGCGCGTGAGCCGGGCCACTGTCAAGAAACTAGCGCCTGTCAGGCAATGACGCGATCAAGCGCCCTCTCGGTGATGGAGCGTGCACCCCGGCCGATGGCCACGGTCCCGGACTGGACGATCTCCCGCAGGTCGTGCGGAGCGAGCGCGGCAAGGAGCGCCTCGATCTTGTCGGGATTGCCGATCGCCTCGATCACGAGCGAGTCAGGGGCGACGTCCACCACGTGGGCGCGGAACAGGTCCACGATCTGCAGCACCTCGGCGCGCTGGCGTGCATCGCAACGCACCTTGACCAGCAGCATTTCGCGCTGCACCGACTTGGCCGCGTCGAGTTCCACGATCTTGAGCACGTGCACCAGCTTGTTGAGCTGCTTGGTGACCTGCTCAAGCGGCAACTCATCCACGTCGACCACCACGGTGATGCGCGAGATCTCGGGATGCTCGGTGGGACCCACCGCGAGCGAGTGAATGTTGAAGGCCCTGCGCGAGAACAGTCCCGCCACGCGTGCGAGCACGCCGGGCTTGTTCTCCACCAGTACTGACAGAGTGTGCTTGCTACTCACGGTCACGCCTCCTCGCGGTCCCACTCGGGGGCGACGCCCCGTGCGTACTGAATCTCGTCATTGCTCACGCCAGCGTTGACCATCGGCCACACCATCGCGTCCTTTGACACGGTGAAGTCGACCACCACTGGCTGATCGTCGATCTCGTTGGCGCGCTTGATGGTGGCGTCCACATCGGCGTCGGTTTCGCAGCGCAGGCCCACACAACCCATCGCTTCCGCCAACTTCACAAAGTCGGGGACGCGTCGAGTTCCGTGGCCGGTGTGGAGGTCGGTGTTCGAGTAACGTCCCTCGTAGAACAGCGTCTGCCACTGGCGCACCATGCCGAGCGAACTGTTGTTGATGACCCCCACCTTGATGGGAATCCCGTTCAGCGCGCACGTGACCAGTTCTTGGTTGGTCATCTGGAAGCAACCGTCGCCGTCGATCGCCCACACCGTCTGGTCTGGCATGCCCACCTTGGCTCCCATCGCGGCTGGCACGGAGAAGCCCATGGTGCCAAGACCGCCGGAGTTGATCCAGGCGTTGGGTCGCTCGTACTTGATGTACTGGCTGGCCCACATCTGGTGCTGGCCCACGCCAGACACGAAGATGGTCGACTGCGGGTCGTTGAGTTCGCCGAGCCGTTGGATCACGTGCTGGGGGCTTGACAGCCCGTCATGCGTGGCCGTGTAGCCCAGCGGGTAGGTGGCGCGCCAGTCGTTGACCTGCATCCACCACGCCTCGAGGTCTGGCTTGCCGTGCTTGCGCTGCTCCTCGACAAGCGCGGGGACCAGTTCGCTCAGCACTTCCTTGAGGTCTCCGACGATCGGCACGTCGACCGCGCGGTTCTTGCCGATCTCCGCAGGGTCGATGTCCACGTGCACCACGGTGGCGTGCTTGGCAAAGCTGTCGAGCTTTCCCGTCACGCGGTCATCGAAGCGGGCGCCGAGCGAGACCACCAGGTCAGCCTTCTGCAGCGCGGCCACGGCGGGGACGGTGCCGTGCATTCCTGGCATGCCAAGGTGCTGCGGGTGGCTGTCTGGGAGCGCGCCGCGTGCCATCAGGGTGGTCACCACTGGCGCACCCGAGAGGTCCACCAGTTGGCGCAGGCCCTCCGAGGCGCGCGAGCGGATCACGCCGCCGCCCACGTACAGGACGGGCCTGCGGGAGGTGGCGAGTAACCTTGCCGCCTCTTGCACGGTCTTGGCGTGCGGCTTGGCACCCGAGTTGAAGCCTGGCAGTTCGATGCGCTCCGGCCACGCGAAGGTCGCGCTTGATTGGAGCGCAGACTTGGCGATGTCTACCAGCACGGGGCCGGGGCGGCCGTGGCTCGCGATGTAGAACGCCTGCGCGATCGCAGGGCCGATGTCTGCCGGGTCCTTGATCAGCATGTTGTGCTTGGTGATCGGCGCCGTGATGCCCACGATGTCGGCCTCTTGGAAGGCGTCGGTGCCGATGTGGGAGGCGGCGACCTGGCCGGTGATCGCGACCATGGGAATCGAGTCCATGTTTGCGTCAGCGATGGGCGTCACCAGGTTGGTGGCGCCGGGGCCAGACGTCACGATGCACGCACCGGTGCGCCCGGTGGCGTGGGCGTATCCCTGCGCCGCGTGACCCGCGCCCTGCTCGTGGCGAGTCAGGATGTGCCGCAACCTGGAGGAGTCCATGAGGGGGTCGTAAGCGGGAAGAATCGCTCCCCCTGGGATGCCGAAGATGTCGGTGACCCCCGCCAGTTCGAGCGACCGGATAAGCGCCTGGGCTCCCGTCATCGTCTCGCCAGACCCGGTGACCGCTTGCGGGTCTACTGGCCGAGGTGAGGTGGTCGCCGAGGCCCGGTGGGGCGCCTGGGGCTTGGCCTGCGCCTGAGTCATGTCACTCCCGATGTGTTGGTGCTTCGCGAAGCCACTTGCAGTCGCCTCGCATGAAAAAACCCCTCGGACCTGAAGGACCTCGGGGAAGCGCGCGGACGATGCCGTGGTACGGGACCTAGGTGTCCGCGCGCCCGGTAACTCGTACAAGCTGCTGTCGCATGCGTTGACTGTACGCCCGCGCGTGAGCCAATGTCTACTCTTCAGACGCGAATCTCATATAGTGGTTTACAGTCTCGCCTGTCGAGACACCCTGCCTGTCTACAGAAGGTCGCGCACCCAGCGCCATCCTGGCCCAAAGTCCTATTGACGGTCTGTCAATGGCGCGTAACGTCCCTCCTATGGCCCGCACAGTCAAGACCCCTACCCTCAGGCGCGAGGAAATCCTCGCCGCCGCGAGGGAGCTGTACGCGACCCAAGGCGTGCGCGCGACCACTGTGCAAGACCTCGCCACTCACGTCGGCGTCACCCGCGGCCTCATCTACCACTACGTCGGCGACATGGATTCCCTGGTCACCCAGGTGCTTGACAGTTACATCGACCAATTCGCCGCCGACGTGCGGGCGTGGGATGCGCGCCGCACACCAGGCGACATCGACGCTGCCGTCATGGAATGCATCGGCCTGTTCCGCCGCTACGTCCCGGCTCGCGGCGATCACAAGGTGCACACGGGCCCGCCGCTTCCCCGCATCGACGACGCCGCGCTGTCCTTGCGGTTCCTCGACAGGGCGGTTGACGCCCTGGTCGACGTGCTCGAAGAGACCACGATTCCCGCCTACGCGGCGAAGCACCCGATCGAGATCGTCCACGTGCGCCACACCTTCATCGCGCTCATTCACGGACTCATCGCGCTCGTGCGCTCCCAGCCAGACGTCGGCGACGACGTCCTTGCCACGCTCGTGCGCCAGACGCTGCGACTGGCTCCCAACGCTCCAGGTGAGGGCCAATCCCCCGCCACCACACTCGAAGGAGAGTAACGATGTTCCTGTTCGGCGATATCAGTTGGCAGGCGGGCCTCATGTGGTTCGTTGTGCTCGGCGCCCTGATCGGTCTCAACGAGGTGTCGCGCCGCGGCAAGTGGGCGGGCCTTGGCCTGTTCGTGGCGTTGCCGATCGTGCTCACCATCTTCGTGTGGCCAGAGACGGCCGGCGGGGATTCCTCGACCGGCACGTGGTTTCACTGGGTCAAGGTGTACTCCGCCCTGGCCGGATGCCTGGGCTTCATGGCGATCCGCTACTACCCGCGCGTAGCCGCCAACAAGTGGGCGCTGATCTTCCCGCCGGCCATCCTTGCGATCAACATCTTCGAAGCGTGCGTCCGCGACTTCCAGGTGGGAGCGATGAACGCAGACGGCATCGTCGACGGCGTCTACATGGTTTCCGGCTCCTGGAACTACATGAACGGCATCGCCGGCATCATCAACCTCCTCGCGATCACCGGCTGGATGGGCATCTACATCTCCAAAGACAAGTCACGAGACATGATGTGGCCGGACATGATCTGGCCCTGGATCATCGCGTACGACCTGTGGAACTTCGCGTACGTCTACAACGCCGTAGGCGACCACGCCTTCTACGCTGGAGCGGCGCTGCTCATCAGCTGCACCATCCCAGCGTTCTTCATCCGCAAGGGCGCGTGGCTCCAGCACAGGGCCCACACGCTCGCTCTGTGGATGATGTTCACCATGGCGGTACCAGCCTTCGTCGGCGATTCGCAGTTCTCGGTGGAGGCGTCGCACAACCCCGCTGCGCTGTTCACGGTCTCCGCGATAGCCCTGGCAGCCAACGTCGCGCTCGCGGCGCTCCAGATCACCAAGATGGTGAAGCGTCGCAAGAACCCGCTCAAGGAAGAGGTCTACGACGACACGGCTGCGTACCGTCGCGTGGTCGAGACGATTCCTGGGTCGCCTAAGCCGACAGCCGCGCACGCAGTGCGGTGATCGTTTCGCGCGAGCCACCAGCAGCGAGGAACCACTCCTCTGCTCCACCCGCGGCGCCCCACGCGTCAAGCACCGTCTCGATCGCCACGAGCGAGGCAGTGAGCATCTCGGGCGGGAACCTGGATGAGTCGAAGACGACCCCTTGGTGGGCACTACCTGGCGCCATCAGCCGCTCGAGCACGGCTGGCATGTTGGCGGCCGTGAGCAGGTAGTCCTCGATGATGTGGTCGCGTCGCGTGCCCGTCAGGCTCAATGCGAGCGCGACAGAGACACCGGTGCGGTCCTTGCCAGCGGCACAATGCACCAGCACGGACCCCTCGGCGGTCGCGACCGTGTCGATCACGCTCACCAGCAACTGCGCGGGCCCCTGAGCGAGCATCCCCAGGTAGAGGTCGCCAAGCGTCGGCACCGTCGAGACGTGAACGGGCGAAGCGTCGGCGATGAGCGGCACCCACATGACAGTGGCACTGTCACCGTAGGGATGCAGGACGCCCCGCTCGCGGGAGTCCCGCAGATCGATTACCGTGCCGGGCGGCCACGCCGAGGCTCCCGGCGGGCCGTCGTGCGGTGCATACGGTGCATCCGATCGCCACAACACGCCGGGCCGAATGCCAGGCACGGTGGTGCCGACATCGCGTGCGTTCGCGAGGCCGCGCGGCGGCGCCCCCTGAGTCACCCCAGCTATCCGACCACGGCACCCGTCGACGCCGAGCCGACGAGCTTGCGGTACTTGGCGAGCGCCCCGCGCGTGTACTTGGGTGCCGGCGGCTCGAAGCCGACAGCGCGTGCCGCGAGCTCCTCCTCGCTGACGTGCAGGTCGAGCTTGGCGTTCGCCACGTCGAGCGTGATCTTGTCGCCGTCGCGCACAAACGCGATGGGGCCTGCGTCCACCGCTTCAGGGGCCATGTGGCCGACGCACAGACCGGTGGTTCCTCCTGAGAAGCGGCCGTCCGTCACCAGCAGGACGTCCTTACCGAGCCCCGCGCCCTTGATCGCGGCAGTGATGGCGAGCATCTCGCGCATGCCGGGACCGCCCTTGGGCCCCTCGTAACGGATGACCACCACGTCGCCGGCGGTGATGGTGCCCGCCTCGAGCGCGTCGAGCGCCTTGCGCTCACCGTCGAACACACGCGCGGTGCCTTCGAACACGCTCGCGTCGAAGCCTGCGGATTTCACGACGGCGCCGCCTGGAGCGAGCGAGCCCTTGAGGATCGTGATGCCGCCGGTCTTGTGGATCGGGTTGTTGAGGGCGCGCACCACGCGGCCGTCGATCTTCTCCGGCTTGAGATCTTCCATGTTCTGGGCGAGCGTCTTGCCGGTGACCGTCATGACGTCGCCGTGCATGAGGCCAGCGTTCAGCAGGGTGTTCATCACGGCAGGAACGCCGCCCACGCGGTCAACGTCGTTCATCACGAACTGGCCGAAGGGTTTGAGGTCTCCCAGGTGCGGCACCTTGGCGGCCACGCGCGAGAAGTCATCGAGGGTGAGATCTACGTCGGCCTCGTTGGCGATCGCTAGCAGGTGCAGTACCGCGTTGGTGGATCCGCCGAAGGCCATGACCACGGCGATGGCGTTCTCGAAGGCCTCCTTGGTCATGATGTCCCGCGCGGTAATCCCCTGGCGCAGCATGTTGACGACGGCCTCGCCCGACTTGCGGGCGTACATGTCGCGGCGGCCGTCGGCACTGGGCGGCGACGCGGAGCCAGGCAGGGACATGCCGAGTGCCTCGCCGACGGAGGCCATCGTGTTGGCCGTGTACATGCCGCCACACGCCCTCTCGCCAGGGCAGAT
>NZ_JADQBF010000062.1 GCF_016278775.1 Demequina sp. | reverse complement strand
GCGGGGAGAGGTTCTGGTGGCCGTTGTAGAAGATCTTGACGTCGGTGCCGCACGTCGAGCAGTTGCGCACGCGCAACTTGATCTCGCCAGGGCCGACTTCGGGTTCCGGCACGTCTTCGACGCGCACGTCCTCCGGGGCATAGAACATCAGGGCTTTCACGACTGGTATTTCCTTCCTTGGCGGGGGTTAGGCCTGGGGAGTGAGCAGCGCAATGACGTCGTCGATCGACGACGCCTCACGCAAAGCGGCGGCCGACTCGGGATCCATGAGCACGGTCGCCAGGGACTGCAGGATGTCGACGTGCTCCTCCGAGCGAGACGCAATGGCGATGCACACGTGCACCGCATTGCCGTCCCAGTCGACTCCTTGGGGAAACTGAAGGTAGGCGATCGCCGCGCGCTCGATGTGCTCGCGGCTCTCGTTGGTGCCGTGCGGAATCGCCACGCCCTCGCCGATGTACGTCGAGACTGACTTCTCCCGCTCCAGCATGGCGTCGGCATAGGCAGACGACGCGGCGCCGATTTCGGTCAGGACCTCCCCGCACTGCCGCAGCGCGTCCGCCTTGTCCTTGGCTTGAAGGCCAAGGCGGACGGCGCTGGGCTCGAGGATCGGCCGAGGATCAGGACTCAAGGTCTTGACCCTGGACGATGGCGTTCTCGACCTTGGCGAAGGCCGGGTCGCCCATGAAGACAGCGAAGGGAACCACCACGGCGTTGGGCGCCGTGGCCTGGGCACGGGACGCCAGGCCCTGATGACACACCACCACAGACGCGTCGGCAGGAATCTCGTCGACAGGCGTGTGGATCACCTCGACCCCATGCTTCTTGAGCTTGGAGCGCAAGGTGCTTGCCACCATGACTGAACTTCCCATACCCGCGTCGCACGCGACTACTACGCGCTTGACGTCGGAACCGTTGATCGTCGGCATCGCTTTCTCCTCTACCTCGTTGTATCGGTGTGCTTCACGCTACGCCGGGACGGCCGTAGTTTCGCTAGCACCCTCTTCTGCTTCGTTCTCTCGCTTGGCCTCGCGACCGAATCCGAGCAGGAACGAAGCGACGGCGAACGAGACGGCCGCAGCCAGAATGACCTGCAGCAGCATCACCACGTGTCCGCCAGGCGGCGTGAACGTGAAGTACGCGAAGATCGAACCCGGTGATGGTGCGGAGACCAGGCCTCCGTTGAACAGCGTGCCCGTGAGCACACCGGTCATGCCGCCCGCGATCGCCGCGATGATCATCTTCGGCTTGGCGAGCACGAACGGGAAGTACACCTCGTGAATGCCGCCGAAGAAGTGGATGATGATCGCGCTGGGGGCCGCTGCCTTAAGCATGCGCGGACCGAACAGCATGAACGCCACCAGGATGCCAAGGCCGGGTCCAGGGTTGGACTCGATCATGAACAGCAGTGACTTGCCGTCCTCCAGCACCTCTTGAGCGCCGAGCGGCGTGAACACGCCGTGGTTGATGGCGTTGTTGAGGAACAGCACCTTGGCCGGCTCCACAATGATCGACGCCAGCGGCAACAGGTTGTTCTCGACAAGAACGTCGACGCCGTTGCCTGCCCATTCCACGAGCTTCGACACGACGGGACCGATGAGCCACTGACCAAACATGGCCAGCCCTGCGCCCAGGATGCCGATGGAGAAGTTGTCCACCAACATCTCGAAGCCTGGCTTGATCTTGTCTGCCCACAGCTTTTCGACCTGCTTGAGGCACCACGCTGCGAACGGACCCATGGCCATGGCGCCCAGGAACATGGGAACATCCGAACCCACCACCACGCCGACGGTGGCGATCGCGCCGATGACGGCGCCTCGCTGGCCGTAGACCATGCGGCCACCGGTGTAGCCGATGAGCAACGGCAGTAGATAGAGGATCATCGGGTCGACCAACAGCACGAACTTCTCGCTGGGCACCCACCCCGTCCCAATGAACATGGCCGTGATGAGGCCCCAGGCGATGAAAGCCCCAATGTTGGGCATGATCATTCCTGACAAGAACCGTCCGACGCGCTGGATCTGAGCTGACGCGCCGCTGCCCTCTCGGTTCTTCTTTGCCTGCATATCAGTTGCTGACATGCGTACCTTCCCTTCCTTGCCTCGCGTCGTTGCGAGAGGCGGAGATACTCGGTGCCCGTTTGCACCCGTATTGGTTGACATTGGGCAATCTAGACCCGCAAGCGGGCCGCGTCAAGTGCCAAACGGGCACTAACGGGCATGCGTTCCGCCTGCGGAGGCGGACGCCTGTGGGGCCACCCCGCACAGGACTGGTGGGGCTTTGCCACGACTACCTGGGATGTCAGAGCCAGTCGCTAATGTGGTGCGCGTGTCGAAGACCCACACTCCAAGCGAAAAACCGCTTACCTCTCGCCTGCGCGAGCGCGCCGCCGCCTACTGGGACAGCGCCATCGAGGCGCGCCTACGCATCTGGCGCATCATGCCCCTCGCGGGCGGCTGGCGCGTCGGGGCGCTCGCCGTGCTGGGCCTGGTGCTTGGCGCGTTGCCCATCGTGTTCATGATTGCGACGTCGACCATGATTGGGGGCGTCCCCAACGCTGTAGGAGCAGGGGTGGGAACCGCCGAGTGGGACGGCCTGGTGCGCCTGTTCCTGATCGGCGCTGGCGCCTTCATGGTGCAGCAGATCCTCGCACCCGTGCAGCAGATGTTGGGCCTGGCGATCCAACGCGAGGTCGACGGCAAGATTCGGGATCAGGCCGTGCGGTCCGTGACGTCATCGATTGGCATCGCGTCGCTCGAGGACGGCAAAACCCTGTCGAAGTTCGCGGAGGCGCGCACCCCGTTCGAGAACAACTTCCACACTCCAGGCAACGCCGTGGGCGGCATGCTGTTTCTGATCGCCCGCTATACCCAACTCTTCGCCCTGTTGGTGATCATCTGGGCGCTGTTCGGTCCCGCCGTCACCGCTGCCCTGACCGCCGCGATCTTCATCCTGCGCACCGGCAACAGGGGCGGGTTACGCAACTACTCGGCGATCTGGCGCACCAACGGTCACCTGCGGCGGCGCCTGCTGTACTTGCGGGACGTGACGCTGGGCTCGCTGGCGGCCAAAGAGATCCGCGTGTTCGGCTCGATGCCCTGGCTACGGGGCCGGCACCACGACGCCTTCTTCGCGTTCGCCGATCCCACCAACGCCGAACGTCGCAGGATCTACTTCAAGCCCTACCTGGTCTACACCGCCGTCGGCCTTGTCGCGGTCGCGTGGGCACTGTTCTCCTTGGTGTCACGCGCCGCCGGTACCGGCATGGACGCCGGGGAACTTGAGACCGGCGCGATGAGCCTCACCGATCTGACACTCGGGCTGCAGGCGCTCACCGGAGCGCTGATGCTCGCCCGCGACTACCCCGAGTCAGACACGTCCACCCAGTTCGGCATGAACGCGCTCACGGCGCTGCGCGAAGTAGAGGCCGCCGTCATCGCCGACGACACCGCGCCACGCGGCGAGGCCGCCGTTCCCGAGGACGCCCCACACCATTCCATCGAGTTCCGCGACCTGCACTTCAGCTACCCCGGGGCAGACGAGGTGGTGTTCGACGGACTCAACCTCACGCTCGAGGCTGGCAAGTCGACCGCGTTGGTCGGCGTCAACGGTGCTGGCAAGACCACCCTCATGAAGCTGCTCGCGCGGCTCTACGAGCCCACCGCAGGCGGCATCTACGTCGACGGCACCAACATCGCGGACTTCGACATCGTGCAGTGGCGCCACACCCTTTCCGTCGTCTTCCAGGACTTCGTCCAATACGAGTTCTCCGCCGCCGACAACATTGCCGCGGGCGCAGCGTCTGTGCCGCACGACAGGGCGGCCGTCGAGGCCGCCGCCGCTGCCATCGGCATGCTGGACACGCTGCGCGACACGCCGCACGGCCTCGATACCACGTTGGCGCGCGGCTACGCCGACGGCATCGACCTGTCCGGCGGTCAATGGCAACGCGTCGCGATCGCGCGGTCGCTGTATGCGCTCGAGAAGGGGGCGCGCGTTCTCGTACTCGACGAACCCACCGCCGCGCTCGACGTGCGCGCCGAGGCCCAGTTCTTCGACCAGTTCGTTGACCTGACGCGCGGCGCGACCACCTTGCTGATCTCCCACCGCTTCTCCTCGGTGCGCAGGGCAGACCGCATCGTGGTGATCGAGAACGGTCAGGTGATCGAGCAGGGATCCCACGCGGACCTGATGCAGACGGACACTCACTACCGCCGGCTCTTCGAGCTCCAGGCGAAACGCTTCAGAGAAGGGCTAGACGCCGACGAGGACGCGGACGCCGACGCGATGGGGACGGTGCGCTGATGGAACTGTTCCGCGGAATCGCCGACACCTTCCGCTACGCGTGGCGGGCGGGCCCCAAGAACTTCATCGTGGGCTTTGGGCTGGTGCTCGTGGCGCCCGTGTCCATGCCAGCCGCCGCGGTGGGACTGCGCGGCATCGTCGACAATGCGATCGCAGGCGAGGCCCGCACCGCCCTGTGGTGGGCTGGCTCGGTCGCGGTGTTGCTCATGATCGCACTCACCGCACAACACTTCGCGCACATCTTCTACTTCCGCACGGCCGAGGTCATGGCGTCCCTCATCGAACGCGACATGGGGTCACTGTCCAACGGCAGCGTCGGCTTGGAACACCACGAACGCCCCGAGTACGCCGACCGCGTCGCCGTGATTCGTCGCGAGACCGATCGCGCCGCGTGGAGCACAGTGGCGTCGCTGTACGGGGGCGTGGCCATCGTGTTCGGGCTTGTCGTCACTGCGGTGCTGCTGGCCTCCCTCAACGTGTGGCTGCTACTCCTGCCCGTCGCGGCAGTACCACCGCTGCTGCTCGGCCGCAAGGCAGAAGAGATCTCCAAGCGTGCCCGCGCTGACGCGGCGGCTTCCACCCGACAGGCCAATCACATGTTCGCGCTGCTTGCCGACGCGGGGCCCATCAAAGAGGTGCGCACCTGCGGCCTGGAGGACCAGGTCAGGGAACGCCAAGCCCGGTCCTGGGCACAAGCGTCGGCCATTGAAGTGCGGGCGGAATACAAGGCGACCGCACTGCGCGCGCTCGGCCAGATCATCTTTGGCGTGGCGTACGTCGCCAGCACCCTGTTGGTGGTGCGCGACGCCGTCGCAGGCCACGGGACAGTGGGCGACGTGCTCATGGTCATCACCCTTGCCGCCCAGGTCAATCAACAGGTGACCGCCGTCGTGGGAATGCTGCAGGGCCTGCAACGCACCGCCTCCATGTTCGCCGAGATGCGATGGATCGACTCCGTAGTGAACCGTCCCAGCGACGTCGCGGCGGACAGTGACGCGCCCGAGTCGATGCGGGATGGCATCACGTTTGCCGACGTGTCGTTCGCCTACCCGGGCACCTCGACTCCGGTGCTGGAGCACGTCAACATCACCATCCCTGCCGGTTCCACCATCGCCATCGTGGGCGAAAACGGGGCGGGCAAATCCACGCTCATCAAGCTGTTGTGCCGCTTCTACGAGCCCACCACAGGAACCGTCACGGTGGACGGCACCGACATCCGCCGCATCCCCGTCGACGAATGGCGGGAGCGCATCTCCGCAGGTTTCCAGGACTACGCGCGCTTCGAGTTCCCCGCGCAACACGTGGTGGGATTGGGCTCGCAGCCCGACATCGACAGCGCCTCGGCCGTCACCGATGCGCTCGATCGCGCCCGCGCGCAGGACGTCCTGCAACGACTGCCGCAAGGCCTCGACACGCTCGTCGGCAAGTCCTACGACGGCGGCACCGACCTCTCTGGCGGGCAATGGCAGAAGCTCTCGCTCGGACGCGCGATGATGCGTCAGAACCCCTTGTTGCTGTTGCTCGACGAGCCCACGTCCGCCCTCGACGCTCAAGCCGAGCACAACCTCTTCGAGCAGTACGCGCTGGGTGCGAGGCGGGTGGCGCAGCGCACGGGAGCCATCACTGTCCTGGTATCGCACCGGTTCTCGACGGTGCGGATGGCAGACACCATTCTGGTGGTGGGAGACGGCAGGATCGCCGAGGCCGGCACCCACCACGAGCTCGTCGCCCAAGGCGGCATCTACGCGGAGCTGTACGCACTGCAAGCCGAGCAATACTCCTGACCGCGCCTCTCGCGGGGCCGACTCGCGTCACCTTCGGACACTCTCAGGCACCGCTTGAGCAGGCGCCGCGCCGGAGCGACTGTGGCAACGCTCCCGCCCCCGGCTAGGCTGTGTGCGAGTTGACCTAAGGGAGCACTGTGGCCGACACCCCCACTACCAAGTCCACCGCATCCGCACTAGAGGCGTTGCGCGACAAGATGACCACCGCCATCACGGCGCCGGAAGCAGCTGCACAAGAGAAGCAGCATGCGCGCGGCAAGAAGACGGCGCGCGAGCGCGTCGAACTCCTGCTCGACGAGGGCTCATTCGTCGAGTTCGACGCCCTCACACGACACCGCGCCACCGCGTTCGGGCTGGATAAGAACCGCCCGTTTGGCGACGGCGTCGTCACCGGCTACGGGACGGTGGATGGCCGCCAGGTGGCCGTCTACTCTCAAGACTTCACCGTCTTTGGCGGCTCCCTTGGCGAGACTCACGGCCACAAGATCACCAAGGCGCAAGACTTCGCTCTGCGCACCGGAGTGCCGCTCATCGGCATCTCCGACGGTGGCGGCGCGCGCATCCAGGAGGGCGTCGCGGCCCTCACCCAGTTTGCCGAGATCTTCCGGCGCAACGTCGCCGCGTCTGGAGTGATCCCCCAGATATCCATCATCCTGGGGCCGAGTGCCGGCGGTGCCGTGTACTCGCCCGCGCTGACCGACTTCATTGTCATGGCGGACGGCACCTCGCAGATGTTCATCACGGGGCCCGACGTCATCAAGTCGGTCACCGGAGAAGAGGTCACGTTCGAGGACCTGGGCGGCGGGCAGACGCACAACGTGAAGTCCGGCGTGGCGCACTACCTCGCCGACGACGAGGAAGACGCGATCGAGTACGTGCAGCACTTGCTGCAGTTCCTTCCGCAAAACAACTTGTCGGACCCCACCGTGTGGGACCAGGAAGCCGACCTCGACGTCACGGAAGAAGACCTCGCACTCGACACGTTGGTGCCGGACAGCGACAACCAGCCGTACGACATGAAGACCGTGATCGAGGCGGTGCTCGACGGCGGCGACTTCCTCGAGGTGCAACCCCTGTTTGCCTCCAACGTGGTGGTGGGCTTCGGCCACGTCGAGGGCCACTCCGTCGGCGTGGTCGCCAACCAGCCGCTGTCGATGGCAGGCACACTCGACATCAACGCGGCAGAGAAGGCCGCGCGCTTTGTGCGCACGTGCGACGCCTTCAACATCCCGGTACTCACCTTCGTGGACGTCCCCGGCTTCCTCCCCGGTGTTGACCAGGAACACCAAGGCATCATCCGCCGTGGCGCCAAACTGATCTACGCGTACGCAGAGGCCACCGTGCCGCTCATCACCGTCATCACGCGCAAAGCGTACGGAGGGGCTTACATCGTGATGGCCTCCAAGCAGTTGGGTGCGGACATCAATCTGGCGTGGCCCACCGCCCAAATCGCGGTCATGGGATCCAGCGGTGCGGTGAACATCCTGTCAAGACGCGCGCTTGCCGAGGTCGAGAAGTCCGGCGGCGACGTCGAAGCCGAGCGCAAGGCGCTCATCGATGACTATGAGGAGAGCATCGTCAACCCCTACAACGCCGCCGACAAGGGATACGTCGACGCCGTGATCGAACCTTCTGAGACACGCGCTCAGATTGTGCGCGGCTTGCGTGCGTTGCGCACCAAGCGCGCCGCCCTTCCCCCCAAGAAGCACGGGAACATCCCCCTGTGAGTAGCCCGGACGACTTCGTGGATGCGGCCGCCGCGATGCGGGTGGTGCGCGGCGCGCCAGACGACGACGAACTCGCGGCGCTGGTGGCTGGCATGGTGGCCATGGCGAACGCCGCTGAACAAGACGAGGAGCCCGGCTCCCCCACGTCGGCGTGGATGGATCGCGCGCGGACGATGCGCGGCATCAAGGTTGGAGTCCTTGGCCGCGGCTCCGGCGCGTGGCGGCACTCGCTCAGATGAGGTCACGCACGCGCCTGCATCCTCGCTACCGCTGGGTGGTCGCCGTCCTGGTGCTGGTCCCCACCACGATAGCGACGCCGTGGATGATCGTGCGTGCCAGCACCGCGTCTGACACTCACACGTCCTCCTCGTCGTTCGACCGTGCCGACGCCGCCGTCGTGCTCGGGGCTCGCGTGTACGAAGACGGGCGTCCGTCGCGGTTCCTTCGCGAGCGCGTCGAGACCGGCGTGCAGCTGTACCTCAGCGGCTCCGTCGACCGCCTCATCATGAGTGGTGACGGCTCCGACAGTTCGGGCTTTGGTGAGCCGAGCGTCATGCGCGAGGTCGCGGAGGGCATGGGCGTGCCGCCGGAGGCCATCGAGGAGGATCCGCTGGGCGTCGACACCTACTCGTCGTGCGTGAACGCCCGCGACACCTTCGGCGCGACGAGCGTCATCATGGTGAGCCAGGAGTTTCACGTGCCGCGAGCGGTCTGGGTGTGCGACCGCATCGGTCTCGACGCTCAGGGCACCTACCCACCTCAGCGCCTCACCAAGTCGACCATGATCGGGCACGTGCGAGAGGTTGCCGCCGACGCGAAGGCCATGCTCGACGTGTGGCGCGGCAGGGTTCCAGACGGCACCACCTGATCGTCTCCCCCGCCGCGCTGAACCCAGCCGCCGGGGGCCACTCCTATACTCGGGGCGTGGCCGCCGCCCCTGACTCCGGGACAGGCCGCTCGCGCGCCAGCGCAGGCGAGGAAGTCCCCAAGGAACACGCCCTGCGTGGCCGGCTCGACATCGCCCGCCTCGTGCCGCGTGCCGGCGTTGGCCTCGCGGTCACGCTGGTGGTCATGCACCTACTCGCTGGTGCAGCGCCCGTGGGCTTCGTGGTCGCCACCTCTGTGGTGATCGGGCGCGTGCCCGCCGCGGTGGAGGGCGGCGTCCAGTCCGCTGAATGGGACTCGCTCGTGACAGGGTTCATCCTCGCCGCCGCCATCTTTCTGCTCGCTCAGGTGACGGCTCCAGTAGTCACAGCGGTCAATGCGCGCGTGCGGCGCCGGATCGACGGGCAGTTGCGCGACGATGTGCTCACGGTGGTGAGCCAAACCACGAGCATCGCGCCACTCGAGGATCACGCGGTGCTCGACGAGTTGTCAGAGGTCACTGGCCAACTCGACACCGACTGGAACACGCCAGGCCAGGCGGTCTGCGGCTTCTTGGCTCTGATAGCCCGGTACACCACGCTCGCGGGGTTCTGCGCGCTGTTGAGTGCGGCATCGTTCTGGTGGGCAGGAGTCGCGATCTTCGCCTCGACCATGACCTTTCGCACCGTCAACCGAGGTGGCCTCCGACGGTTCAGTGCGGCATGGCGCACGATCATGCCTGCCTCGCGTAGGCGCGCCTATCTTCGCGACCTAACGATGGGCGATGTCGCGTCAAAGGAGACGCGCATCTTCGGCATCAATGAGTGGCTAGGGAATCGCTACTCGAGCGCCTTCTGGGACATGTACCGCCCCGTCGGCATCGCCCGCCGCAAGATCGTCTTCTTGCCATACCTCCCTCTCACCGTGTTCGGCGTGGCGATCACCGGCTTCGTGCTGTACTCCGTCGGCCACGCGGCCGCCGCGGGCACGCTGACGCTGACGGCGCTCGCGCTGTCCCTGCAAGCGACGTTGGGCGCCGTCAGTCTTGGCCAGGAATTTGAGGAGTCTGACGTCCCCACCCAGTTCGGGATGCGCGCCATGGAGGCGATGCGAAACCTGCGCCAGTTGGCCGACGCGGCGGTGGCACGCGAGAAGCACGACGCAGCGTCCGACGCTGTCGCCGCCGACGCCTCAGACGCCGGGCGGGGCACGAGCGACGTGCGCTCAATGCCAGCCTCGCGCCTTGACCTGCGCTCCCTGAGATTCGCCTACGCTGGCGGCGGCCAGGAGGTGCTCTCCGGTCTTGACCTGGAGATCCCCGCGGGACGCTCTACCGCGATCGTGGGCGTGAATGGTGCTGGCAAGACCACGCTCGTCAAACTGCTCACACGCCTCTATGAACCGACTGATGGCGCGATCGAGGCCGACGGAGTGAACATCGGCCACCTCGACGTGAACGAGTGGCGCAAGCAAGTGAGCGTCGTGTTCCAGGACTTCATCCGCTACGAGTACTCGGCGGCCGACAACATCATGCTGGGCGCGGCCCATGCTCCGCGCGACGATGCGGCAATCCGCGAGGCGGCGCACCAGGCTGGGATTCTCGATGCCTTCGCAGGCGTGCCCACGGGCCTCGACACGCCGCTCGCGCGCACGTACCCAGGGGGGATCGACCTGAGCGGCGGGCAATGGCAACGCATCGCGATTGCGCGGTCACTGTATGCGCTCCATCACGGTGCGAAGGTGCTGGTGCTCGACGAGCCCACAGCGGCGCTAGACGTCAGGGCGGAGGCGGCGTTCTTTGACCGGTTCGTCGAACTCACCCACGGCGTGACCACCCTCCTGATCTCCCATCGATTCTCGTCCGTGCGCCGTGCCGACCACATCGTGGTCATTGACCAAGGGCGCGTGTGCCAGCAAGGCACACACCAGGAACTCATGAAGACCGGTGGCCACTACGCGAAGCTGTTCACGCTCCAGGCCGACCGCTTCACTCGCGGGCTCGACGTATGAGAGAGACCCTGCACGGCAATGCTGCACTGGCGGGCGTGGCATGGCGGGCGAGCCGCTGGCGGTTTCTCGCGGCTCTTGCGCTCATGATCGTGCAATTCGCGTCGCTGCCGCTCGCTGCGCCAGCGCTCGGCTCTCTCACGGATGCCGCGATCGCGGGCGACTCCGCCACGGTGACGGCAAGCGCGCTCGCGGTCGCCACGCTCGTGATCATGACCCTCACGGCGGGCCATTTCGGTCGCGTTGTCGCCTACGAGTTAGGCGAGATGGTTCAACTCGCGCTCGAGCGGGAACTCATCGACCTGTCAAACGGCTCCGACGGGCTCGAGCACCACGAGCGCCCGGACTTTGCGGACAGGCTTGCCGTCGTGAGGCAAGAGGTCGACTGGTCCGGCTGGCCGACCATCGACCGCCTGTTCAGTTCGATGGGCTTTGTCGCTGGCGCCTCCATCACGGGTGTCTTGCTCGCCATGCTGTCCCCCTGGTTGCTCCTCCTGCCGCTGTTCGCCCTCGCTCCCCTGGTGCTCGGCAAGCGTGCGGAGTCCGCTATCGCGGGCGCTCGTCTCGCGGCGGCACCTCACACGCGCCGCGGTCGGCACGTGTTCAGTCTTGCCACCAACGCGGTCTCGGCGAAAGAGATCCGCGCGTGCGGCCTGACGGAGCAGATGAGGCAACGGCAACGTGAGTCGTGGGACGCCACCACGGCGCTCGTGACCAGGGGCGAGGACCGGGCCGCACTCTTGCGCGTCTGCGGCCAGGCGATCTTTGCAGTTTCCTACATCGCCGCCACCCTGCTGGTGGTGCGGCGGGTGGTGGCCGGTCAAGGGACGGTGGGCGATGTGGTGCTCGCCATCTCGCTCGCCGCCCAGGTCAACCAACAGGTGACCCATGCGGCGGCGTTGTTGGTCGGACTGCAGCGCACGGCGCGCACCCAGGCGAATCTTGCGTGGATTCGGGCGCTGGTGAACAAGCCCGCTCGCACCCCCGATCTGGAGCTGCCGGACACGCTGCGCGACGGCATTACGTTGCGCGACGTCACCTTCGCGTATCCAGGTACTGACATGCCAGTGCTGAGCGCCGTCAACCTCCACCTCCCTGCGGGTCACACCGTCGCGATCGTCGGAGAGAACGGCGCCGGCAAGACCTCGCTCGTCAAACTCCTCTCCCGCTTCTACGAGCCCCTCTCCGGTGATATCGACATCGATGGCGTGGCAATCACTCGCTACGCGGTGGGTGACTGGCGCGCGCGCATCGCCGCAGGGTTCCAAGACTTCGCGCGCTTCGAGTTCCTGGCACGCGAGACGGTCGGCCTCGGCGACCTGCCACACATCGGGGACGCCGGAGCGGTGAAGCATGCGCTCCACCGCGCCCGCGGGGACGACCTCCTTGATCGGCTTGCCGATGGCCTCGATACCCAGCTGGGCAGGGCGTGGGAGGGTGGCACCGACCTCAGCGGAGGGCAGTGGCAGAAGCTCGCTCTCGGTCGCGCCATGATGCGCCAGACGCCCCTGCTGCTGTTGCTCGATGAGCCGACGTCGGCGCTGGACGCGCAAGCGGAGCACGACTTATTCGAGAACTACGCCGCCTCTGCGGCTCAGGTGGCACGGACCACTGGCGGGATCACCGTGCTGGTGTCGCACAGGTTCTCCACGGTGCGGATGGCGGACCTCATTGTGGTGGTGAATGACGGGCGGATTGAGGAGACGGGCTCGCACGACGATCTCATGAAGCTCGGGGGCCTCTACAGCGCCCTCTACACGCTGCAGGCGGAGGCCTACTCGTAGCCCTGGGGTGTGCGACAAACCGGGACCTAAGTAATTAGGTAAGGCTTACCTTTCGAAATACCGTGAGGGTATGCAACTCACCGCGCTTCCGCCAGGCACACGTGCTCACGTGCGCACGGTCAGTGCGGACTCGACGGCGGTGCTCCGGTTGCGCGAGATGGGACTGCGGCCAGGGACCCTCTTGCGCCTCACCGCGCGAGGCGCTTCTGGGTCGCGCGTCGTCTCCATCGGCGCGGCACGGCTGGCCATCGACGCCGCGACGTGCGCGCTCATCGAGGTGGATCCGGCATGAAGCAAGCGGTGCGCACGGCGAGCATTCTGTTGGTCGGCAACCCCAACGTCGGCAAGTCGACGCTGTTCAACGCGCTCACCAAGGCCCGCCAGCGCGTGGTCAACGCGCCTGGCACCACGGTGGCCCTCGCCACCGGCACGTGGCGCATCGACGGCGAGGATTTGGCGCTCGTGGACCTTCCCGGCACCTACAGCCTCATCGCCCGCTCCCCTGACGAGCAGGTGGCCGCCGACGCCGTCAATGACGCCGAGCACGACGTCGCCGTGGTGGTGCTCGACGCGACGGCGCTCAGCCGATCCCTGTACTTGCTGGGACAGGTAGCGGCGGCGGGACGGCCGGTGGTGGCGGCACTCACCATGGTCGATCTTGCCCAGGCCAGGGGGCTGCGACCGGACGCGGAAGCGTTGTCAACGGCCCTTGGCGTGCCCGTCGTGGAGGTCAACGGTCGCTCCGGCGCTGGCAGGACGGCGCTCGAACGGGCCGTCGGCGCGGCGCTCAGCAATCCGACAACGGTCCGGGGAATCGAGCCCCACAAGCACGCCGCGTCACTGCCCGACACACTGGCGTGCGCCCAGCACTTGTTCGATTGGGTGGAGTCGGTGACGGATGCGGCCGTCCCCGCTGGCGAGCCGCGCTTGACGTTCACCGACCGTCTGGATCGTGCACTGCTCAACCCCTGGCTCGGACTGCCGATCTTCTTGGCTGTCGTGTGGGCGGTGTTTCAGCTCACGACGGTGGTGGCGGGCCCGCTCATGGACGCGGCCGCCCGGCTCGTTGACGGGCCCGTGGCGTCGGCAGTGTCGTCCGCACTGGGCGTGATCGGAACGCCGGCCTGGATCGTGTCCTTCACCGTCGACGGCGTGCTCGCAGGCGTGGGCACGGTGATGTCGTTTGTTCCCCTCATGGCGATCATGTTCATGGCGGTGGGCGCGCTAGAAGGCAGCGGCTACCTCGCGCGCGTGGCCGTGGTGGCTGATCGCGCGATGCGTGCGCTCGGGCTCGACGGCCGCGCCATGCTGCCGCTCATCGTCGGCTTCGGCTGCAATGTGCCAGCCCTGTCCGCCACCGCCGTGCTCCCTCACGCGCGTCAGCGCCTCCTCACGGGACTGCTCGTCCCGCTGACGTCGTGCACCGCGCGCCTGGCCGTGTACCTGATGCTCGCCCACACGTTCTTCCCCACTCACGCGGGCACCGTGGTGTTCGCCATGTACGTCGGCTCCGTCGTCCTCGTGATCGGCTGGGGTCTCATCGCCAGGCGCACGGTGTTGCGAGACGTGGTCCCCGAGCCGCTCATCATCGCCCTGCCCGACTACCAGCTCCCGCACGCGCGATCGCTCGGCACGAGCGTGTGGACACGCGTCGCGTCGTTTGTACGCAAGGCGGGGACCATCATCGTCGTGGTCGTCATGGCACTGTGGGTGCTGCAGGCCATCCCCGTGACGGGCGGGCACGCACTCGCGGATGTGCCCGTCGAGGACTCCGTCTACGGCGCGGTGGCACTTTCGGCAGCGCCAGCCCTCAGCCCCATGGGCCTCGATGACTGGCGGATCGCCTCCGCGCTCCTGACAGGGGTCGCTGCCAAGGAGGTGGTCATCGCCGCCCTCGCCCAGTCCTATGCGATTGACGACGAGGCGGCTGGGGCCGAGGCGACCTTGGGCGAACAGCTACGCGCCACGGTGGATCAGACGTCAGGAGGGCACGCGAGCGCCGCCGCCCTGGCGCTGTTGATC
>NZ_JADQBF010000010.1 GCF_016278775.1 Demequina sp. | reverse complement strand
GCAGCGCGTAACGTAAGTGCGCTATTTGACCATCCCTAACAGTCGTGGAGTTTCCCCGTGAGCAAGCGGACTTTTCAGCCGAACAACCGCAAGCGTGCCAAGACGCACGGCTTCCGCCTGCGCATGCGTACCCGTGCCGGGCGTTCGATCTTGAAGGCCCGTCGCCGTAAGGGTCGCGAAGACCTGTCGGCGTAGTGCTCTCGGCCGGCCAGCGACTTCGCCGCGCAGAGGATTTCCGCCTCGTGATGCGCCAGGGAGCCAAGGCCGGTACCCGCACTGCGGTGGTGTACCTCGCGAGAACCGGTGATGCGAACAGCATGACCGGTTTCGCTGTTTCTCGAGCCGTAGGAGGCGCCGTGGTGCGCAACCGAGTCACCCGTCGCTTGCGCGCCATCATGGCCGACGAGTTGGTGGAGCTCCCGCTCGGCTCGCGGGTAGTGATCCGCGCCCTTCCCGACGCTGCGGCGGCGAGTTTCGCGCAGTTGCGCGACGACGTTGCCGGCGGCATTCGCCGCGCTCTGGCCAAGGCCGACGCATGAGGATTCTCGCGACTGCCGTGCGCCTGCCCGCCCTTGCCCTCATGGGACTCATTCGCCTGTATCAGCTGACCGTCTCGCCGTTGATCGGCCCCACCTGCAAGTACTACCCCTCATGTTCCCACTATGGGCTTGAGGCCGTGCGTCGGCACGGGGCGTTGCGCGGTACGGTGCTTGCAGGGTGGCGCGTGCTTCGCTGCAACCCGTGGAGCAATGGGGGCGTCGATGAGGTACCGGCCGTGGGCGAGCCGCTGTTCCAGCAGCACCACCAGACTTCACCAGTAGCTACGTAAGGATTCCTCCGTGGAAGCGATCTTTTCCCTGTTAGTACCCATCGAGTGGGTGGTGGCCAGCGTCATGGCGTTGGTGCACCAAGGGCTCGAGTTCCTGGGCATGGACCCAGAGTCTGGCGTGGCCTGGGCGCTGTCGATCGTGGGACTTACCGCGGTGATCAGGATGGCGCTGATCCCTGTGTTCGTTCGCCAGATCAAGGCTCAACGCTCGATGCAGGTGATCGCGCCTGACCTGCGCAAGATCCAAGACAAGTACAAGGGCAAGAAGGATCAGGCCTCACGCGAGGCCATGACCAAAGAAACGATGGCCCTGTACTCGGAGCACAAGACCAACCCCTTCGCGTCGTGCCTTCCCCTGCTTCTGCAGATGCCGATCTTCTTCTCGCTCTTCCGCGTGCTCAACTACCGGCTGAAGGAGGATGGAGAGGCCATCGGGCTACTGTCTGAACCTCTCCGCCAACAGGCGATGAATGCTGAGCTCTTCGGGGCGAAGCTCTCTGACACCTTCCTCGGTGCGGACGCGTCGGCCACCCGCTGGATCGCGGCCGTGCTGATCGCCATGATGGTGTCGACCACGTTCTTCAGCCAGCGTCAGTTGACCTTCAAGAACATGCCGGCCTCCGCGCTTGAAGGCCCGATGGCCCAGCAGCAGAAGATCCTGCTCTATGCGCTTCCCTTCATCTTCGTGATCTCTGGCCCCAACTTCCCCATCGGTGTTCTCATCTACTGGACGGTGTCCAACGCCTGGTCGATGGGCCAGCAGTTCTACGTGATCCGGCGCAACCCCACCCCGGGCTCGGAAGCGGAGAAGGCACTCATTGCTCGCAAGACCGAGAAGGCCGCTCGCAAGGGGCTGACGATCGACGGCCGCACTCTAGAGGAGGCGCGCGCCGAAGAGGAGGCCGCAGCGGCCGCCGCGGAGGAAGAGCGCCGCAACCGGCAGCGCCAGCAGCCCAAGCGTAAGAAGGGCAAGAAGGGTGGGGCCAAGCCAGGCCAGACCGGCGGGGCCAGCAAGCCGGGCGGCGCCAACGCCGGCGACTCCGGGCCGGGACCCACATCCACGTAGACCTTGGCCGCCGTACGGGCGGCCCCTTTCCCAAGGACGATCATGACCGATGAAACTCGCAAGGCCCTCGAGAACGAGGGCGACATCGCCGCTGACTTTCTCGAGGAGCTGCTCGACATCCTCGACATGGATGGCGACATCGACATCTCCGTCGAGGCGGGCCGCCCGAAGGTCGCCGTCGTGGCCGACGGCCCCAACCAAGACATGAAGCGACTGGTTGGTCCTGACGGCGAGGTGCTCGAGGCGCTGCAGGATCTGGCACGGCTTGCCGTGCAGTCTGAGACGGGAAACATGAGCCGCCTCATGCTTGACATCGCCGACTTCAGGGCGGGCCGCAAGGAGCAGCTGGCGGAGCAGGCACGCGCCGCGATCGCGGAGGTTCGCGAGAAGGGAGCCCCTGTTGCCATGGCGCCCATGAACGCTTTCGAGCGCAAGGTGGTCCACGACGTCGTCCTCGATGCAGGGCTCGTCTCGGAGTCTGACGGCGAGGACCCGCACCGTCACGTGGTGATCAACCCCGCTGAGTAGCTGCGCGAGATGTTTCACGTGAAACATCGGCACCACCGTTGCCCACCCCTCGGGTGTGCGCGTCGTAGGCCTCGGCCCGGCGGGCACGTCCGCGGGGTGATTGCATTCTGTGGCGTGTAGTCGCGCCGGCTTCACAGGGGGCAACGGCGCGGGCGCGGCGGTAGCCTTCGCCGTAGCAAGGTTTCACGTGAAACACTCGACCGACCGACGGATCGTAGGGATGTTTCACGTGAAACATCGGGTGGCACTGCGCGCAGGGTCGACACGCGATGATCGTTCCGTGAGACATCAGCGGTTCGACAGTCACGAGTGGCCCACGAGACATGAGTGATCCAAAGGACACAGAGGAGGTCAAGACACATGACCCCGCAGGCGCCTCAAGGCCCCGGGCCGCAGCCCGCCGATGCATCGTCCCCGCTGAACTCACAGGCGGGCCACACCGACTTTGATGCGCTCGGCGATGCCCCGCTCGGGCAGTTCTTTGGCAAACGATTCGAGACCGTCCGGGTGTTCGCGGAGCTGCTCGCGGCCGAGGGAGAGAGGCGCGGGCTCATCGGACCTCGCGAACTCGACAGGCTGTGGGAGCGTCACATTCTCAACTCGGCCGCGGTGGTGCCCTTCCTCCGTGAGGGCCGCATCGTCGACGTGGGTTCGGGGGCGGGCCTACCCGGTTTGGTGATCGCGGCGATGCTTCCCGAGCGCGAGGTGGTGTTGGTCGAGCCGATGGAACGCCGCGTGGCCTGGCTCGAGGAGGCTGCGGCCACTGTCGGTCTCGCCAATGTGGTGGTGATCAGGGGGCGCGCAGAGGAGGTCAGCGACGCCGTGACGGCCGACGTGCTGACGGCGCGCGCCGTCGCTTCCCTCGACAAGCTGATCAAGTGGTGCCTGCCCTTGTTGGCACCCGGCGGTCAGATGGCACTCCTCAAGGGACGAAGCGCGGCCGACGAAATCGACCGCGCCAAGTACGCGCTGCGCAAGGCGCGGCTCGTGGCTCACCTGGAATCGGCACCCACTCTTCCGGGACTCGAACCCACCACGGTCGTGAGACTGACACGCGAGCCGTAGATTCTTCTGCATTTTCTATCCCCAGGTTTTCCACAACCCTAAGGACGCATTTGCGCCGTTCTGGACGGGGGCTGTCCACAGGCGGGAGGGCGCACGCCATCCTCCCCAGGCTGAGTGTGCATAACTTGCCAGATACCCGTTTGCGGTGGTGGTGTTTCACGTGAAACATTGGCCCTTGCCCTCACCCGTACACAAAGGAGCACCGCGTGACCGACCCCGCCCAGGAGCCGACGTCATCACAGACGCCGACCCTCGGTCACCATCGCTCGAACGTGCCTGCGTACGAGACGCTGCAAGCTCAGCCGCAGGCAGCGACAGGCGCCAGCCCGACGTCGACGGACCCTTTCAGCGGCATTGAAGCGGATGGCGACAGCCCATTGGCGGCCGAGCTCATCGAGACGGAACGCCTGCGGCGGACGCTTGAGGCGACGGACTTTCCGCGGCCAGCGGATACCCGTGTCATCGCCGTGTCCAACCAGAAGGGCGGCGTCGGCAAGACCACCACGTCGGTCAACATGGCGGCGGCGCTCGCCAGCAAGGGTGCGAACGTCTTGGTGATCGACGCGGATCCGCAGGGCAACGCATCGACGGCATTGGGTGTGGATCACCGCGCGGGGACCCCGTCGATCTATGACGTGTTGCTAGACGACGCATCCCTCGCGTCGGTGGTGCAGCGCTGCCCCGACCTGCCGACGCTGTGGTGCGTACCCGCGACGATCGATCTTGCGGGCGCGGACATCGAGCTCGTCTCTGCGGTGCGGCGCGAGTACCGGTTGCACGGCGCGGTGGCCGACCTGCTTGCTCGTGAAGGAAAGCAGCTCGACTACGTGTTCATCGACTGCCCCCCTTCACTCGGGTTGCTCACGCTCAATGCCATGGTGGTGGCCACCGAGGTGCTCATCCCCATTCAGTGCGAGTACTACGCCCTCGAGGGCCTCACTCAACTCATCAAGACCGTCGAGATGGTGAAGAAGCACCTCAACCCCGAGATCCACGTCTCAAGCATCATCTTGACCATGTTCGACCAGCGCACCAACCTGGCCCGTGAGGTCGCACACGAGGTGCGCAGTCACTTTCCCGGCGAGACCTTCCCCCAGACCATTCCTCGTTCGGTCCGCGTCTCCGAGGCTCCCAGCTTTGGCAAGACCGTGATCACGCATGATCCCCACTCCCCAGGAGCGGTGGCGTACCTCGCCGCCGCCATGGAGTTGGCCGAGCGCGGCGTCGCCGCAGGAGGTACGCAGTGAGCAAGCCCAAGCGAGGCCTGGGACGCGGGCTAGGAGCCTTGATCCCCACCGAGCCAGACGCCACGGAAGGCGACGGCGACCGCCGTCAGGGCGCGCGGCCACGGGACGTGTTCTTCTCCGACACCGCGGCCATTCCACAGGTACCCGAAGACGTTGTGGCCGGCAAAGGTGCCGACGCTGGCGCGGCCGACGCGGACACAGATGACGGACTGCGGCCCGTACCGGGCGCGCGCTTCGCGTACATCGATCCCACCCAGGTGGTGCCCAATCCCCGGCAGCCGCGTCAGGTGTTCGACTCAGGAGAACTCGCGGAGTTGGTGGGCTCCATCAAGGAGATCGGCGTCCTGCAGCCGATCGTGGTCCGACCCCACCCCGATGGCGAGGGCTATGAACTCATCATGGGCGAGCGGCGCCTGCGTGCCACCCGAGAGGCGGGCCTCACCGAGATCCCGGCGATCGTGCGCAGCACCGACGACATGGATCTGTTGCGCGACGCGCTCGTGGAGAACCTGCACCGCTCGCAGCTCAACCCGCTTGAGGAGGCGGCCGCGTACCAACAGCTGCTCGACGACTTCGGCATCACCCACGAACAACTCGCCGACCGGATCAGCCGCTCGCGGCCACAGATCACCAACACGCTGCGCCTGCTCAAGCTACCCCCAGCGGTGCAGAAGCGCGTTGCGGCTGGCGTGCTGAGCGCTGGCCACGCGCGAGCTCTGCTGACGCTGGACAGCCCAGAGGCGATGGATCAGCTGGCCACGAAGATCGTGGCAGAGGGCATGTCGGTGCGCGCCACGGAGGAGGCCGTGACGATCGGGGTGAAGGTCGCGAAGCCCAAGCAGGGTTCCGTGCGGCCAGGCGGGCGCACAGCCGCCCTGGATGATCTTTCCGCCCGGCTGGGGGATCACCTCGACACCAGAGTCAAGGTTCAACTCGGTAGCACCAAGGGCAAGATCACGGTGGAGTTTGCGACGGTCGAGGACCTGAACAGGATCGCCAAGATCATCAACCCCAAGGAGCAGGGCTTCGGCCGCTAGCGGCTGAAGGCGCCCTCGACGATGCGGGCGTAGAGCGCGCCCAGTTCCTCACCGGAGGCCTCCACAGCCTGGGGGAACAGCGACGTCTCCGTCATGCCAGGCGCCACGTTGATGTCGATGACTTGGGCGACACCCGCGGCGTCGACGATCATGTCGATGCGCGACAGGTCTCGCAGGCCCATGGTCCGGTGCACGGCGAGCGCGGCCTCCTCGACGGCGGCCACCTGGGCGGGCTCGAGGCGCGAGGGCGCGAAGTACTCGACGCGGCCGGGGTTGTAGCGAGCGTCGTAGTCGTACGGCCCGTCGCACACGATCTCGACGGCGGGCAGCACCTTTGCCTGGTCGTCGTGGCCGACGACCGAGACGGCCACCTCGGTGCCGGAGACGGCGCGCTCGATCATGGCCTGGTCGCCATAGGCGAAACAGCGGACCATAGCTTGGGCGAGGTCGTCCGCCTCGGTGACGAGCGATACCCCGAGAGCGGAGCCGCCACGCGCGGGCTTGACGACGAGCGGGAGGGGAAACTTGGACAGGAGCGCCGACAGCACGTGCTCGGCGCCGACCTCACGGAAGAGTGATTGAGGGAGCGTCACGTAGTCGGGGGTGGAGACGCCCGCTCGGGAGAACACCGCCTTGGCCACGGGCTTGACCCAGGCGACGCGAGCCTCGCGGGAGCCGGTGCCGACGAAGGGCGCGTCGACCAGTTCGAGCAATGCCTGCAGGGAGCCGTCCTCACCCGAAGCACCGTGAAGCAAAGGCCATACCACGGCGTCGTCAAGGGATTGTAAATTGGGAAGCAGGGTGGTGTCGACGTCGTGCACCGTGGCCCTGATGCCGCGCTCCTCGAGCGCCTCCCACACGCGCCGCCCAGAGCGAATCGAGACGTCGCGCTCGTGCGACAGTCCGCCAGCGAGAATCATGACCTTCATGTCGTAGCCTCCCAAGTCACAGCCTTGTCCGTCGCAGCCGGGTCGCTCATGCCAGGTCCGGCGACGGGAATTCCACGGTCGATGATGCCTCGGTCCCGCCCTTCCCAAAGATCTGGACGGTCTCCAACTCGGCGTCCACCACACCAGCGAGCCTACGCACGCCCTCCTTGATGCGCTCGGACGTGGGATAGCAGTACGAGAGGCGAATGTAGTTGGCGCCCGTGCCGTCGTAGTAGAACGCTGTGCCCGGCACGTAGGCCACGCGGGCCGTGACGGCGCGCGGCAGCATGGACTTGGCGTCGAGCCCGTCTGGGAGCTTGACCCACACGTAGAAGCCGCCGTCTGGCACATTCCACGTGGCGTCCGGCATGAACTCCTCGAGAGCCGAGATCATGGCGTCCCTTCGCTCCCGGTACTGCTCCCTGAACTTCTTGATCTGGCCCTTCCAGTCGTGGTGGTCGAGGTAACTGGAGATCGCCATCTGGGACGCGTTCGACGGGCACAGGATCGCGGCCTCTGAGGCGAGCACCAGCTTCTCGCGCACGGCGTGGGGGGCGACGGCCCATCCCACACGGAACCCCGGGGCGAAAGTCTTGGAGAACGACCCCAGGTAGATCACGCCCTCCTCGTCCATCGAGCGCAACGCCGGCAGCGGCTCGGCGTCGAAACCCAGCAGCCCGTAAGGGTTGTCCTCCAACACAAGCACGCCAAAGCGTTGGCAGATCTCGAGGACGCGAGGCCTGCGTTCCATGGACAACGTGACGCCGCCTGGGTTGTGATAGTTGGGCACGGTGTACAAGAACTTCACCGAGCGTCCCTCGGCCGCCAGTTGCGTGAGCGCCTTCTCCAACTCTTCGGGCACCAGGCCGTCTGCGTCCATGGGCACGTGCACCACGTCGGCCTCGTGCGCGCGAAACACGCCAAGTGCGCCCACATAGGAGGGCGCCTCAGCCACGATCACGTCGCCGGGGTTGATGAAGATCTTGGTGACCAGGTCGAGTGCCTGCTGGGAGCCGGTGGTGACCACCACGTCGTCAGGGTGTGCGTGAATTCCCTCGAGCGCCATCACCTCGGTGATGTGCTCACGCAAAGGCTCATACCCCTGCCCGGAGCCGTATTGCAACGCCACCTCGCCCTGCTCGACGATGAGGCGCCGCATCATCTCCCCGATCTCTTCGAGCGGCAAGCCCCCGATGAACGGCATGCCGCCCGCGAGCGACACCACCTCTGGGCGCGAGGCCACCGCGAACAGCGCGCGGATCTCGGAGGCGCGCATGTTGTGCGCGCGGGCGGCATAGGACCCCAGCCAAGGGTCGAGCCTGGTTCCGCCGGTATCCGAGTGAGTCATGGGCGTCAGTCTTCCACGACAGTGGCGCTCATGGCACGGTCCAGTGGCCTAGGCGTGGCCCCGTGTCGCCAGCGCGGCCGACGACGTGGCTGGGGTCGGGGACTAGGTTCCTGACCGCAGCGCCTCGACGGGTTCGAGGGACGCGGCGCGCAGGGAGGGGTACACGCCAGCCACCAGTCCGGTGAGGGCGCCCAGCAGCGGCGCGCCCACGGGGATGAGGGGCGAGAGCACCGGCGTCCAGTCGCGAGCGGCCGCTAGCCCCACGACGATGAGGATTCCGGCGGTGGCGCCCATCACGCCGCCCACCAGGCCCATCGCCGTTGACTCGACGAGGAACTGGCTGGCGATGTGTCTGCGGCGGGCGCCCACCGCGCGGCGCAGCCCGATCTCGCCGACCCTCTCGAGCACAGACACCAGCGTGACGTTCGCGATGCCGATGGCACCCACCAGCAGCGACACGGCGCCCAGGATGAGGAACAGCGCGTTAGCGTCGCTCTCCACCCTGTTGCGCAGAGCGTCTGGTGACGGGGGCGTGCGCACGCGGTACGCGTCGGGGTTGTCGGGGTTAAGCGCGATGGGCGCCTGCGCACCGATCAGCTCCGAGGCCCCGATCTGGACGTCGATCTGCACCGTCGAAGCGCTCGTGTACTCGTAGTGCTTGCGCGCGGTCGCCTCCGGCATGATGATCGCGCCCAGCAGGTTGCTCTGACGCGCGACGTCCTCAAGGATTCCCATCACCACAAAGGGCCGGTCGCCAAGGAACACCACTGGTTGCTGGTCGACCCGGTAGACGCCCAACTGGGCCGCCGCCCCAGGACCCAGCACCACCACGTCGTCGGCGCGCGTCTCGTGGCCCGCGTCGAACCATCGACCCGTGCGCAGCGAACCCTTCACTGCCTCGAGCAGTCCTGGCGAGGCGGCCATCACGTCGATCTGGAACTCGTTGCGACCGGAAGGGTCGTCAAGCTTGACGGCAGAGGCGAGGTCCTCGCCGATCGGAACGGTGCCCATCGCCCCCACGGCCGAAACCCCGTTGAGCCTCCGCAGTCGATCCTCGGCGTCGCGCGGGAACGCCACCCTGCTCGAGCTCGAGCCCCAGAAGCCGCCGTCGTTGGTCACCTCGACACTGGTCGCCTCAAGCTCTGAGAAATTGCCGACGATGCGGTTGCCGGCCGTCTGGGCGATACCCAGGGTTGCGACCAAGGCGGCGATGCCGAGCACCGTTCCCAGCACGGTGAGGAGAGTGCGTGCAGGGCGTGACGCGAGGCCAGCGATCGCCTCAGTGGCCAGGTCGCGCCACGACATCCGCGTGGGCTTCACCGCTCCTGCCCTATCTGCGCGACGGCACGTGCCATGTCGGCGGCGTCCACCTCGGTGAGCCTGCCATCGCGAATGCGGACGGCGCGGTCGGCGCGCGACGCGATGGAGGCGTCGTGCGTGATCATGACGATGGTGAGGCCGCGGGTCCGGAGCTCGTCAAACAAGGCAAGCACCGCATCCGACGTGTGAGAGTCGAGGTTTCCCGTGGGCTCATCGGCTAGCAGCAGTGCGGGCTCTGCGACGATAGCCCTGGCCACCGCGACGCGTTGGCGTTCGCCGCCAGACAGCCGGGTGGGGGTGAAGCTCGCGCGATGCGCGAGGCCCACGGACTCCAGCGCGGCCGTCGCCCTCTCGACGCGCTCGGCAGGCCCTGCGCCGGTGTAGAGCATCGACAGCGTGACATTCTCCAGCACGCTGCGATGCGACAACAGGTGGAAGGACTGGAACACGAAGCCGATGCGACGGCCGCGCACTGACGTCCGGTCCGTCTCGTCCAGGTCGGCCACCTCAAGGCCCTCGAAGTGGTAGGAGCCAGCGGTGGGTCGATCGAGCAGGCCAAGAATGTTGAGCAGCGTCGATTTGCCGGATCCCGACGGCCCCACCACCGACACGTACTCGCCGCGGCGCACCGTGAGGTGCACGTCGCTGAGCGCGGGCACCTCGACATCGCCCGTCGTGTACGTGCGCTCGATGCCGTCCAACACCAGCACCCGGTCGTCGGACGCGGTAGCGGACAACTCGCCGTCCGAGTACTCGGCGGCTCCTACGAGCGTCATGTCAACCTGCCGGTGTGGACTCGGCGGAGGACTCGTCTGACTCCTGGTCGGCATCCGTGTCGCCGTTCTGCTCCTGGCCCTCTCCAGGCAGGCCGATGTCCGCCTGGCCGACCACCACCCGGTCGCCCTTGGCAAGGCGGCCCTCCACGGCGCGCACCTCCACCACGCCGTCGGTAGCAAGGCCAGTCACGACGGTCACGAAGCGCGTCTTCCCTGGTAGATCGGCTTCTTCGACCTCGACGCGCGTGTCCCCGTTAGCCACGGCCGACAGGGCCGCGGCGGGGACCACCAGCACCTCGCCCGATGTCGACTCCACCGGGATGATGACGCGCACGTTGGCACCCAGCAGCTGCTCAGGAACGGTGTCGAGCAAGACGGTCACCTGGACGCGCCCGGAACCCTCTGACTGCGGAATCTCCGACACGGTCGCCTCAAGGGTCTCCTCAAGCAGGTCGGGCTCGTCGATGATGACGGTGTCGCCCACGCTCAGACGCAGGGCCTCTGACTCGCTCAACCCCACGGTCATGGCGATGTCCGAACCGGACACGGTCATGAACGAGGTGGACACCTCGTCGCCCCGCTCGAGCTCTGTCCGCGCCACCAGCACGGGTGCGCGCTTGAGGAAGATCAACTCGCCAGCGGGGATCCACGTGCCGACGCTTTCCTCGAGGCTGGTGAGAGCCTCCGTGGCGTCCGCCAATTGACGACGAGCGTCGTCGCGCGCCCGGTTGAGCGCGGACACATCGCCTGGATTGCGCGCCTCAGTGAGCCTGGCCTTGGCGAGGGTGAGGGCGCGCTGGGAGGCTTCGACGGCGGCGATCTGTTGCGCCTCGACAACGGCCTTGTTTGCCTGCGCGTCGTTGAGTGCCGCGGTCTTGGCCGTCACTTCGAGTTGAGCGGCCGTGAGGTCAGCGTCGAGCTCGGCCAACTCCGCGAGAGTCGGCGGCACGCCTGTGTCAGGGTGATTGCCAGTGTCGGTGACGTGCTGGCGACGGGCCTGGGCGAGGGTCAGTTCGGCGTTCGCATCGTCAAGCGAGTCCTGAGCGACGGTCACCTCCCCTGCGGCAGCGCCGTTGGCCGCGAGTTGTTCTTGCTTGGCGATGGTGACGCCGGCCGTCGCATCGGCCACGCCGTTCTGGGCCTCGATCAGGCTTGACCCGCTCGCGCCCCCGGCCTCGGCGATGGCGCGCTGCGCATCCTGGAGAGCCTCGTTCGCGGCGCGGGCCTGGTCGCGCGCGGCATCCAGCTGCGCCTTGTCGGCGCTGGAGGCGGCATTGGCGGAGTGCCCGACACGGGCATACAGCGCCTGCACCCCCGCCCCTGTCGAGTTGTCCCACGTGGAGTCGGCGCGACCCATCAGCCCCAGGCGCACCAGCGCCTGCTCCAACTGGAGCACGTCGTCTCCCTTGGACCCTGGACGCAGGTCTCGGTACACCGGCAGCTCGCCTTGGAGGATCAGCACCGGCCTCCCGGACACCTCCAGAGCGACGGCGCCTTCATCCAGTTGGGCACCGGTCTCCGGAATCATCGTCACGATCTGCTTGGAGTCGGAGTCCCCGATGGCCCCCGACAGGCTCAACGAGACGGGATCGTCGAAGTCGATCGTGCCGCGCGCGATGATGTCGGCGGACAGCAGCCGCTCGTCGACGGCGACGGTGATGAGCGAGGGGTCGGGAGCCTCGGCTCGCGCGGCGGCCTCGGCGGGCGAGGAGATGCGCGTTCCCGCGAACCACCCGATTCCCCCAGCAGCCACCACCAAGCCGAGCGACCCGGCTACCAACTGGTTTCGGTTCACTTGTCGCCAGCGAGCGACGCGGCAAGCGCCCTCAACTCGTCCTCGTTCTCGAGGGCGTACTGCTCCTCGATCTCGGCGTATACCTCGCTGAGCGTTTCCTGTTGCGGGGCGGAGCACTCGTGGTTGGCTGTCGCCAACGAGATCTCTTCCGCGAGCAAGGCCTCGAGCGCGGTGCGCTGTTCGGAGGTCAGTTCCGGGGGGGAGGAGAACAGCGCATCGATCTCTTCCTGACTGGACTCCTCGAAGAACGTGTTGATCTGCTCGTCTGTCCAACCCTCAAATGGGTCTTGGTAGTAATCGTCGCCCAGAATCTCGTCGTGCCGCTTCTGGATGTCTTCGTAGCTCTTTTCCCAGAACTCGTTCTGGTCGGCGAACTCGTGGCCAGCGTCTGACATGCACGAGATCCAGGCCTCGTTGGCCTTGGCGACGCGCGGATCCGCCTGGACGCGGTCCTCAAGTTCGGAGTAGAACTCCTCCGCGGCTTGCCAGTAGTCGGGTGACTGCGTGGGGTCGTCGCCCTGGACCTCTGCGTAGGCCTCGCCCTGACAGCCAGCCCCGAAGCCGTAGGAGACCTGGTACTCCTCGCCCGTCTCTGGATCCACTTCCGTGATGAGGTCGGCGGACTGCTCCTCTTCCGTGCCGTACAGCGACTCGTAGTAGGCGTCCCGCTCCGCGTCCGTCAGCGACTCCATGTAGTCCTGGTTGGGGTCCACCCAGTCTTCGTACGGGTCGACGAAGTCGTCGGTGCCTTGGTACAGCGTGTAGTAGACGACGCCGAGACCCTCGCGCTTGATGCGCTCGAGTTCGTCCTCTTCTGAGTACTCGAACACGCCGTCCGGCTGCTCGACAGGGATGTACTCCCAGCCCTCCAACTGCATGCACTCGGCGATGGCCTGCTGCACCAGCCGCTCTTGCTCGACCCAGTCGGTGTCTTCCCCCGTCGAGGCGCCCAGCAAGCCGGCGATGGTGGTGCGCTCGCCGTCGTCTGGGGTCTCCTCACCCCCGCCACATCCTGCAAGCAAGACGACAGCCAAAGAGCCAACCGCTGCCGCCGAAACAGTCCTCAAAGTACGCATTACTCCCCCACGTGGTGACGGTGTGTGACAACCGGATCTCGACGACGCCGTCGAGCAGTCACCACAATAACGACTGGCGGGGCCCAAAGCGTTGGGTGCAGACAGAAAACATCCCGAAGAATGAGGCGCCCCTGAGCGGGCTCAGGGTGCCGGTGCGGTAGCCGCCGCACGCATGGCGAGCGCTCAGGCGGTGATCTCGTCGAACTGCGCCTGCAGCGCGGCCTTCGGTCGAGCGCCCACAAGAGTCTTGACCACCTCGCCGCCCTTGAAGAAGTGCATGGTCGGTATTGAGGTGATCCCGTAGGCCATGGCAATGCCAGGGTTAGCCTCCGTGTCGACCTTCACGATCTTGAGCTTGCCCACATACTCTCCCGACAGTTCTTCGAGAATGGGAGCGACGGCGCGACAAGGGCCGCACCACTCGGCCCAGAAGTCCACCACGACGGGCATGGAGGACTCCAGCACTTCGGCCTTGAACGTGTCTTCCGTGGCGTTCACGATGATGCTCATCGGGCGCCTCCTTCCACCACAGCGACCTGATCCAAGCCCTCGTCAGGTTCTTCGAGGTCCTCCAGCCAACGTTGAGCGTCGAGAGCCGCCGCGCAGCCAGTACCTGCCGCGGTGATGGCCTGGCGGTAGCGGCTGTCCACGAGGTCTCCAGCAGCGAAGACCCCAGCGACGTTGGTGTACGTGGTGCCGCCGTCGACCGCCACGTAGCCAGCGTCGTCAAGCTCGACGACGCCCTTGACCAGTTCCGAACGGGGGTCGTGGCCGATCGCGACGAACAGTCCCGTGGCTGGCAGGGTGCGCACCTCGCCAGTGACGGTGTCGGTGATCTCCACGCCCGAGAGCTTCTGCTCGCCCTGAAGGCCCGTCACCGCAGAGTTCCATGCAAACTCGATCTTCGGGTCGGCCAAGGCGCGGTCGGCCATGACCTTGGAGGCGCGAAGCTCGTCACGACGGTGAACGATGGTGACCTTGTTCGCGAAGCGCGTCAGGAACGTCGCCTCCTCCATGGCTGAGTCACCGCCGCCCACCACCACCACGTCTTGACCGCGGAAGAAGAAGCCGTCGCACGTGGCGCACCAGCTCACGCCGTGCCCCGACAGCCGCTTCTCGTCAGGCAGACCGATCTCTCGATACGCCGAACCCATCGCCAGAATGACGGTGCGGGACTCGAACACCTTGCCCATGCCGGTCGTGATGCGCTTGATCGGGCCCACGAGCTCAAGCTCTGTCGCATCGTCGAACATCACCTCTGCGCCGAACTTCTCCGCCTGCCCCTGGAGCGTCTGCATGAGTTCCGGCCCCTGGATCCCCTCGACGAATCCCGGGAAATTCTCCACCTCTGTGGTGTTCATCAGCGCGCCACCGGCGGTGATCGAGCCAGCGATCACTAGCGGGTTCAACCCCGCTCGTGCCGCGTAGATGGCGGCGGTGTAGCCGGAGGGGCCGGAGCCCACGATCACGACGTTACGAATCTCACTCACGAGTCAGTCCTTAGGTTTTTGTTGTGAAGGCTCAACACGATCGTAGGCCCGACGTATTCCACTGTGGTCGCGGCGCGACGGATCAGCCTAAGGGGCGGGTGTGGGCGTCTGCCCCACGGTGTACTCGGGGTATGTTTGCGGGGGATTGTCGCCGACTCCTGGTAGGTCGAGCGGCCGGGTGATCATCGATGCGGCGATGACGGCGGCAACGAAGACCGCCACGATGAGCAGGGCCATCACGAGCGGACCTACGTTGAACGGGGCGACGGTCTGCGCCCGCCGATGCGCCGCCTCAGCAAGACCGGCAAGGGGCGCGGAACTGGGGAAGCGCTGATGGAGGCGGTCAAAGATCGCCTCGAGGATTGACGGCGAGGCGCTGGCGTTCTGCGCGGAGACGATGTCGTGGAACTCGTCGATGTCGTCCACTGCCCCGCCAAAGCGGGTGCGGAGTCTGGTGGATGCGGGGTCGACCGGCTCGACA
>NZ_JADQBF010000006.1 GCF_016278775.1 Demequina sp. | reverse complement strand
CTGGCGCCGACGCAGGCGCGACCTTTGCCCTGCGCGCCGGGTCGAACGTCATCGGCCGAGACCCGGACGTCGCCGTCCACCTGTCCGACCCGCTTGCCTCAAAGCGCCACGCGCGCATCATCGCGGGCGACACGCTCGAGATCGCGGACATGGGTTCCACCAACGGTGTGCTGCTTGGCGACACGTTCGTGACTCGGGCCACCCTGTTGCCGGGCGATCGCGTATCGATCGGAGACACGGTCTTGGAGATCGCGGTCTCGCAGCGCACCGTCGAGGCGATCCCCACGACGCCCGCCGTTCAGTACACGCGCTCCCCGCGGGTGGTCCCGCCGCTGCCTGACGACGCTCACGTGTTGCCCGAGCCCCCCACCAAGCCTTCACCGCGCGCTTTCCCCCGCATTGCGCTCGTGGCGCCAGTCGTGCTCGGCCTGACAATGTACATGGTCACGGGGCGCATTCTGTCGCTCATCTTCGTGGCCATGAGCCCCATCATGATCGTGGGTGGGTTCTTCGACAATCGCGTCAACCAGCGAAAGCAGTCTCAGGCCAAGTTGGAGGAGTTCAGGGCAGACGCTGCCGCAGCCGACCGCCGACTGAGCGAGGCTCAAGAGCGAGAGCGCCAAGTGCGCCTGGCCCATGCGCCTTCGACAGACGAGGTGGTCGACGCCGTGCGGACGCTAGGCCCGCCGCTGTGGACGCACCGCACCGAGCACGACGCGTTCCTGACCGTGCGCGTGGGACTCGGCACCGTGCCCAGCTCGCTTGAACTGACGAAGCCGTCCCCGCGCGACGCGGTCGAGGACTCTTGGGAGGTGGTCGATGAGTTGGCCGACCGCTTCGCGACGATCGATCGCGTGCCAGTGATCACGAACCTGCGTGTCTCTGGTGGGCTAGGCATCGTGGGCGACGAGGACGCGGCAGCCGCGGTGGCACGCTCCGTGATGGCCCAGGTGGCGGGACTGCACTCGCCGATGGATTGCATCATCGCTGCCTTCGTGTCGCCGACTCACAGCACGCGTTGGCAGTGGCTCGAGTGGCTGCCGCACACGTCGTCTCCGGTATCGCCGCTCGAATCCGATCATGTGGTGCGAACACGCGCGGGTGCCCAGGCACTACTCGCCGGGCTTGAGGCGCTCGTGGCCGCGCGCACCAAGTCGGACATCGGCGCGTACGTCGCCCAGCCGCGAGGCGCAGAACGCAGCACCGGCGGTGACGACGACGACACTCCCACTACGCCATCCGTCGTGGTGCTCGTCGAGGACACGGCGCCCGCTGACCGCCGCCGCCTCATCCGGCTTGCCGAGAAGGGCGCGGACGTCAACGTGCACGTCGTGTGGGTGGCGCCGACGCGCACCGCATTGCCAGCGGCATGCCGCTCGTTTGTCGAATGGGGAGCTGAGGGTCACGCGACGGTGGGTCACGTGCGCCGCGGCGGATCAGATGACCCCGTCCAATGCGAGACCCTGTCAGTTGACGTGGCCACCGACTTCGCACGACGCCTCGCGTGTGTCGAGGACGTGGGTGCGGTCGTGGACGGCAACGCCGACGTTCCGCCATCCGTCTCGTACCTCGAGCTCCACGGCTTTGAGGCTCTGGAGCCTGGTCACCATGAGCAGCGTTGGCGTCACGACGCCTCTAGCACGGGCAAGTTGTTCTCGCTACGCGCGCTCGTGGGGCACGCGGGCGACGAGCCCTTCTACTTGGACCTCAAGGCACAAGGCCCCCACGCGCTGGTGGGAGGCACCACGGGCGCGGGCAAGTCTGAGTTCCTGCAATCGTGGATCCTCGGCATGGCGGCCGCATACAGCCCGGAGCGGGTCACGTTCCTTTTTGTCGACTACAAGGGCGGCTCTGCTTTCGCTGACTGCGTCCAACTGCCACATTCGGTGGGACTCGTCACTGACCTCACGCCTCACCTTGTCGACCGCGCGCTCGCGTCGCTGCGGGCAGAACTCCACTACCGCGAGCGACTGCTCGCGGCACACGGGGCCAAGGACCTCGAGACGCTCGTGAAGCAGGGCGGCGGCAACGCCCCTCCCAGCCTGGTCATCGTGATCGACGAGTTTGCTGCGCTGGTCCAAGAGGTGCCAGCGTTCGTGGATGGAGTGGTTGACGTGGCTCAACGCGGCCGCTCGCTCGGCCTTCACCTCATCATGGCCACGCAACGCCCCGCAGGCGTCATCAAGGACAACTTGCGAGCCAACACCAACCTGCGCATTGCGCTGCGCATGGCCGACGAGGCAGACTCCGCCGACATCTTGGGAGTGCCGACCGCCGCGCACATGGACCCTGGCCTCCCTGGCCGCGCCATGGCGCGCATGGGACCCGGACGCCTCGCGACATTCCAGTCGGCCTACGCCGGAGCCCACTCCGTGCCTGGCGGCAACAGGGCGACCATCCAGGCCCGTGAGCTCGCGATGGGTTCCGGTGGTGTCTGGGAGGTCCCGCGCGACGCCCACGCCGTGAAGGCGGACGGGGAGCCGGACGCTGGCCGTGTGGTCGCCGCTCTCGTGGGCGCGTCGGCCCTGCTCGAGATCCCAGAGCCGCGGCGACCGTGGCTCGACGAACTGGCAGAGACATACTCGCTGTCGGAGGTATCAAAGCGGGCCGACGGCGCCCTCGCCTTCGGCCTTGTCGACGACCCCTCTCGCCAGGCGCAATACCCGGCAGTGCACCACCCCGACCGCGACGGCAACCTCGTCGTCTTCGGGGGCTCTGGCTCCGGCAAGTCGACGACGCTGCGCAGCCTCGCCATCGGCGCGACCTTGGCCCGCGACATCGCCCCGGTTCACGTCTACGGCCTCGACGCGGCCAGCGGTGGACTCGACATGCTGCGGCCGCTGCCCAACGTGGCCGACATCGTGGATGCCGACGACGACGAGCGCGTCGGCCGCATGCTGAAGCGGCTCGCCGGGATCGTCGAGGAACGCACCCAGTTGTTCTCTGGCGCGAGGGCCGCCGATCTCACCGAGTATCGCGCCGTGTCGGGAGACAGGGGAATGCCGCGCATCGTGTTGCTGGTGGACGGCTATGGGACCTTCCAGTCGGAGTACATGCACGACGTGCCCCGTCAGGGATCGTTCGACGCCTTCAGAGACATCCTCACGGAGGGTCGCGCGGCGGGCGTGCACGTGGCGCTGAGCGTTGATCGCGTCGGCGCCATGCACACGTCGATCCAGTCGCTCGTGTCGCGATCCATCGTGCTGCGTATGAACGACGAGAACCAGTACGGCATGCTCGGACTGCGCACCACAGGGTTCACGCCGCAGTCTCCCGCCGGACGGGCGATCGACCTGGCCACGCGCCAGGAAATGCAGGTGGCGGTGCTCGGCGGCGTCGGGCGGCTGGATGAGCAGGCTCGTCAGGTGGAGCGACTTGCCGAGAAGATCCCGTCGCGGCCGGAATGGCGCGCGGAGCCTATTCCGCGCATGCCGTCTCTCGTGGAAGCCGCACAGATGCCGCCGAGCGTCGACGGATTGCCGGTGCTCGGCATCGACTCGACCACGCTGGCGCCGCGCGGCTTCAGCATCGACCGGTCGTTCATGATTGCTGGCTCTGCGGGCTCTGGCCGTACGTCTGCGGTCGCGTGGATTGCCACGGCGATCCGCCGGGCCGAGCCCAAGCGCCCGATCGTTCTGCTCAGCCAACGCCGTTCTCCCAATGCCCACCTCCCTGTGTGGACGTCGTCCTTTGTCGGGCCGCAAGGGGCAGAGGAGCTCGCGGCCGAGATGGGCGAGGCTTTGGAGAAGCCGGCAGAGGCAGACGCCGGGGTTGTCGTCGTCATCGAGAACGTCCAGGATTTCGGCGCCTCGATGAGCGACGGCGCGATCGTGCAGTTGCTTAAGGGCGCTCGCCGCAACGGTCACGTGGTGATTGGCGAGGCCGACACGCAGGGGTGGACCACCGGGCAAATGGTGTCCGACCTGAAGGGCACGCGGCGCGGGCTCATCCTCGCGCCGGAGGGGCCAGACGTGCAGATGCTGTTCGGCGCCTCTGGGCCGAGACTCAATCGGGCGCTCACGCCGCCCGGACGCGGTTTCTGGATCGAATCGGGGAAGGTCTCCGTGGTTCAGATCCCTTGGATGGATGGGGAGTTCTCCCCAGATTCGGGGGAATCGCTGGCGCTGGCTGGCAGCGACGGCTAGTTTGCAGGTACGCCACCGCAGGGGGGTGGCCTTATCGAAAGGCAGATCATGGCAAATCTCAACGTGACGTTTGACGACCTCCGCGTCTCGGCGGACCAACTCACTTCGGGCCAGGGCGACATCGAAAACCGCCTCATGGAGCTCAAGTCGTACATCGACAACCTGGTGTCAGAGGGCTACGTGACCTCCGCTTCCTCCGGCGCCTTCCAGGAGCAGTACACGCAGTTCACCGAGTCGGCAAAGCTCACCATCTCGGCCCTTGAGGGCCTGAGCCGGTTCTTGCGGTCCGCGGCCGACACGCTGCAGCAGACCGACGACTCGCTCGCGAGCTCCATCCGCGCCCAGTAGCAGCGAGGCATCGGCGACCGTGGCTCCACTGCCGCGTTCGCCGATGCCAACACCTGAGGGGGGTAGCTGGTGGCGAAGACCACGAGCGTGGTCCACCTGGGTGCCCTGCAACGTGTCACCGTACCGCGCGGCGCACGCCATGCTCCCTCCCACGATGATCAGCTTTCTCACCGAAGTTGCCGACGAAGGCCTTGCGTTTCATGTGGATGGCGACCGCGTGCTGCTGTGGGACGACGGTCGTCGAGTCGACGTCGACCTTGCCCGCCGGATGGAACTCATCGAACGCTTCGTCGGCGCGCCGCCGTCATACCTACGGGAGTACCACTCGGCGCGCTGACTGGACACTCCCGCTAGCGAACGCCACGTGCAAGGGCGCAAACCCTACACGTCGTCGTACCTCATCCACCTGAACGTCTTGATCGACACGGCCAGACCGATCACGAACCATGCGGCCAGCACCACCGCCGTCATGGGGTGTTCCCACGCCCCGGCAATCTCCTGCTGTGCGAAGTAATCGGGGAGGAACACCGAACGCATCCCCTGCGCCAGCCACTTGAGCGGAAACAGCGCGGCAAATTGCTGCAGCACGCCCGACAACTGGGTGTACACAAAGAACACACCCGACGTGAACTGCAACACCAGCACCACAGGCGTCAAGATCGCCGAAGCCGCCTTCGCGTTGCGCAGCAGGGACGACGTGGCGATACCCAACACCACCGACGCGGCGGTGCCCAGGAGGAAGACCCAGGTGAACGTCAGCCACGCGTCGGCACCGCTCGGCAGCGTCACGTCGTACAGGCCAACGCCGAGACCCACGAGGATCGCGATCTGCACGATCGATACAAATACCACCTGCGCGAGCTTGCCTGCGAAGTAAGCGGTGGCCGGTAACGGCGTCGAGTAGATGCGCTTGAGCACGTCGGCGTCGCGGTCGATCGAGATGGTGATGGCGAGCGATTGGAAGCCGGTGTTGAGGATTCCCGTGGCGATCATTCCCGCGAGGAAGTACTGGGCAAAGGTGACGGCCGGCTCGCCAGCGGGCGGGTCGCCGAGAGTCTCTCCGCCGAAGATTGACCCAAACATCACCAGAAAGATCATCGGGAACGCGAAGATGAAGATCATCTGCTCTCGTGAGCGCAAGAACTCCTTGAGTTCGACGCGCATGCGATCAACGGCCATCGACGTCCATGATGGGTGCGCTGCAGTGTGCTGTGGCGTCGTCATGCTGCCGCCTCCTCAGCCAGTGATGCGGTCTCGTCCGCCGCCTCGCCAATCAGGCTCAGGTAGATGTCCTCAAGCGACGGGTGGGTGACGGTGAGCCCGGGCACCTCGCCGCCGAACTGCGCGGCGAGCCGCTGAACCACTGCCGTCGGCGCGCCGGTCTCCTCGAGCCTGCGCACGCCGCCCTCATCCCAGGCCACGATGGCGGCCGACGCGCGCGCACGGAGCTTGGCAGGGGTGTCGAGCGCGATGAGGCGGCCGTTGTTGATGATGCCGATGCGGTCGGCGAGATACTCCGCTTCATCGAGATAGTGCGTGGTGAGCAGGACGGTGGTGCCGTCGCTTGCGAGGCCCTCCATGAGACCCCAGAACTTGCGCCGCGCCTCTGGATCGAACCCCGTGGTCGGCTCGTCGAGAAACACAAGGCGCGGGTTGCCGACGACGGCGAGCGCGACGTCGAGGCGCCGACGCAGGCCACCAGACAGCGTCTGCGGCTTGGCTCCTGCCTTGTCGGTGAGCCCCACCGCTGCGAGCGCCTCGTCGACGTCGCGGGGGTTCGGGTAGAGGCGCGCCGCGTGGGTCAAGGCCTCACGCGCGGTGAGGAAGGACCGGTCAGAGGTGGACTGGAGCATGATTCCGATGCTCGAGCGCCAGTCGCGCCCGGCGTGCTGCGGGTCGACGCCGAGCACGCTGACGTCGCCCGATGTGCGGTGGCGGAAGCCCTCGAGAATCTCGATGGTGGTCGACTTGCCGGCGCCGTTCGGGCCGAGCAGCGCGAACACCTCGCCCTCGGCGATGTCGAGATCGAGGCCGTCGACGGCGCGTTTGGGTCCGTAGTCCTTGTGCAGGTCGCGGATGGTGATGGCTGGTGGGGTCATGGACCGAGGGTAGCGGGGCCTCACTGTGGCCCCGCATCGTTCTCAAGACCGATTCGACCCCTGATATGGCGCGCTACTTGGCCTCCGCCAGGAGTGACTGCATTCTCGAAACTCCCTCGACCAGGTCGTCGTCTCCCAGCGCATAGCTGAGTCGCAGATAGCCGCTCGGCCCGAACGCCTCGCCGGGTACCACGGCTACCTCGGCCTCTTCAAGGATGACCGCCGCAAGGTCGGCGCTCGACGTGAGGCGCTTGCCGCGCAGCGTCAACCCAAGCAAGCCCGACACAGACGGGTAGGCGTAGAAGGCGCCCTTCGGCGTCGGGACGGTGAGCCCCTCAATCTCGCTCAGCATCGACACCATCGTGGTGCGCCTGCGATCGAAGGCCTTGCGCATGAGGTGCACGTCCTCCAGGCCGCCCTCGAGCGCAGCGATCGCCGCGCGCTGGGACACGTTGGCGACGTTGCTCGTGAGGTGGGACTGGAAGTTCGCGGCCGCCTTGGTCACATCCGCGGGAGCGATCATCCATCCGACTCGCCAGCCGGTCATGGCGTACGTCTTCGCCACTCCGTTGATCACGATCGTCTGTTCGGCGAGGTCGGGAACGGCACGGACGATCGGGCTGAACACGGCGTCGTCGTAGGTGAGGTGTTCGTAGATCTCGTCGGTGATGACCCAGATGCCGTGCTCGAGGGCCCACTCGCCGATCGCCTTGGTTTGCTCGGGGGAGTAGACGGCGCCGGTCGGGTTGGACGGCGAGCAAAACAGCAGGGCCTTGGTCTTCTCGGTACGCGCCTGTTCGAGTTGCTCCACCGAGACCAGATAGCCCTGGTCTGCTCCGGCGAAGACCTCTACCGGGACTCCGCCCGACAGCGAGACGGCCTCAGGGTACGTGGTCCAATACGGCGCTGGGAGCAACACCTCGTCGCCAGGGTCGATGATCGATGCGAAGGATTGGAACACGGCCTGCTTGCCGCCGTTGGTGACGATGACGTTGGCGGGATCGACCTCATAGCCGGAGTCCCGCAGCGTCTTGGTAGCGATGACCTGCTTGAGGTCCGGCAGGCCAGCGGCGGGCGTGTAGCGATGGTTCTTGGGGTCCCGCGCGGCCGCGATCGCGGCGTCGACCACAAAGCCGGGGGTGGGAAAGTCCGGCTCTCCTGCGCCGAAGCCGATGACGGGACGGCCGGCGGCCTTGAGGGCCTTAGCCTTGGCATCGACAGCCAAGGTGGCGGAGGGCGCGATGGCGCCGAGGCGGGCAGAGACGCGGCGAGTGGGTGCAGTCATGCGTCACATTGTTCCACCTACTGCGGACCGACCGTTGCGGCCGTTCGCCATCCGGCCGCAAACCGCGTAGCATGACACTTCGGCGATTGACAGAAGCCATGATGACTCGCGCCCAAAACGCGGGGCATCGGAGGTCCTCCTGATGGAGGTCGGCTTCCTGTTGAGAACCACACGGGGTTCACAACCACCCCGAAGGGCAGTGGCGCAATTGGTAGCGCATCGGTCTCCAAAACCGACGGTTGGGGGTTCGAGTCCCTCCTGCCCTGCGTAGAGCGGGACTTCCCGCACCGCACAAGCAAAGGAATTATCAAGGTGAGCGAATCTGCAGTGACGGATTCCGGAGAGCGGGACCCACGGCACGAAGAGCGCGAGGGCCTGAACATCTTCGGGCGCAGCGCGCTGTTCGTGCGCCAGGTGATTTCCGAGCTTCGCCGCGTGGTCACCCCCACGCGAGAGGAGCTCGTCAACTACATCTGGGTCGTGCTCGGATTCGTCGCCGTCATGATGACGCTGACCTTCGCGCTCGATTTCGGCTTCAGCTCCCTGACCCAGTGGGTTTTCGGCGAGTAGCCGACTAGCCAGACGAAAGGAAAGACGTGAGCACAGATCCCCGCGACGCCGTCGACAGTGTCGACGACGCCGAGGTCGCGCCCGAGCAGGTTGCGCCCGTGGACGACAACGCCATTGACGACGCTCCTGTGGACGCCGTGGTCGAGGGCGATGACGACACCGTGCCCTCCGAGCCCGAGGCACCGATGGAGGAGGACGCGCTCGCTGTGAACGAGGACCCTTCTGGCAGCGCGGTAGTGGAAGAGGAGATCGACCCCAAGGTCGCCTTCCGCTCCTCACTGCTGATGCAAGACGGCGACTGGTACGTGGTTCACAGTTACAGCGGTCATGAGAAGCGCGTCAAGCAGGCCATCGAGCACCGCGTGGTGAGCCTCAACATGGAGGACTACATCTTCCAGGTGGAGGTCCCCATGGAAGAGGTGGTCGAGTACAAGAACGGCCAGAAGAAGCAGGTCACCCGCGTGCGGATGCCCGGCTACGTCTTGGTGCGCATGGAACTCACCGACGCCTCGTGGGGCGCCGTGCGCAACACGCCAGGTGTGACCGGCTTTGTGGGTCACGCCCACCAACCGGTGCCGCTCACGCCAGACGAGGTCTACACGATGATGGCGCCGTCCGCCCCCGCATCGTCCTCCTCTGACGCTGGTGGGGACGCCTCCACTCGGCCACAGGTCGAGCTCGACTTCCAGGTGGGAGAGGCAATCACCGTCATCGATGGTCCGTTCGCCACTCTGCCTGGCACGATTTCCGAGATCAGCGTGGAGAGCCAGAAGCTCCACGTCCTCGTATCAATCTTCGGCCGCGAAACTCCGGTCGAACTCTCGTTCGCGCAGGTGCAGAAGATCGTTTAGGCGATCTACACCGGCAAGAACGAACTACCAGGCGGTGTGAGCCGCCACCACTTACACAGAAGGACCCGAAAGACCAATGGCACCCCCGAAGAAGAAGGTTGCCGGCCTGATCAAGCTCCAAATTCAGGCTGGTGCCGCAAACCCGGCTCCTCCCGTCGGCCCTGCACTGGGTCAGCACGGCGTGAACATCATGGAGTTCTGCAAGGCCTACAACGCGGCGACCGAGTCGCAGCGAGGCAACATCGTCCCCGTGGAAATCACGGTGTACGAGGACCGCAGCTTCACGTTCATCACCAAGACCCCACCCGCGTCGCAGCTCATCAAGAAGGCTGCTGGCGTCGCGAAGGGTTCGGGCGTTCCGCACACCAACAAGGTCGGGTCGCTGACCCAGGCTCAGGTGCGCGAGATCGCCGAGATGAAGAAGGATGACCTCAACGCGAATGACATCGACGCCGCCGCCAAGATCATTGCTGGCACCGCGCGTTCGATGGGCATCACGGTTAAGTAGCCGACACACCCCAGTGGGAGGGCCAGCGCTGGCCCGTCACCACGACTTCAAGGAAAGAAGAAGCACATGAAGCGCTCCAAGGCCTACCGCGACAGCGATCAGCTCGTCGACAAGAGCCAGCTCTACACCCCCATCGAGGCCGTTCGCCTCGCGCAGAAGACCTCGTCCAAGAAGACCGACTCGACCATCGACGTCGTCTTCAAGCTCGGTGTTGACCCGCGTCACGCTGACCAGATGGTCCGCTCCACCGTCATCCTGCCCCACGGCACCGGCAAGACCTCCAGGGTCCTGGTCTTCGCTAACGGTGACAAGGCGGAGGCGGCGCGCGAGGCTGGCGCCGACATCGTCGGTGGCGACGAACTCATCGAAGAGGTGCAGAACGGTCGCACGGACTTCGATGCGGTCGTGGCGACGCCCGACCTCATGGGCAAGGTGGGACGCCTGGGTCGCGTGCTCGGCCCCCGTGGTCTGATGCCGAACCCCAAGACCGGCACCGTGACGATGGACGTGGCCAAGGCCGTGTCAGACATCAAGGGCGGAAAGATCGAGTTCCGCGTCGACAAGCACGCCAACCTGCACACCGTGCTGGGCAAGGCGTCGTTTGGCGACCAGAAACTGCTCGAGAACTACCAGGCCCTCATTGACGAGGTGCTGCGTTCAAAGCCAGCTGCGTCCAAGGGCAAGTACATTCTCAAGGCGGCCATCTCTGCCAACACCGGCCCCGGCATCCCGCTGGACGCCACCGCCAAGCCAGAGGCCTAAGGCCCCACGCCAAGCATCAACACGTCGGCCCGGCTCCCGTGTGGGGCCGGGCCTTCGTCGTCCCCCGCTGGGCAATGCGGCACGCGTTTGCGCGACGACGATGTCGTCCCGTATGCTTGCCAGGCCCAAGACCGCCGGTCGTCGGGCCCGGGAAACCGGGAACGGCCGAAGTTCCGTGACAGCGGAGACCAGCGCAGGAGAAGTTGACGGCGCCTCGCGCGCAGACCTTGGGCGGCCCTCGTGGTCGCCCTTTGTGTGTGCGGACGATGCGCCCCAGCCCCGCCTGCGCGGGGCTTTTTCGTTGTGTGGGGCGGGCCCGGTGGTCAACCAAAGGAAGGACAACTATGGCGACGCCAGACAAGGTGGCGACGGTCAAGGCGCTCGCGGATCAGTTCCGCAGCGCGAATGCCGTCTACGTCACCGAGTACCGCGGCTTGTCCGTTGCTCAGCTCATGCAGCTGCGCAAGGGGCTCAGCGGTACCGCGACCTACGCGGTCGTGAAGAACACGCTTGCGGCGCTCGCGGCTACGGATGCCGGCGTGGAGGGTCTCAACCCCCTCTTCGTGGGTCCCACGGCCATCGCATTCGTCACCGGTGACCCGGTGGAGGCTGCGAAGGGTCTTCGTGATTTCTCCAAGGAGAGCGACAAGCTCGTCCTCAAGGGCGGCGTCCTGGAGGGCAAGTTGCTCTCTGCAGAGGATCTCGTCAAGATCGCGAGCCTCGAGTCTCGCGAGGTACTGCTTGCCAAGGCAGCGGGCGCTTTCAAGGCGTCTCTGTTCGGTGCGGCATACCTCTTCCAAGCACCCCTGTCACAGGCGGTGCGAACCGTCGACGCCCTGCGCGAGAAGCAGGAATCCGCGGCCTAAGGCTGCACCCCACATCACACTGCTTCCCGCAGGTAAAGAGAAAAGGACATCATCATGGCGAAGCTCACCACCGAGCAGCTCATTGAGGCATTCAAGGAGCTCACGCTCGTCGAGCTCTCCGAGTTCGTAAAGGCCTTCGAGGAGACCTTCGAGGTCACCGCGGCCGCCCCGGTTGCCGCCGCCGCTGCCGCTCCGGCAGCTGCCGCTGCAGAAGAGGTCGAAGAGAAGGACGCGTTCGACGTCGTCCTGACCGCCGTTGGCGACAAGAAGATCCAGGTCATCAAGGAGGTGCGTGCCCTCACGTCCCTCGGTCTGGGCGAGGCCAAGGCTCTCGTCGACGAGGCCCCCAAGACGATCCTCGAGGGTGCCAAGAAGGACGACGCCGAGAAGGCCAAGGCTCAGCTCGAGGCCGCTGGCGCCACGGTCGAGCTCAAGTAGTTCGACTCTCGCAACTCGCGCACGGGCCGGGTCACCTTCGGGTGGCCCGGCCTTTGCCGTCCCCAGCCAGCGTCGGCGTCGTCCGTTGGAATGGTTCGCAGTGTCGGGTGGGGCGGCAGCGGCCGACGCTGGGGCCGGGTACGAGCCGGGGTGCGCGCGTTCTCCCCAGGCGAGCCCAGGGGGTATCGACACGCGTCAGGGGCATGGCTTATAGTCCGCACTTGACGAATCGGACAACCGTGACTAACGTTGGAGGTTGCGCTGTCTATTGCCCTGCCCTCATATGCCTACCTGGCGAGCGTCCACTACCGAAGTGATGATGCCCCAGGATCCGGTGGAGCCGAGGCTCAGGCAACGCGGAACCGATCCATCGTCATGGGAAGGACGACCCCTTGGCTGCCTCGCGCACCGATTCCGCTTTCGCCAACCGACCCGCCTCACGCCGCGTTTCATTCGCTCAGGTCTCTGAGCCAGTTGAGGTTCCTAACCTCATCGGGCTGCAGACCGAGTCGTTTGACTGGCTGCTGGGCAACAAGGCTTGGCAAACCCGTATTGAAGCCGCACGGAAGGCAGGTCGTAATGACGTGCCGGAGGTTGCGGGACTTCAGGAGATCTTCGAAGAGATCTCCCCGATTGAGGACTTCGGACAAACCATGTCCCTGTCCTTCTCGGACCCCTACTTCGAGGATCCTCGCCACACTCCGGAGGAGTGCAAAGAGAAGGACTTCACGTACGCCGCACAACTCTTTGTGACAGCGGAGTTCATGAACAACACCACGGGTGAGATCAAGTCTCAAACCGTCTTCATGGGTGACTTCCCGCTCATGAGCCCACGTGGCACCTTCATCATCAATGGCACCGAGCGCGTCGTGGTGTCGCAGCTGGTGCGCTCGCCTGGCGTGTACTTCGAGTCGACCGCGGACAAGACGTCTGACAAGGACATCTACACCGCCAAGATGATCCCCTCGCGCGGCGCATGGCTTGAGTTCGAGATCGACAAGCGCGACGCCGTCGGCGTGCGCGTCGACCGCAAGCGCAAGCAGTCGGTGACACTGTTCCTCAAGGCCCTTGGCCTGTCAGACGAGGACATCGCCAAGGAGTTCGCCGAGTACCCCTCCGTGCTGGAGACGCTCGAGAAGGACACCGTCCACACGCAGGACGAGGCGCTCGTCGACCTCTACCGCAAGCTGCGTCCGGGCGAGCCGCCCACCGTCGAGGCTGGCCAGAACCTGCTCGACAACTTCTACTTCAACCCCAAGCGCTACGACCTTGCCAAGGTGGGCCGCTTCAAGCTCAACAAGAAGTTGGGCGTCGCCAAGCCGCTGAACGACTCTGTACTGGGTGTCGACGACATCGTCGCGACGGTCAAGTACATCGCCGCAGCGCACGCCGGCCACACCACGCTCAAGGGCGCCAACGGTGAGGTCATCGTCGAGACAGACGACATCGACCACTTCGGCAACCGTCGCATCCGCGCGGTGGGCGAGTTGATCCAGAACCAGATCCGCACGGGCCTGTCCCGCATGGAGCGCGTGGTCCGCGAGCGCATGACGACTCAGGACGTCGAGGCCATCACGCCGCAGACGCTGATCAACACGCGCCCCGTGGTCGCCGCCATCCGCGAGTTCTTCGGAACCTCGCAGTTGTCGCAGTTCATGGACCAGAACAACCCGCTCGCGGGTCTGACCCACAAGCGTCGTCTGTCGGCGCTTGGCCCAGGCGGCCTCTCGCGCGACCGCGCAGGCATGGAAGTGCGTGACGTTCACCCGTCGCACTACGGCCGCATGTGCCCCATCGAGACCCCTGAAGGCCCGAACATCGGTCTGATCGGTTCGCTCGCCTCCTTTGGTCGCATCAACCCCCTCGGCTTTGTCGAGACGCCGTACCGCAAGGTCGTCAAGGGCAAGATCACCGACCAGGTGGATTACCTGACGGCCGACGACGAAGACCGCTTCGTCATCGCCCAGGCCAACGCCCAAGTGAATGACAAGCGCGGCTTCCTCGAGGAGCGTGTGCTGGTGCGCGCCAAGGGTGGCGAGGTCGACTTCGTAGCCCCTGAAGCTGTCGACTACATCGACGTCTCGCCGCGCCAGATGGTGTCGGTCGCGACAGCGCTCATCCCGTTCCTCGAGCACGACGACGCCAACCGCGCCCTCATGGGTGCGAACATGCAGCGTCAGGCCGTGCCGCTGGTCCGCTCGGAGGCGCCGCTCGTCGGCACCGGCATGGAGCGTCGTGCGGCTGTTGACGCAGGTGACGTGGTCGTGGCTACGAGCGCAGGCGTCGTCACCGAGGTCAGTTCCGACCTCGTGACCGTCGCGAACGACGACGGCACCACCGGTTCCTACCGGATCGCCAAGTTCCAGCGTTCCAACCAGGGCACGAGCTACAACCAGCGCGTGATCGTGGACGAAGGCGACCGCATCGAGAACGGTGCGGTGATCGCCGACGGACCAGCCACTGACAACGGTGACCTGGCCTTGGGCAAGAACGTCCTCGTGGCGTTCATGTGCTGGGAGGGGCACAACTTCGAGGACGCGATCATTCTGTCGCAGCGCCTTGTCCAGGACGACACCCTGTCCTCGATTCACATCGAGGAGCACGAGGTTGACGCCCGCGACACCAAGCTGGGCCCCGAAGAGATCACGCGCGACATCCCCAACGCCTCAGAAGAGGTGTTGGCCGACCTCGACGAGCGCGGCATCGTCCGCATCGGTGCAGAGGTACGTGCAGGCGACATCCTCGTGGGCAAGGTGACGCCCAAGGGCGAGACAGAGCTCACCCCAGAGGAGCGCTTGCTGCGCGCCATCTTTGGCGAGAAGGCCCGTGAGGTGCGCGACACGTCGCTCAAGGTCCCTCACGGCGAACAGGGCACCGTCATTGGCGTCCGCGTGTTCACTGAAGAGGAAGGCGACGACCTGCCAGCAGGCGTCAACCAGTTGGTGCGCGTCTACATTGCGCAGCGACGCAAGATCCAAGAGGGCGACAAGCTCGCCGGCCGCCACGGCAACAAGGGCGTCATCTCGACGATCCTGCCTCAGGAGGACATGCCGTTCCTTGAGGACGGCACCCCTGTGGACATCATCCTCAACCCGCTCGGTGTGCCAGGCCGCATGAACGTCGGCCAGGTTCTCGAGACTCACCTCGGGTGGGTTGCTCACGAGGGCTGGGATGCCTCTGGAGTCAAGGAGGACTGGGTCAAGTCTGTTCCGGCAGGTTCGATCAAGGCCGAGCCTGGTACTCCAGTAGCCACCCCGGTGTTCGACGGCATCTCGGAGCAGACCATCACCGGACTGCGTTCCGTGACCACACCAAACCGCGACGGCAACCGCCTGCTCGATGAGACCGGCAAGACGCGCCTGTTCGACGGCCGTTCCGGCGAGCCGTTCCCGGAGCCGATTGCGGTGGGGTACAAGTACATCCTGAAGCTCCACCACTTGGTGGACGACAAGATCCACGCCCGCTCCACCGGCCCGTACTCGATGATCACGCAGCAGCCGCTCGGCGGCAAGGCACAGTTCGGCGGTCAGCGCTTCGGAGAGATGGAAGTGTGGGCCCTCGAGGCGTATGGCGCCGCCTACGCCCTGCAGGAGCTGCTCACCATCAAGTCCGACGACATCATCGGTCGTGTGAAGGTCTACGAGGCCATCGTTA
>NZ_JADQBF010000109.1 GCF_016278775.1 Demequina sp. | reverse complement strand
ACGTCGGTCAAGACGATGAGTTTGCGGGCTCGCAGCGCCACGGCGATCGACGCGGCGGCGGTGTCGGCGTTCACATTCAGCACCGTGGTGGGGTCGTCGAGGTCGGGTGCGACCGTGCTGACCACGGGGATGCGGCCCGCGCCGATGATGTCTTGGATGGCGGCGGGGTTGACCTTGACCACGTCGCCCACCTGGCCCACGTCGATCTTCTTGCCGTCCACCATGGCGTGGCGGCGCTTGGCCTGCAGCAGGCCAGCGTCCTCTCCCGACAGGCCGACGCCGAGCGGTCCGTGGTCGTTGATGAGGCCCACGAGTTCGCGTGACACCTGCCCGGTGAGCACCATGCGCACCACGTCCATGGCCTCTGGAGTGGTGACGCGCAGCCCGCCCTTGAACTCGGACTCGATGCCGAGCCGCCCCAGCATGTCGGTGATCTGCGGGCCGCCGCCGTGCACCACGACTGGCTTGAGGCCCAACAGCCGCAGGTGCACGATGTCTTGGGCGAAGGCGCGCTTCAGGACGTCGTCGACCATGGCGTTGCCGCCGTACTTGATGACGACGACGGCGCCCTTGAACTCCTCAATCCAGGGCATCGCGTCGATGAGGACGCTGACCTTCTGTTGCGGGTTGAGGTCGGGGGTTTCTATCAGATCGCTCATGAGCTATACGCACTGTTCTCGTGGACGTAATCGTGGGTGAGGTCGTTGGTCCAGATTGTGGCCGTGGCGTCGCCCGCGTGCAGGTCGATCACCACGTCCACGGCTCGCGGGGTGAGGTCGACCAGTTCGCGTGGATCGCCCACTCCGGCCGCCTTGCACACCTGCACGCCGTTGATGTGGACATCCATGAGGGCGGCATCGAAGGGCGCCACCTGCTCTGGCACGGTGCCAGCTGCCGAGATGATGCGGCCCCAGTTCGGGTCGCGGCCGAAGATGGCCGCCTTGAAGAGGTTGGAGCGGGCCACGGCGCGACCGACGGCCTCTGCCGCTTCTTCCGTGGTGGCGCCGATCACCGTGATCGCGACGTCGTGCTCTGCACCCTCCGCGTCGGTCAGGAGTTGCTGTGCAAGATCGCGACACGCTGCGGTGAGTGCTTCAGTGAAGGACGCGGGGTCCGGAGTCACTCCCGACGCCCCCGAGGCCATCAGCAGCACGGTGTCGTTGGTGGACATGCAGCCGTCCGCGTCGAGCCGATTCAGGGTGGTGCGCACGGACTCCTTCAGGGCGGCGTCCGCTTGCGCAGCGTCGACGGTGGCGTCGGTCGTGATGACGCACAGCATCGTCGCCATGCCTGGTGCGAGCATTCCCGCCCCCTTGGCCATCGCCCCTATCGACCAGCCCTCGCGTTCGACCACGGCCGTCTTGGGCACCGAGTCGGTGGTGAGGATGGCGTAGGACGCCGCCTCGCCCCCGTGGGGAGCCAGTTCCCCGACGGCGTCGTTCACGCCACCGAGCAACTTGTCCATGGGCAGTCGCACGCCAATGAGGCCGGTCGAGCACACGGCGACGTCGCCTGCAGATACGTCCCTGCCGGCCGCCTGGAGCGCCTTCGCGACATGCTCGGCAGTGGCGTGAGTGTCGGCGAAGCCCTCCGGCCCGGTGGCCGCGTTGGCGCCGCCTGAATTGAGGACGACGGCATCGACGCGGCCGTCAGCGACCACCTGGCGGCACCACGCGACCGGCGCGGCGAACACCCGGTTCGAGGTGAAGACGCCAGCCGCGGCGAAGGAGGGCCCCTCGTTGACCACGAGCGCCACGTCTGACTTGCCGGTGGACTTCAGCCCGCCCACCACTCCTGACGCGAGGAATCCTTGCGGATGGGTGACGGTCACGGGGCGACTCCAATCTGGTTAAGGCCGGTCTCTTCCGGCAATCCGAGCGCGACGTTCATCGACTGCAGCGCGGCGCCAGCGGTGCCCTTCACGAGGTTGTCGATGGCGCACACCGCCTGGACTCGGCGCGCCTTCGCGTCGACGGTCACCTGCATGAGCGCCGTGTTGGCACCGATCGCGCCCGCGGTGGAGGGCCACTGTCCCTCTGGCAGCACGTGCATGAACGGCTCGTCTGCGTAGGCGTCCACCCACGCGGCGCGCACGGCGTCGGCGCTCACTCCGTCCGCAATCGGCGCGGTCACCGTCGCGAGAATCCCGCGCGACATGGGCACCAACACAGGTGTGAAGCTCAGGCGCACGTCGTCAGCACCGGCGCTCAGGAGGTTTTGGATGATCTCAGGAATGTGACGATGCGTGCCACCCACCGCGTAGGGGACGGCGGCGCCCAGGCCCTCCGAGGCAAGGAGGTTGGTGGCCAGCTTCTTGCCTGCGCCCGAGTAGCCGACGGCCAGGGTCGCGACGATGTCGGTGGGGTCCACCACTCTGGCCGCCACCCCTGGCTGCATGGCGAGCGTGACGGCGGTGACGTTGCATCCAGGAACGGCTACCCTGCGGCTGCCCTTGAGTGCGTCGCGCTGGCGGCCAGTTGGCGTGATGAGCTCAGGGAGGCCATACGGCCAGGTCCCAGCGTGCGCGCCGCCGTAGTATTCGGCCCACGCGGCGGCCGACGCGAGCCGGTAGTCGGCGCCGCAGTCCAGTACCAGGGTGTCGGCTGGCAATTGGGCCGCGATCTCGCCAGACGCCCCGTGTGGCAGGGCGAGCACCACGACGTCGTGGCCGGCAAGAGCCTCCACCGTCGTGGGAAGAATGACGCGGTCTCCTAGCGGCACCAGGTGGGGCTGGTGGGTGCGAATCGTGTCTCCCGCCGAGGAGTGTGCTGTCAGGGCGCCGAACTCGACATCCGGGTGGGCGCTGAAGACGCGCAACACCTCTCCCCCGACGTATCCGGACGCGCCTGCAACTGCGACAGAGAGAGCCATGTGTATAACTATACACCATGGTGCATGGAATACGAAACCCGTGGCTGCCCCGCGCGTAGCAAACCGTGACCTCAGGGACTCCCCAAGGAAACGAGGTGCGGGCACAATGGTCGCATGCAGAACCTTCGCATGCGCGTCATGAAGAGCAGCGACATCCCCGCCGTCACCGCTCTCAACAACACGGCCCACCCTGCGGTGACGCTCTTGACAGAGGAGGAGGCGACGCAGCTGTTCGACCTGTGCGACATCCGCCTGGTCGCCACCAACCGCGACCGAGAGATCACCGCGTTCCTGCTCAGCCTCGGCATGGGCAAGGATTACGACTCCGAGAACTACAAGTGGTTCGAGTCGCGCGGCGTGCGTCACCAATACATCGACCGCATCGTCGTCGGATCCTCCGCCAAGGGCACAGGGATTGGCCGCGCGCTGTACGAGTCGGTGTTCGAACACGCGCGTCAGTGCGGGGCTAACGAAGTCACCGCCGAGATCAACGTGAGGCCGCCCAACCCTGGATCGATGGCCTTCCACGAGCACCTCGGTTTCCGGCGCCTGTCAGAACAAGAAACCAAGGGCGGCTCGATTCGCGTTGCCCTCCTCGCGCGCTCCGTCTACTAGCCGCAACGCACGACTTCCCGCATCTCACGCGTTGGCCGATCACCGTACGATCGCCCCATGCGCATTCTCGTTGTCGGCGGTACCGGACTCATCTCATCGGCCTTCGCGGCCACGTGTGCCGCGCGAGGGGACGACCTCACCCTGATCACCAGGGGCCGAACGGGCCGCCAGACCTCGCCGGCCGAGGCCAAGAGCATCCACGTCGACGCGACGGACGCCGATGCTCTCCGTTCGGCGTTGCGAGGCGCCCGCCTCCGCGGAGAACGCTGGGACGCCGTCGTGCAGTTTGTCGCCTTCACGCCTGATCACGTGAGCGACGACGTGGACACCTTCGCGCCTCTCACGGATCGCTACGTGCTGATTGCCACGGCCGCCGCGTATGCGACCTTCGACCACTTCCATGCGCTCACTGAAGACACGCCGCTCAGCAACCCGCTCTGGGACTATGCACAGCAGAAGATCGCTTGCGAAGAGGCACTCACCACCAGGGCCCCCGCCGCAGGTCTCGACTACACGATCGTGCGCCCGGCGCACACCTACGGCGACTCGAAGATCCCTGCGTACACGGGCAATTCGCGCCACCCGTGGACGATTGTTGACCGCATGCGCCGTGGTGCGGACATCCTCATTCCAGGAGACGGCACGGCGCTATGGACAGTGACGCACGCCTCCGACGTCGCCGAGGGCATCAGAGGCCTCCTCGAGTCGCCGGAGGCGACTGGCCGAGCCGTCCACGTGACGTCGGACGAGGCGCTTACGTGGACTGGGTTGTACTCGGCAATCGCGCGAGCTGCGGGCCTCACCGCCGAGCAGTTCACCGCGCAGTCCGTCTACGTGCCGTCAGACGCGCTGGTGGCGGCCGCTCCCAGCCAGCAGGGCTCGATACGCGGCGACAAGATGCATTGCGCGGTCTTTGACACCTCGCTGCTCAAGGAGTTGGTGCCCGGTTGGAGTGCCACTGTGCCGTTCTCCCAGGGGGTGGCCCAGGCCGTTACCGCCTTCGAGAATCACCCGGACTGGTGCACCGTCGACGATGAGGCGAACGCGATGTTTGACCGCCTTGGTGCCATCTACCGTCGGGCCGTGCGCGACGCCCAGGGGGGCTAGCGGCCTACTGCCGCACTCACACCGCCACTCCCGTGCCCTAGAGACATTGACGCCGCTGTGCCACCCTATGTGCATGAACACGTCCCGCCTGATTGTCTTCGTGGCCGCGGCCGCGCTCTCTGTTGCTGGCTGTTCTTCCGGCTCGCCCGAGTTGTCCGCGACCACTCACAGCCCATCGCCGACCCCTACCGGCACCGAGTCGCCGTCGCCTACGCCCAGTCCGTCGCCCACGCCGACGCCGTCTGTGCTACCCACGGAAACCGGCCCACCCGTCGGCAACCCGTGTGACACTCCTGGGGCGAGCGCGGCCGGGCTTCCCGCCATCGACTTCAACCGGTACGCGAGCATCTGCATCGGCATGTCCTTCTCGGAGGCCTCTGCAGCGATGCCAGGTCCCCCCATCGCTGGCGAGTCGTACTGCCCCTGGTACGCGGAGGTACTCGGCGTGAGCGACCCTGGCCTCTACGTCGCGGCGGTGACCGACCCTGACAATCCTGGGGACGACATCTTCCTGTTTCGCATGATCTGGCTGGGAGATCCGGCCGACGCTGCTTCGTTCGCAGCGCCCACCACGCAAGAGGGCATCTCGGTGGGCTCCACCACCGCAGAGGTCACGGCTGCCTACCCGTCGGGCACGTCCGTCGCGCTCGACGATCCCGCGCGCGGCCCGCGCACCCAGATCGTGGTTGATGGAACGGGAGGCAACTCGCTCGCGTTCGACGTCACGAGCGGTCACGTCGACACCGTGTATTGGGGCCAGGGTGTCGAGTCAGGCGTCGCCGGCGAGTTGTGCGCGTTGTAGCGCTCCACACCACACCGTTCCGGCGCCTTTCCACCAGGCGCTTTCGCGTTTTCCACGGTCCGCTTTCGCGCGTTCCACCACCCGCTTTCGCCCCAATTTCGGGGGCGTATAGTGGGGGCGCGGACTCAAGGGTTCTTGGGGACGGGCACCGCTGAGTCATACTTCTGGAGGCTTTCATGCGCGTGCTGTTTCTTGGTGGAACCGGACTGATCTCGTCCGCAACCTCGCCGATGCTGGTGGAACGCGGTCACGACCTCACGCTGGTCACCAGGGGCACCTCCGCCAAGGCCGCGGCGCCGCCGGGGGCGTCCACCATCGTCGCCGACGTCCACGACACCGAGGCCTTCCGCGCCGCCATCAAAGCCGACGTGGCGAAGAACGGCAAGTACGACGTCGTCGTTCAGTGGATCGGCTTCTCCCCCGACCACATCAGCGACGACATCGACACGTTCGACGGCATCACGGATCAATACGTCTTCATCTCCTCTGCCTCCGCGTACGCCACTCCGCCAGAGCACTACATCGTGCGTGAAGACTCCACGCCCCTGTACAACCCGTTCTGGCAGTACAGCCGCGACAAGGCAGAGGCGGAGAATCGACTGCGCGCGGCATACGGGGAACGCGGCTTCCCCTTCACGATCGTGAGGCCCTCCCACACGTATGGGTACGCGGATGTGCCGATGGCGATCAACTCGTGGGTTCACCCCTGGACCATGGTGGACAGGATGATCAGCGGCCAGAAGGTCCTCATGCCAGGCGACGGCTCCAGCCTGTGGACGCTCACCGACCATCGCGACTTCGCCTACGCCTTTGTGGGCCTGCTCGGACACGCGCGTGCGATCGCCCAGGACTTCCACATCACGTCGGACGACGTGCTCAGTTGGAACCAGGTGCACCAGATCGTGGCGTCCGCGGTTGGCGTCGGCCTCGATCAGCTGCACGATCAGACGCTGTTCATCCCGAGCGAGTTGCTCGCCCGCTTTGACCGCGAGGCCTTCGAGGGGCCGCTGCTGGGCGACAAGGCCAACGCCGGCATCTTCGACAACACCAAGGTCCGTTCGCTGGTGCCTGACTACGTCCCGCACCACCGATTCGAGCAGTCGATCCACGAATCTATCGTGTGGTTCATGGAGGACCCAGACCGCCGCGCGATCGATCGTGACGCGGCGGCCCTGTGGGATCACGTGGCGGAGCGCTACTCGCGCGGCGTGGACGCGATGTTCGCCTAAGACTGAGCCGACATCGCCTCGCTCACGTGGTCGAGCAACTCTTCCCACGACGCCACGAACTTGTCGACGCCCTCGTCCTCCAACTCGGCCGTGACGTCGGCCATGGAGATTCCTGCTTGCTCGATCGCCGCCATCGTGGCTCGCGCGGCGTCGTAGGTGCCGCTCACCGAGTCCCAACTCGAGGCGTCTGACGGAGTCTGCCCGTGCTCGCTCACCGCGGTGAGCGTGGACATCGGCATGGTGTTGACCACCCCGCGCGTCACCAACTCGTCAACGTACATGGTGTCGGGGTACGCATCGTCCTTGACCGAGGTGGAGGCCCACAAGGGTCGCTGCGGGTGCGCACCCTTGGCCGCGAGCGCCTTGAAGCGGTCACCTGCGAGAGTCTGCTCGTGCACTTCCATGGCGAGCCGGGCATTCGCGATGGCCGCGGCTCCGCGCGCCGGGTGGTCGGGGCCCTTGTCATCGAGCAGGCCGTCCACCTTTGAATCGACGCGGCTCACAAAGAACGACGCGACCGACACGATCCTCGAGACGTCGTGACCCGCCGCATCGGCCTGCTCCATGCCGGTCAGGAAGGCCTCGACCACCTCGCGGTAGCGATCAAGCGAGAAGATGAGCGTCACGTTCACGCTGATGCCTTCCGACAGGGCCGTGGTAATCGCGGGCAGGCCCTCGCGCGTGGCGGGAATCTTGATCATGACGTTGGGGCGGTCGACGAGCCACCACAGGTAGCGCGCCTCGGCAACGGTGGCGGTGGTGTCGCGCGCCAGGCGCGGGTCCACCTCGATCGACACGCGTCCGTCGACGCCGTCCGTACGGTCATACACAGGGCGCATCACGTCGCAGGCTTCGCGTACATCGGTGGCCGTAATGGTGCGCACGGCCTCACCCACATGGACGTCGCGGGACGCGAGGTCTGCGATTTGCGGGTCATACAGGCTGGACCCTGACACCGCGGCAGCAAAGATCGACGGGTTGGTGGTCACTCCGACAACGCCGCGCTCATCGATGTCTCGCGCGAGTTCTCCGTCCCTGATGCGGTCGCGGCTGAGTTCGTCGAGCCACACGGAGACTCCTGCGGCGCTGAGGGCGGCAAGTTCGGGTGAGGCGGGTGCATCGGTGGCCATGTGGTGCTCCTTCGGGGTCGAGGGGACCTCGCCATGGTCGACAGAGGCCGATACTCGGTCAACGCTCAACCGGGGGCCCCTGCTTCCCCGCTCGGCGCGTCGACCCGCCACGAGCGCCGCTTTCTCGCCACCAGCGAAAGCCTTTGGGACCTGCGGGGTTATCGACGTAGGGTCGAAAGCAGAGTGATCGCTCGATGCGGTCGCCCGTCCCCCACGCTTGGCCCCATACCCCGCCCTTGACCCCAAGGAGCATCATGCGTTGTCCCCCCACCCGCGTCGTCGCTACCCGGTCTCATGTGGCGGTCCAGTCGTGACCGGCGAGCAGTCCGATGCGTTCGTGTTCTTCGGGGCGAGCGGGGACCTGGCGCGCAAGCAAATCTTCCCTGCCCTGCACGCGATGGTGGCTGCCGGCGAACTCGACGTCCCCGTGGTGGGGGTCGCCCACTCGGGGTGGAGCGTTGAGGACCTGAGAGCCAGGGCGCGCGAGTCCATTCTCGAGACCGGCGGCGAGGACGACGAGCACCTGAAATCGCTGTTGGGCCTCCTGCAGAACGTTGACGGCGACTACCGCGATGAGCAGACCTTTGTATCGCTGCGTAAGGCGCTGGGCGACGCCGCTCGCCCCGCGCACTACCTCGCCATCCCACCCTCGCTCTTCGGAACCGTGGTCGATGGCCTCCGCGGCGTTGGCCTTCACGAGAACGCCAGGGTGATCGTCGAAAAGCCGTTTGGGCGCGATCTGGAATCGGCTCTCGAGCTCAACGCCGTGGTGTCGCGCGCGTTCCCTGAGGACGCGATCTTCCGCATCGACCACTACCTGGGCAAAGACGAGATCATGAACCTGCTGTACTTTCGGTTCGCCAACTCGTTCCTCGAGCCCGTGTGGAATCGCCACCACATTGATCACGTGGAGATCACGTTGGCAGAGAACTTTGGTGTCGATGGTCGCGGCGCCTTCTACGAGTCGGCCGGCGCGCTGCGGGACGTCATCGAGAATCACGTCTTCCAGGTGGTCGCCCTGCTCGCCATGGATCCCCCCGCATATCAGGGTTACGACGCGGTACAGCGTTCCAAGGAGGCGGTGTTTCGGTCCATGCGGCCGCTGAAGCGGGACGATCTGGTGCGAGGCCAGTTTGTGGGCTATCGAGACGAGCAGGGAGTGGCCGCGGACTCCGACGTGGAGACCTACGCTGCCGTGCGGCTCTTCATCGACTCCTGGCGGTGGGCTGGCGTGCCTTGGTTGCTGCGCACCGGAAAGAAGCTTGCCGTCAGCGCCGTCGAGGTGAAGGTGTACTTCAAGCGTCCGCCACAAGTGTTGTTCGATGACGCCGCGGCCAACGACGAACCGAACTACCTGCGCTTCCGCCTGTCCCCCGTGTCGGAGATCGCGCTCGCCGCTCGCGTCAAGACTCCGGGCCAGGAGTTCACTGGAACCCAGCGGGAGCTGCTCATCCACACGGAGAGCGACCGCGAGCGCGCGCCCTACGAGCGGTTGCTCGCTGGCGCCATGGCTGGAGAGCGGGCGCTCTTCACGGCGAGCGGCTCCGTCGAGGCCGCCTGGCGCGTGGTCGACGACGTCCTGAAGGACCACGACGAGGCGCTTCCGTACGAGCCAGGCTCGTGGGGACCGGCCGAGGCCGATCGCCTGGCCGCCCCATACGGAGGCTGGCGCGAACTCGACCCCGACGCGGCATCGTCCCCCAAGCACCCGGCCACCGGCATAGAGCCTAAGGAGAACTGACCATGACGACAGATCACCCCATGCGCATCGGCATGGTCGGACTCGGGCGCATGGGCGCCGGATTGAGCAGACGGCTCATGGCCGACGGCCACGAAGTCGCTGTCAACGACGTCAACGCCGACGCGGTGGATGGCCTCGCACGCGAGGGCGCCATCCCCGTGCACCAGGTCGCGGAGTTCGCGACCGCGCTGGAGAGCCCACGAACCGTGTGGGTCATGGTGCCCGCAGGCGCGATCACCGACGCGGTCATCGCGTCGCTCACGGAGGTGCTCGAGCCTGGCGACACGATCATCGACGGCGGGAACACCTACTACAGGGATGACCTGCGGCACTCTCAGGAGCTGGCCGATCAAGGGCTCACCCTGATCGACGTGGGGACCTCAGGCGGTGTGTGGGGCGCCGAGCGCGGCTTCAGCCTCATGATCGGGGGCGACGGGGACACGGTGAAGCGACTCACTCCCATCTTCCGCACGCTCGCGCCTGGCATCGATGCGGTCGAGCGCACTCACGGCAAGTCGGGCGACACCCAACCAGGGGAGGAGGGCTGGCTTCACTGCGGCCCCTCTGGCGCTGGCCACTTTGTCAAGATGATCCACAACGGCATCGAGTACGGGCTCATGGCCGCCTACGCCGAGGGCTTCAACGTGCTCAAGGCAGCCAACGCGGGCACCCCTGGCTCACCAGCCTTCGAGGCTCAGACGGCCCCCATGTCCAACCCTGAGCACTACCAGTACGACTTCAACGTCGACGAGGTGGCGGAGGTGTGGAGGCGCGGTTCCGTGATCGGCTCCTGGTTGCTCGACCTCACCGCCGACGCCCTCAACGACTCCCCCGACCTCGCGGACTTCTCCGGGCACGTGTCTGACTCCGGTGAGGGCCGCTGGACGTCCATCGCGGCGATAGACGAGGGCGTTCCCACCCCCGTGCTCACCACCGCGCTGTACTCGCGATTCGCGTCACGCGACCTGGACGCCTATGCAGAAAGGGTGCTCAGCGCGATGCGCAAGGGCTTTGGAGGCCACGCCGAGTCCAAGCCCACGGGTGAGTGACGCGCCTCAGTCGTTCTTGGTCTCGCCCTTGTCGGCACGCGTCTTGTTGACCGTGGCGGCGGCGATCTCCTCTGCCCTGTCTTCAGACCTGCCACGGTCAAGCTCGGATTCCTTGATGTGCTTGTACTGACGTTCGCGCTTGTCGCTCCACTCGTCTGGCATGGCGCACCTCCTTCTTGAGCGCGTCAACGCGGCGGGACGTCGAGAGCATCCGCCGTTCGCTCCCGGCGAGACCAACGTCCCACCTCGCAGGCCTCGCGTAACGGCAAAATTCCGGTAAAGAACGGGTACGATCGTTGAGTCGCGCCCGCGCCCCAAAGGAGACTCTGTGAGCACCAGCACCGACCACGCCGTTCCTCTGTCCGTGGACCTGGCGCCCGCATTGCGTGCCGCGCTCGAAGCGAGCCCCCGCGTCGTCGTTCCCGCCACCCGCGCGGAGCTCTACGCCCTCGCGCTCGGCCCCGAGGGCGGGCCGGTCTTCTCTGTCGACTACGAGGCCAACGGCGAGACCGTCACCGAGGCCACGGTCACCCGCTGCCGCAACGGCATCGCCGTGAACTATCCAGAGGACTACATGCGCAGGCGGGACCCCAAGTGCATGCACATCGCGGACGACCGCCCCACCGACAAGACGCGCTACACCGATGCCTTTGGTGAAAGCTTCGACCGCGTCAAGCAAGAGACCCTCGAGTGGCTGGGCACCCAGGAACTCGTGGTGGTGCCGTTCAAGGCCGGGGCACTGAGGTTCGGCTCGCCGTCGCTCGCGGTGATGCCGATCAACTCGGCCTTCTTCGCGCTGACGCTGATGGACCTGCAGGGGTGGATCACCTTCGACGAGATCGGCCCCTATTCGCCGCGCTCGATCCTGTACGTCGCTCCCCCGTTCCGCCAGACCCATTTCGACGACAAGCAAGTCGTGGTCCACGACCGCAGCGAGACGCTGCACGAGATCTTCGCCTACAACCTGTACCCGGGGCCCAGCGCCAAGAAGGGCGTCTTCTCTGTGCTCTTGGACGTCGGTGAGCAAGAGGACTGGATCACCGCCCACGCGTCGTCAGTGCGTGTCACCACGCCTTACGACAACGAGACGATCGTGATGCATGAGGGCGCCTCTGGCGGTGGCAAGTCCGAGATGTGCCAAGACCTTCGCCGCCAAGACGACGGGCGCATCCTGCTGGGCACCAACGTGGTGTCGGATGAGCCGTACTACATCACCCTGAGCGAGTCCTGCGAGCTCAACCCCGTCACGGATGACATGACACTGTGCCACCCCTCCGTGCAGACGGACGACGGCCGTATGGTGGTCGCCGACGCCGAGGATGGCTGGTTTGTGCGCGTCGACAACCTCAAGGAGTACGGAGAGGACATCCACTTTGAGCGCGCGGTGATCCACCCGGACGTGCCGCTGGTGTTCTTCAACATCGACGGCGCGCCCGACGCCACGGCGTTGCCATGGGAGCACACGCTCGACTCAAACGGCAAGCCATGCCCTAACCCCCGCATCGTCATCCCCAGGTCACACATCCACCGGATCGTCAACGAGCCAGAGGCCGTGGACGTGCGCACCTTCGGAGTGCGAATGCCTGCATGTACCAGGGAGAACCCGACCTACGGCGTCATGGGCATGACGCACTTTGTGCCGCCTGCTGTCGCGTGGCTGTGGCGACTCGTCGCCCCGCGCGGAGACAAGAACCCGTCGATCGGCGAGGCCGCCGACGCGGTGGACAAGCTCGAGCACGGAGGCATGGTTGCCGAAGGCGTCGGCTCCTACTGGCCGTTCTCCACGGGAACCAAGGTGGCCGCCGCGAATCTGTTGCTCAAGCAGATTCTCCAGTTCAACCACACCCGCTTTGTGCTCACGCCCAACCAGCACATCGGCGCCTACCACGTGGGATTCTCTGCCGAATGGCTGACCCGCGAGTGGCTCGCGCGCAAGGGTGCTGGGCGGATGCGCGCCGACCAGCTGGAGCCTGCACGCTGCTCCCTGTTCGGCTACGCGCCCAAGGAAATCACGCTTGACGGGCAGCCGGTGCGCCGCACGCTGCTGCGTCCCGAGATCCAGTCGGCCGTTGGCTCAGAGGCCTACGACAAGGGCTGCGCCATCCTCACGGGCTTCTTCAAGGCGGAGTTGGAGCAGTTCCTCACCGATGACCTCGACCCGCTGGGCCGCCAGATCATCGAGCTGTGCATGAACGACGGCAAGGTCGAGGACTACGAGGCACTCACGCCGATGTTCCTGTAGGGCGCGCCGTGATCATTCCAGCGAACGGCCCTGCAAATACGTCCGGTTCGCCGTCCCCGGCGACCCACAGGCGCGAGATCTGACCGTCGAGGTACAGCGCGTCCTCGCAACCGAGTTGATCCCTGAACAGGGTGGCAAAGTCGTGGAGGTTGGTGAGCGTCCACGAAAGCACCAGGTAGACGGTGCGACCATCCGGGCTGACGCCCACGCCGGAACGGAAGGCCAGGTTGGTGGAGCCCTCGCGGAATTCGGGGTGGACTTGGCCCCCGAGTAGCAGCGCTGGCCCCGACTGGGTCGCGAAACGCACGCCGCCCTCGGTGTACTGAGTTGAGTCGAGCACGGCGGCCGTGCCGTCGTCCCTGACCTCGAATACACCGTTCGGCTTGAGATGGAAGTTCCCCCCTCCGTCGGCGAGGTTGAGGCCTCTCAAGGTGACGCCGTCACTGACCAGCAGCCCACCCGGCGCGAACTCGGGGGTGAAGATTCCTGCGTTGGTGGCGACGGCGATGGAAGGATCGGCCGCGAGGACGTCGGTGAGCATGACTCCCTGGGCGTCCGGGTCCCAGTCGACCCTGATGTCCCAATCGGACAGCGGCAGAGTCACGACCTCGTAGCGGTTGCCTTGGTGCTCCACGATGCGCACGTCGACCTGAACGTCTTGGTGCGCCGGTGCGGGCGCGGCGGGGCTTGCCGATGCCGTCGTGGGACTACCCGGCTCGGCCGTCACTGTCACCACCACGGGTGGGGCGTCGTCCGTGGTGCACGCCGTGAGGGGCGCCAGACCCAGAGCGCATGCCAGGATCGGGGCCGCCCAGGCCCTGCGTGCACGCTCCCCACCTGCCGTCGTCACCCTGCGCATCCGGCAAGCGTAATGCGGCCCGCTCGATGCCCGTGCGCCTAGACTCGCGCCATGGCCGTGTCGCACCTGTCCGCCTCGACCCAGGACTACCTGAAGTGCATCTGGAATCTTCAGGAATGGTCAGGAGGCGCCGTCTCCGTGACGGCGTTGGCGGAACGTCTGGGCGTGCGCACGTCGACCGCGTCTGACGGCGTGAAGAAGCTTGCCGAGCAGGGGCTCGTCGAGCACGAGACGTACGGTGGCATCACCCTGACAGGAGACGGCGCGGCGCACGCCCTCGCCATGGTGCGACGCCACCGGCTACTCGAGACCTACCTGGTGCAGGAGTTGGGCTACGGCTGGGACGAGGTGCACGACGAGGCCGAGGTACTCGAGCATGCCGTTTCAGACCGGATGATCGCTGCCATCGACGCGCGGCTCGGGCATCCCACTCGCGACCCCCACGGCGACCCGATTCCCTCGGCTGACGGCGCCGCACATCTTCCCGACGCGATGCCGTTATCCCTAGTCGAGCCCGGGCCCGTCACGGTGGTGCGCCTGTCCGACGCCGACCCCGAACGCCTACGCCGCTTCGCCCAAGCGGGGCTGACGCCGCAGACGCTGGCGGTGCTCCGCGACGACGGCACTGTGGAGGTTGCCGACGCCGTGGTGACGATCCACGCCAACGATGCCGCGTCGATTTGGGTTACTCCCGTGCGGCAGTAGTTGCCCGGTCAGCGGCATCTACTTTCGCTGGCGGAACTGGGTACCTGATGGCCACCGCCAAGAGCACCACGGCGGCGGCTACCGCGCCCGCCAACCATGACAGCAGGGCGTAGTCGGACGCGCTGACAATGACCCCAGCGACCCCGCCGCCGGCGGCCCCAGCTGACGCGACAAAGAAGTCGGCACGTCCTTGGAGTCGGGCACGGACCTCAAGCGGCGGCACCACACTGAGCACCTTGGTCCCGGCGGCCACGCCAAGGCTCCAGCCACCACCCAAGAGGATCAGGCCGACGCCCATGGCGACAGCGTGGGTGCCGGGAGCCAGTGCGAGCACGACGCTGGCCATCACGAGCACCAGGCCCGAGCCAGCGAAGGCCCACGCCGAACCCCACCTGTCGACGAGCGAGCCGGACAGCGGGGCCGGAAGGTACATCGCGGCCACGTGGAAGGACACCACCACAGCAGCCGTCTGCACCGAGTGCCCATGCGCGACCATATGCACCGGGGTCATCGTCATGACGCCCACCATCACGGCCTGTACACCGACGAGTGCCGCCACCGCGATCACCACGCTCCTGCGCCACCTCGGCGGTGCGACATCCGTGACAGGCGGCGTGTCCTCCCCCGGCCCTCGGGCGATCGCATCGGTAGAAGGCGCGATCCTGAGTGCCAGCGCCGTCAGGAGGGGGTCGGGGCGAAGCCACACCGAGAGCACCACGGCGCCGACCGCGTATGCCACACCGGCCACAAGGAACGGCCCTGACAGCGGCGTGAGCCCCCAACCCTCGACGAGGCTCCCCGAGACATGTGCCAGTTGCGGTCCAGCGACCGCGCCCGCTGTGGTCGCCACCAGCACGATGCCTGCCGCACGCCCGCGCGCCGCTGGCTTCGCGAGGTCGGCACCGGCGTAGCGCGCCTGGAGGTTGGCTGCGGATCCGGCGCCGTAGATCACGAGCGACACAAAGAGCATGGGAATCGACTCGAGTGCCGACGCGGCGACCACCCCGGCGGCCCCGGCCGCGCCCACCGCGTATCCCCACGCGAGGCCCACGCGTCTGCCTCGCCGCTGCGAGATTCCCCCGATGACAACAGCCGCCCCGCCAGCCCCCATCGTGAAGAGCAGCGCAGGGACGCCTGCAGCGGCCTTGGAGTCGAACAGTTCCGCCGCCAACAGCGCGCCGACGGTGACACCGGCGGC
>NZ_JADQBF010000108.1 GCF_016278775.1 Demequina sp. | reverse complement strand
GGTGATCGGGGTCGAAGTTGAGGGCGTCGAAGTTGAACCACTCGGCCTCGACCTCAGGCCCCTCGGCCACCTCCCAGCCCATGGCCACAAAGATGTCGCACATGGTGTCCTGGAGCGTCTCCAGCGGGTGCCTGGCGCCCAGGGGCGCGCGCAGCACGGGGAGGGTGACGTCCACGGCCTCCTCGACCAGCACGCGGGCGTCGCGCTCCGCCTCGAGCACCTCGGTGCGGGCCGCGAGCGCGCGACCAATCGACGCGCGGGCCCCGCCCAGCAGCTTGCCTGCGGCGGCCTTGTCGGGCCCGTCCAGGGCGCCGATGCCCCTATTAGCCAGCGTCAGCGCGGCCTTGTCGCCCGTGTGGGCAAGGCGCGCCTCCTTGAGCTCTTCCAGGGTGGTTGCGGCCTCGAAAGCGCTGATGGCAGCGGCGACGGCCGCCTCAACGCCGTCGGCGTCGAGCGGATGAAGATCAGACATGGGAAAACCCCTCGAATGGGTTGAAGGCTCGGCCAGAAGTCTATCGACGGCGCGGGGCGGGGAGGTCACGGCTCACGAGGAGGTGACACACCCAGGGCTGCGGCGCGCGGGATCAGGCCCGGCGGTCCTCGCCGGGCCTACAGAAAGTAGCGGGCCGTGCTCACGGGCACCATGGTAGCGGCTACGGGCTGTCCCACAGCAGCGCGACCAGGGCGAGCGCGGCAATGAACACGGCCACGGTGTTCACCACCGGCAATGCGATGCGCAGCGCGCGAGGCATCTTCGGGTTCTTGACCACGGGAATGCTCATGAAGAACAGAATGAGCGACACGGGCACCATGAACCACGCCGTGATGATCAGCACGAACGGCACGAACATCGTGATGCGCTCCGGCAGCCCCACGTGGGCGCCAAGCTTGTAGACCTCGTCGCCCTTCCACAGAAAGCGCTGGAACCCGGGAACGTAGCCCCTGATCGCCAGCCGCCCCTCGCCGCCCTTGCGCAGCGGGATGAGCCACCCACCCCGTACAGGACGGGCGCGTTCGCCGTTGATGAGCACCTTGGAGACGACGCCGAGGGTGCCGTCGACCTCCACCTTGGGCTTGGCGCCCTCAAGGTCGAGCACGACGCGGTTGCTGGGAGTGTCAGTCACGGCGTTGAGGGTAGCAGGTGCGAGCTGAAGCTCTGTCAGCTGGCTGCGGCCCACGCGGACGCGTAGAGGCACACCGCGGCCGCCGTGCCCAGGTTCAGGCTCTCGGCCTGACCAAACAGGGGAATCCTGACCACGGCGTCTGCCAGGGACAACTCCTCGGCGCTCAGCCCCCACGCCTCGTTGCCGAACACCCACGCCGTGGGGACGATGAGGCTCGGCCCGCCGTCGGAGCCCAACTCGCTGTCTCCAGAGACATCGGCCGCGAGAATGCTGAGGCCCGCCTCGCGCGCTGCCTTCACGGCCGCATCGAGTGATTCGGCGCGCACCACCGGAAGGTGAAACAGGCTGCCTGCCGTCGCCCTGACCACTTTGGGGTTGGTCGGGTCTACGCTGTCGCCCGCCAGCACCACGGCGTCGGCGCCGGCGGCGTCGGCCACGCGAATGGCCGCACCCGCGTTGCCTGGGTCGCGCACCTGGGACAGGATCGCCACCAGCCTGGGGGCGGCGGGGAGTTCGGCCGACACGGCACCGGACGACGCTACGGCGACGATGCCTTGGCCGTCGCCAGAGAGGGCGTGGGCAACGTCGGCCGTGACGGGGTGAACGTACAAGCCAGCGTCGAGCGCGGCGTCGGCGATGAGGGCGAGCGGACCGCGAGCGCCCAGGGCATCCTCAAGGACGTACACGTCCCGCACGTGCTCCGCCCGATGCGCGACCAGCTCGCGCACCGCTTGGGGGCCCTCCACGAGCACCTGGCCTGCGCGTCGGCGTGCAGAACGCCCCGCCAAGGCGGCCACCTGCTTGACACGATCCGCTCGCGGATTCGCGAGAGTCGCTGAGAGGTGGCGCCCCACGGGGCGTTCTGTCATGCCTGGTGTCGCCCTACGCTACGGGCGCGTTGACGTCGGCAGGCAGCGCCTTCTTGGCGATGTCGACCAACTGCTTGAAGGCAGCCTCGTCGCTCACGGCGAGTTCGGCGAGCATGCGACGGTCCACCTCAATCTCAGCGGCCTTGAGGCCCTGGATGAGGCGGTTGTACGTCATGCCGTTCGCGCGGGCCGCAGCGTTGATGCGCTGGATCCACAGCTTGCGGAACTCGCCCTTGCGGGCACGGCGGTCCCGGTACGAGTACATGAGGGAGTGGGTGACCTGCTCCTTCGCCTTGCGGTACAGACGTGAGCGCTGGCCCCGGTAACCGGATGCGCGCTCGAGGGTAGTGCGGCGCTTCTTCTGGGCGTTAACAGCCCGCTTGACGCGTGCCATGGGGTACTCCTTGGTGTCTTAGGGGGCTACTTGCCCAGCAGCTTCTTGATCTTCTTGGCATCGGCACCTGGCAGGATGCCGTCGATGGCGACACGACGCTTGCGCGACGACGTCTTCTCTTCAAACTTGTGCACGTTCATTGCCGACGCGTGCTTCACCTTGCCGGTACCGGTCAGCTTGAATCGCTTCTTGGCACCCGAGTGGGTCTTGTTCTTGGGCACGTTTGCCCTCCTTCACTTGAGCGTCTGGCCGCACTGGTGAGCGCGGCACACATTCCCCGGGCGCGGTGGCCCGGACATCTTTTCTTGAGGACTCAGGCCTCTGCGGGAGCCTCGGTCGGGGCGGCTGCCTCTTTCTCGGCATCCTTCGCGGACTCGCGCTCCGCACGTTCCGCGTTCTCGGTAGCCTTCTTGGCTTCGCGCGCCTTGCGCTGTTCCTCCTTGGCTTCCGCCTTCTTCTTCAGCGGCCCCAGTACGAGCGACATGTTGCGTCCCTCTTGGCTGGGCAGGTTCTCCACCACGGCGAACTCTGCAACCTCGTCGGCCAACTTCAGCAGCAAGCGCCTACCCATCTCGGGACGGGACTGCTCGCGACCACGGAACATGATGGTGACCTTGACCTTGTCGCCGCCCTTAAGGAAGCGAACAACGTGGCCCTTCTTGGTCTCGTAGTCATGCTCGTCGATCTTGAGACGGAACCGCATCTCCTTGATCTCGGTGTTGGCTTGGTTGCGACGCGCCTCGCGCGCCTTGACCGCCGCTTCGTATTTGAACTTGCCGTAGTCCATGAGCTTCACGACGGGTGGGCGCGAATTCGGGGCCACCTCGACCAGATCGAGATCGGACTCCTGAGCAAGCCGCATGGCGTCCTCAATCCTGACGATGCCTACCTGCTCGCCCTGCGGGCCTACCAGTCGGACCTCGGGGACTCGGATGCGTTCGTTGATGCGGGGCTCGTTGATAATCGCTCCTTCGTTGACGTCAATGGGCTTCCGGCAAAGGAAAAGGCCCCTGCCAGAACGCGAGCAGGGGCCACCAAGGACGAGACGAACGCGAGCGTTCATCCAGACCAAACCCTGGCCCACTACTGTGGCCCTGAGGGTGGGAGGTGACCTCCACTTGCGAGCCGCAGAACATCTACGGCCGGTCGACGTACAAGAATAGCACCATGACCTCCCCAACGCCCAGCCCGGATTCCAAGCCCACTGCCCCCGGCGTCGGCGAACCGCTTGACGCGGCACGCGACATTGCCGAGGTGTCGGCGGTCGAACTGATCACCACGGTGAGCGTGCACCTCATGTCAGCGGCCGCCTTGCGATGCGGCCTGGCAGAGGAGGGAGAGGAGTTTCAGGACCTCTCCGAGGCCCGCGTTCTCATCAACGCCCTGGCCGCCCTGGTAACCGGGGCATCGCCCGACCTGGGCAACACGCACGCACGCGCTCTCAGGGATGGCCTAAGAAGCGTACAATTGGCCTTTCGAGAGGCGTCCGCGGTGCCCGACGCACCTGGTGAGGGGCCCGGAGAGAAATATACCGGAGCAGTGAACTAGATGAGCAGCACCCCCCCGCAGGACACGAGGAAGGCTATGCGCAACGCCGCGAACGAGGAAACGACCGTCCTCACGCCCGTCTCTGACGGCACGGCGGCGCTCGATCGCATCCCCGTGAAGCGTCAGCGACTGTGGATCATCGTGACCTCCCTGCTGCTCGTGCTGCTCATGGTGGCCGGGTACATCATCTATCGCCTCGTAGACGTATCGAACCAGTGGGAAGCCCAGGTCGAGGACGTCAAGGCCCAGAACTACGACCTCGGCCAGCGCCTTGCCGACGAACAGACCCAGGTCATCGACCTTCAAGGCCAAGTCGACACCGTCTCCGAGCAATTGCGCACCGTCCAGCAACGCATTCTGGAACTCGCCGACGACGTCGCGCAGCGGGACGACAACGCCGAGTTCTATGCACGCCAAATCTCAGACCTCACCGCCGTGCTCACCACAGCGTCGGCCGTGGCAAACTCCCTCAACAAGTGTGTGGACTACAAGGAACAGCTCATCGGCTACCTCAAGGATCCCGACAACTACGACCCAGCAGAGGTCACCGAGTTCGAGAACGGCGTGACCAAGGTGTGCGACGCCGCCACCTCCGCGAACTCAGATCTCCAAACGGCCCTCGCTCAATGATCCGCAGTCGCGTGCTCCTCGCCGCGGTCGCTGCGGCTGGCCTTCTCGCCGGTTGCGCGGCGCTTCCCGATGAGCCATCACCGCTTCCGTCCAACTACGTGCCGGTGGTGTCCGTCGACGATGTTGCGCAGGCGGGAAATCTCTCGTCAGACGGCTTCAGCCAGGCGCAGCGCATGACGGTGCGCGTGCGCAACGTCGGTTGTGACGACCTCAGGACAGGCACCGGCTTCGCCTACGACGCCCACACCCTGATCACCAACCGTCACGTGGTGGAGAACACCCGCAAGTTGGAGGTCACCACGTACGACGGCCGCACCGTCTCCGTGACCGCGGCCTCCGTCGCGGCCGTCGCCGACCTCGCGATCATCACCACGGAAGAGGCCATGCCAGCCGGTGCGGTCCTCGCGCAAGAGGACCCCATGGAGGGAGACGCCATCACCGTTGTCGGCTACCCCAACGGCGGCAAACTCACCACGGTGTCAGGTGTGGTCCTGGGCACCACGGCAGACCCGTTGGGAGCGGCCCTGGGAACGGTGCTTGCCACAACGGCACCCGTGCAGCCGGGCTCGTCCGGCTCCCCGGTGCTCAACGAGCGCGGCGAAGTAGTGGGCGTCATCTACGCCAAGAACGAGGCGGAGCAGTCCTTCATGGTGCCCGTGTCGCTGCTGCGCACGCTGCTGGATGAGGAACAGTTGCTCGTTCCCCAGCAACAGTCGTGTGACGCCTAGCGCCGCCGAGTGATGTTTTCCGCACCTCGGCACTGAAGTATTCCCCGCTGGTGCCCGCTCCGGTAGGGTCCTAGGCGCAAGCCTGAGGGAGGGCCATGACCGAGCAGCCTGGCGCGAGTGCGCCCGTGCCATCACCAGACGCGGCCGTGCCGCCATCAGACGCTTCCGTGCCGCCACTTGAAGCGTCCGTGCCGCCACGCCGCAAGCGTCGGCTGTTGCGATGGTTCGGGTGGAGCTTCGCAAGCCTCGGCGTGCTGGCCCTCATCGGCCTGAGCGCCTACCTGGTGGTCGTGTCGAACCAGTGGAGCGACAGGGTCGACGAGCTCACCGTGATCTCAGAGGACCTGGGCCAATCCGTCGCCGACGCCAGGGCCGCCCAAGCCGACGCCGAGGCCAGGATGGACATCGCCCGCGTCGAACTCGAGAACGCGACCACTCGCATCACCGACCTCGCCAACGAGGAGGCCCAGGCGAAGGATCGCGAATCGGTGCTGATCGACTACGTGGACGCCATGATCAGCTGCGCCGATGGACGTGCTGTGGTGATCAAAGTGCTGACGACCAGGTATGTCTTCGACGACGGCAGGAGCGCCTCCGCCCACGCGCGTGAACTCGACGCGTACTGCGACGACGTCTCGTCGCAGTTCAGCGCCTTCAAGGAAGAGATCGCCCAGTGACTCAGGTGCGTGCCGCGCTTGCAGGTGCGGGCACCGTCCTCGCGATTGCCGCGTGCGGAGTCATCCCGGCGCCGCCCCCAGCGTTGGATGCCGACTTCATCCCCGACGTCGTCTCCCCCACACTCGATCCCTCCGCAGCGTCGTCCGACGGCTTCACGACGGAGCAACACCTCGCCGTGCGCATCCGCGTCGAGAACTGTGACGGGTGGGCGACCGGCTCTGGGTGGATCCTCTCGGAAAACCAGGTGGTCACCAACCGGCACGTCATCGAGAACGGCACCCGCATCGAGGTGACCACGTATGACGGGCGTGACTTCACAGTGCTGTCCTCGCAGGTTGCCCCAGTCGCGGACCTCGCCCTGCTGACGCTCGACAACGTGTTCACCGAGGTGGCCGAGTACGAGATCACCGGCGCTCAGTTTCTGGACCCCCTGACGATCATCGGATACCCGTCGGGCGACAGGCTCACCGTGGAGGAGGGCCACTACCTGAACGCGGGGATCGACGAGGTCGACGACTCGCGGGAGCTCGTGTGGTCCGTGCGGGGACACGTCGAGCCCGGCAGTTCCGGCTCCGCGGTGTTCAACGACGAGGGCAAGGTAGTGGCCGTGGTGTACGCGGGCGACGAGTTCCAGCGGGCGATCGCGTGGCCCATCGTGTGGCTCGACCGCCTCGTCCAGGACCCGACGGGGTGGCAGGACAACACCGCTTCTTGCTCCTAGTGGGGACAGGTCCGGTAGCGGTGACAGGTCCGGTAGCGGTGACAGGTCCGGGGGCGCCCCTCTTGCCGTCGGCCCTGGTGCCATGAGCGCGTAGCCCCCGACTCCCGCCGGAGTGGCTCAATCCATGCCGGTTTGCGCGGTGTCCGGGCGCCTGGTGGCCTGATTCGTACCACACTTCGCCTCACATCACCCCGCCCGAGGGCTCCGCATTGTCCCGCTCGCGACCCCTCGCCAGCCCGTTGGCGGGTGCGTCCTGGCGTCGTGCCCAGGCCGGGTGTGGTGGGCTTGTCCACAGGTCATCGTACCTGGTAGGTGCATGTCAGGGGGTGGTGATTGACTGGTTTCATGACGGACCAGACAGCCGCCGATGATGCGGCACGAATCACGCGAGTGAGCGCCCTGGCAGGTGAGCTTGTGCACCGTGACATCTCGGGCTTGTCACACGAAGAGCTATTGGCCGAGTACGACGCTGTGGCCAGGTTGGGGCGCCTGGCCGACGCGTTGGAGGCCCGCTATGCGGGTGAGATTGCACGACGCTCCACCCCCGACCAACTTGGTGGTGGGCTCGCGAGGCGGCAGGGTTTTGGCAACGCGGGTGCGATGGTCGCCTCGGTGACGGGTGGTTCCCAGGCTGGTGCGTGGCGGTCCATTGAGGCTGGTCGGGCGTTCATTGCTGAGCCCGCACTGCCCTCCGAGTCCGAGTCCACTCAGTCCGATCCTGCCCAACCCGACCAAGCTCAGCTCGACCAGGCCTCACCTGCGCCCCGTTACCCGGCGATCACAGCCGCCTCGATGGCTGGCAATCTGTCCACGGACGCGGCCGGGATCATCACTGTGGGACTTGAACGACTCACGGACCGTGTTCCCAGCGACCAGTTGCATGACCTGGAGCAACGGTTGGTCGACAAGGCTGTGGGGCTTGGCTTGCGGGAGGTGCGAAGGTTGGTGACCCGCCAGGTCGCAAGAGCCGATCAGGCCGGTCACATGGAACGTGAAAAGCGTCAACACGCGGACAGGTTCCTGTCCTGGACGGAAGACCACACCGGGATGGTCACCCTCAGTGGTCGTCTGGATGCGGTCACCGCCGCACCGATCCGAACCGTGCTGGAGCAAATGGTCACCCAGCAGTTTCGCATCCGTCGTGACCGCGACCCTCAAGAACAGGATCAACGCACCCGCGGTCAGATGTGTGCAGACGCCCTACGTGACCTGGCCCGGCATGCTTTGGGCTGCAAGAGCACTGACAGTTCAGGTGTGCGCACCACCATCATCGTGCGCATGAACCTCAGTGACCTGAACGCTGGTGAAGGGTTAGGCACGATTGATGGCACTGCGCAACCCGTGTCTGTCGGTGAACTGCGGCGCCTCGCCGGTGACGCGGGGGTGATTCCCCAAGTCCTTGGTGGCCCCAGCGAGGTCCTCGACCAGGGACGCAACGTCCGCATGTTCACGAAGGCCCAACGCCTGGCGTTGTTGGAACGGGACGGGGGTTGTGCGAAATGTCATGCACCATCAGAACACTGCGAAGCCCACCACATCATCTGGTGGGAACACGGCGGAAGATCAGACCTCAGCAACGGGGTCATGTTGTGCACCAGATGCCACCACGACATCCACCGCCAACACTGGGGCATCAAAATCAAGGGTGACCGAGTCTGGTTCATCCCACCCCGAGACATCGACCCACTGCAGCAACCACGACTCGGCGGACTCGCGGCACTCACCCTCGCCCACGGTGGAACAGGACCCAGCGACGGCGCAGGCAACGGGCGCGCCGACGCGCCCGCCAAACCTCCTGGGGAGAACTCTGTCCAAGAGAACTCCACCCGCAAAGCCGCCTAACCCGGTCACTCGGGAGAACTCCGTCCGCAACGCCGCCTAACCCGGTCACTCGGGAGAACTCCGCCCGCGAGGCTGCCTACCCGCTCGCGCCGCGTCGCACGGTACGGGACCGCAAGGCCCTAGCCGGACCAGGTGGCGAGGCGGAGCTCCATGCTGTCCACCCTGTCGGCCACGACCGACGACGCGGCAAGCGCCTCGTGCACGCGCCGCACCGCATCGTTAACGGCACCTTGTGGCAGGCCAGGCACCAGCGCCACCACCACGGCCACCTCGGCCTGTCTGCCAGGCGCCGCGTCAATGCGCCGCACGTCGTCGCCCAGGGGAATCGCCTCAATGATCGCGTCGCGCACGTCATCCACGACGCGGTCGTCCACCACTGCTGGCCGCCATGTCTCGCCCTGACCGAGCGCCCACACGGCCGGCCGCGGGATCACCACCGACTCCATGGCGGGGTTGAGCACCATCACATTCCAGCCTTCCGCAGCGGCCGCGAGGGCGGCACGCGGGCCCTCGGCAGGAACGGGCCGAGCCTCCGCATTCCAGGTGCGCATGGCATCGACGTCGGTGAAGATGGGCAACGCGGCCCTGCCGTCGGGAATCTGCAACGCCACCACGCCGGTCGATGCCACGTGGTCCTGTTCCAGCCCGTGCTTGCCGACGATGCGCTGCTCGCCTTCCGCCAACACCGGCACCAGCACGCGCGCATACTGCAACGCGTCCACCACCTCCGTGAGAGGCGCCCTGCCGCGCGAGAAGCGAATGAGCGACTGCGCAAGGCGCGCGTCCGCACTGCCGTCGTCGTCGGCGAATACCGACTCGGGGATGTCCTTGAGCGGATCCTGGCGGGGGTCGCGCTCGTGCTCACTCATGCGGCCAGCCTAGCGACGCCGGGTGACGACGCCTCCGGCCCCGCGACCGCCACGTGCGACCGGCCACGTGCGACCGCTACGGCCTGCCCGCCGCGTCGAGCGCCTGCGGCAACGTGAAATTGCCGTTGTACAGCGCCTTGCCCACGATCGCGCCCTCGACCCCCAACGGTGTGAGGCTGCGGATGGCCTCGATGTCGGCGAGCGAGCTCACGCCTCCGGACGCCACCACCGGCGCCTTGGTCGCCTCGCACACCTGGGCCAACAACTCAAGGTTGGGACCGTTCAACATGCCGTCCTTGTTGACGTCAGTGACCACGTAGCGGGCGCAACCCGCGGCATCGAGTCGCGCCAGCACCTCCCACAGGTCGCCGCCCTCCTTGGTCCAGCCGCGCGCCGCGAGCGTGGTGCCCCGCACGTCGAGTCCCACCGCCACGCGGTCGCCGAAACGATCAATCGCCGACGCCGTCCACTCGGGGTTCTCCAAGGCGGCTGTGCCGAGGTTGACGCGTGCACAACCGGTGGCCATGGCGCGATCGAGGGATTCGTCGTCCCGAATGCCGCCGCTCATCTCCACCTTGACGTCGACGGCCTTCACGACCGCCGCGAGCAGCTCCGCGTTGGAGCCGCGGCCAAACGCCGCATCGAGATCCACCAAGTGAATCCACTCGGCGCCGCCGTTGACCCAATCGAGCGCGGCGCTCAGCGGGTCGCCATATCCCGTCTCGGATCCGGCCGCGCCCTGCGTGAGGCGCACAGCCTGGCCGTCGGCCACGTCGACAGCTGGTAGGAGTTCAAGGCGGGGCAGGTCGGTCATTGGGTTCGCTTTCTCACGTCAGTGGGGCCGCGGACCAGAGTACCGGTGACGAGCCAGGGCTCACGGCGGCTACCAGGGTACCGGCGGCGAGCCTAGATCGTCGTCATCTGCAAGAGCACGACGTTGTCGTCCGCGTCAAGATACGCCAACACCGTCCAGCCTGCTGCGGGAAAGGCTCCCGGCTGGCATTCCCACCACGGCCCGTCGCCAAGCTCGTCCTCGAGTGCTGGCACCACGTTGGGTTCCACCATCGTGTCGGCCCAGCCGCACTCGCTCGCGGGGACAGCGTCGCCAGGGGCGAACGTCACCACCGCTTCGATCCAGGAGTCGGTGGGCCCCGGGACCGTCACCTCGCGATCGCCATCGGGCTCGCGGGAGGGCCCGCCCGAGTAGGAGATCGTCACCGCACTGGCAAGCGAAGGAACCCTCTCGACCATCAAGGTCAAGCCCGTGAGAACCTCGCCAGTGCCCCACTTGCCAGCGGCGATGCTGTGCAGTTCGCCGCCATCGTTGTCGTCAGACTCGGCCCCGCAACCCGCAACCAGCACCCCGACCAACAGCGCGGCACCGCCTTGCACCGCCCCACGCCTCACAGCGTCGCGACCCAGTTGCGCAGCAACTGCAGCCCTGCCTCGCCAGACTTCTCGGGATGAAACTGCGTCGCACACAGGGGCCCGTTTTCGACGGCGGCCACAAAGCGATCGGCGTCGTCGCCCTCCCCCGCCTCCGACCACGTCAGCAGCGGCGGCGACAGCCTGCCAGTGTCCTCCGAGGTGCCTAACGGGAACTCGCGCGCGCCGTAGGAGTGCACAAAGTAGAAGCGCTCGTCCTCCACTCCAGCAAACAGCCGAGTCTCGGGGGGCGGCGCCACGGTGGCCCACCCCATATTGGGCACGATGCTGGTGCGCAGCAACTCAACAGTGCCGGGCCACTGGTCGAGGCCAACTGCCTCCTCGCCGTGCTCCACGCCCCGCTCAAACATCACCTGCATCCCCACGCAAATGCCCAACACGGCACGCCCTCCCGCGAGCCGGCGACCCACGATCTGGTCTCCATGCACCGCGCGCAGACCCTCCATACACGCCGCGAACGCACCCACACCGGGCACCACCAAGCCGTCGGCATTCTCGGCCGCGGCACGATCGGCCGTGAGGGTGACGTCGGCACCCACATGCTCGAGGGCCCTCACCGCGGAACGCACATTGCCAAAGCCGTAGTCGAGGACGGTCACCGTGGGCATGCGGCGATTCTAACGTTCAGCCCGATTCCGCTGCGCTTCTCGCTTGGCCTCCTTGGAGAGCCTCCGCAACGCCGCGAAGGCAGCGATCCGGCTCATGTGCGCGTCGAACACCTTGTCCTCATGGGTGACCGCAACGTCGGCGAGGGTTTGTGCCCCTGTCATGAGCGTGGTGACCACCCCTGGCGCGTCGTTGAGCGCTAAGCCGGGCGGCAACGTGTCGCCACGCTGACCCGCCAGGTACCGCCACACCGTGATCTGACCCTCGCGACGCTCCATCGCCAGCAGCGGGCGTTCCTTGGCGAAGCTGGACACCGCGTGGGCGGCGCCGTGCATGCTCTTGGGCCTGGCATCGTCCAGCACGGCGATGGCCCCCGCGGAGGTCTCCACGATCTGAGCCTTCACGCCGTTGAGGGAGCACAGGGCCGCGAGCACCTTGCCGTTGGGAATTGGCGTGAACAGCGCCGCGATCTGAGCCGGAGCGCCGTCGAGTGCCTCCTCGGTCACAGCGCCCCCTTGGTCGAAGGGATCCCCTGCACTCTGGCGTCGGGCGACACCGCCGCGCGCAGCGCGCGGGCCAGCGCCTTGAACTGCGCCTCCACAATGTGGTGGGGGTCGCGGCCGGCGAGCACGCGCATGTGCACACAGATTCCGGCGTGGTGGGCGATCGACTCGAGCACGTGAGCCGTCAGCGAGCCGGCGAAGTTCCCGCCGATGAGGTGCGTGGCCTGCCCCGCTGGCTCCCCCGTGTGCACACAGTAGGGACGGCCGGACACATCGACGACGCACTGGGCGAGGGCCTCGTCCAGCGGCACCATGGCGTCGCCAAAGCGGGAAATGCCTGCCTTGTCGCCGAGCGCCTGCTTGAGCGCCTCGCCGATGCAGATGGCGACGTCTTCGACCGTGTGGTGGCTGTCGATGTGGACGTCACCGGTGGCTTCGACGCGCAGGTCCATGAGCGAGTGCTTTCCCAGCGCGGTCAGCATGTGGTCGTAGAACGGCACGCCCGTGCTGATCTGGGTGACGCCAGTCCCGTCGAGGTCGAGCTCCACGAGCACGCTCGACTCACTCGTGGCGCGCTCGATGCGTCCGGTGCGTGCCGGAGTGGTTCGGGCGCCAGTGGTGCCGGTCATGCGGTGACCTCCAAGAGTCCGTTGCGGAACATTGCCATCTCGCGCGCCGTGCCGATCGACACCCGCAGCCACCCCTCCGGCCCGACCACGCGAATCAACACTCCGCGCTCAAGAAGCCCGTCGAATACCTGCTCCCTGTCGGGCACCGGCCCAAACAGCACAAAGTTGGCGTCCGTGTCCGGCACCGTGTAGCCCTGCGCGCGCAACCAGTCCACAGTATCGTCACGCTCCGCGCGAATCTCGTCGACCTGAGCCTGCAGTTCGCGGTGGTGCGCCAGTGCGGCGCGGGCGGCCGCTTGGGTGATGGCGCTCAGGTGGTAGGGCAGGCGCACAATGCGCAGCGCGTCTACCACCTCCTTGCTCGCCGCAAGATAGCCCAACCTGCCGCCTGCGAGGGCAAACGCCTTCGACATCGTCCGCGTGACCACCAGGTGCGGCGTCTCAGGCAGCAGCGTCGCCGCGCTGGGCACTCCCCTGCGGCGGAACTCCGCATACGCCTCGTCTACCACCAGGATGCTGCCGCCTGGAACGTCGGCGCAGGCATCGGCGAGGCGTCGGACGTCTTCCAGACCGACGGCCGTGCCGGTGGGGTTGTTGGGGCTCGCGACCAACACGATCGTGGGCCCGATGTCTGCGATGGCCGCCACGGCAGCGTCAATGTCGAGGCCGAAGTCTTCGCGGCGCGGCAGCGTGACGTAGTCGGTGACGGTATCGCGGGCATACTCGGGGTACATCGAGTACGTGGGTGCGAAACTCAGCACCTTGCGACCGGGGCCAGCAAACGCCTGGTGCAGGTGAAGCATGATCTCATTCGAGCCGTTGGCCGCCCACATGTTGTGCGGCTCCAAGAAGTCGACGTGACTCTCGGCACCGAGGTACCGCGCTAGGTCGGCGCGCAGCGCCGTGAGCTCCCTGTCGGGGTAGCGATTGAGCCCCTCAGCCGCCTGACGCACGGCCTGGGTGATCGCGTCCACCACGCTGGGCGGGGGCGAGTACGGGTTCTCGTTCACATTGAGCATGGCGGCAACATCGAGTTGCGGGGCTCCGTACGGCGTGAGACCCACAAGTTCGGGGCGAAGCGGCAACGTCATGCGGAGAGTCTAGTGGCGGGCCGACCCGATTCGCGTAGGCGACGGGCGCTACAGTAGCGGCCATGAGGGGACGAGGGGTGGGGCTCGCTGCGGCCGTCGTCATCCTCCTGACGGGGTGCGGATCGCCGCCGGTCAGCGAGAAGGAATTCGCCGAGCGTATGGACTCTGTGGGCGGCGTGGAGGGGGCGTACATCAGCGACCACCAAAACCTGCCGTTCATCTTCACCTACGAAGCGACCGTTCAGCTCAAGGTCGAGGTCAGTAGTGCTCACGTGAGCGGCGTCTTCGAGGCGTTCGAGGAGTACGACGCCTTCGACAGGTACAGCCTGCACTCCGAGCTGGGAAGCGACGTCAGCGTGTCATGGAGCGCGGCATCGCTTCCCGACTCGAGCGTCCGCGAGGCCATCGCCACGGTGTGGCCAGCGGCGATGCGCCTGCCCGAGCACAGCATCGTCGACATGAAGGACTGGGCGTCGCCTCTGGACGTCGAGGTCGGGTCGAGCGCGCACGCTGACGAGTCATCCGCCCTGACTCACACCGAGCCGACAGCGCTCGCGGCCGTCGAATTCGCGGCGATCGTGGCGCAGGCGGAGCCAGACGCCGCGTTCGAACTCACTCTGGGTTCGGTGTGGATCAAGTCAGGGCTTGCCCGCTGCCCCGCCGCACCGGACGTCGTAGACGCCCTCATCGCGGGCTACGAGGTGATCCAACTGCAACTCTCGTGCGACGACGCTGGCAACAGCCTCGTCGCCGCCATCGACTCGATGGACACGGACGCCGCGCAGGCTCAGTTAGCGCCGCTAGCGGACGATGCGGGCGTGAGCCTTGTCGTGACGCCAGCGGACTTCACGACGGACGCGGGCGCCGACACCGCGCTTCGCGAGGACGTGAACGCCCTCATGGAGGCTTCCCGTCAGGTCGACGGCTACCCCCACGCCGACACCACTGACAGCGGTATCGCATTCGAAGCAGCCGACGAAGCCACCGTGCGAGCGATGGTGGAACACATGTCATCGACACCCGGCTACGACCGCCGCACCCTCGAGTTGATGGTGGGCGTTCCAGGAGATGCCCTCACCATTCCCAAGGCCGTGGGAGGCCCGCTGTATCTCGAACAGATTCTCGCGATCGACCGGGCCCCGAATGTGAACCGCTGGGCCGTCGGCATCCACCCCTCGGACCCGTCCAGACTCAAGGGGTCGGTGGTCGTTTCGGCCGACGATGTCGACCAGGCAGCCCGCGCCCTGCGCGACGCCGGCTTGGGCGAGATGGCCGGGTTGACCGTGTCGATCCGTGTGGTGAACTTCGACGACCACCGCATTGGCGCCGTCACGGCGGTCGTACACAGCGACGGGAGTCTGGAGTCCGAGCATCCGGCGGACTCTGAGCTAGCGCAGCCGTTCCTCGACGCGTGGGCTGGCGCGTGAGCTGACGCGTGGGCTGACGCGTGGGCTGACGCGTGAGCGTCAGTGCGGCGGGACCGCGCCGTCGTTGTCGCGACTAGCGCGTCAACCGCGCGGCGATGGCCTCGCCGTGCGCGGGCAGGTCTTCGGCGTTCGCGAGCGCGATGACCTTGTCGCCGACCGCTCCCAGCGCGGCCTCGTCGTATTCGATGATCGACACTGCGCGCAGGAAGCTCGTGACGTTCAGGCCGCTCGCGAATCGGGAGGTGCCGCCGGTGGGAAGCACGTGGTTGGAACCGGCCAGATAGTCGCCGAGCGGGACCGGACTGTGAGGGCCCACAAAGATGGCTCCCGCATTGCGAATGCGGCGCGCGACGGCCGCCGCGTCACGCGTGTGGACCTCGAGGTGTTCCGCGCCGTACGCGTCGGCCACCTGGATCGAGTGATCGAGGCTGTCGGTGAGGATGATCGCGCTCTGGACCCCTGTGAGCGCCTCCTTGGCACGCACGTCGTGCTTGGTGGCGCCGACGATGCTGGCCAGCCGCTCGTCGACCGCCTCGGCCAGGGCCTCGCTGTCTGTGATGAGCACGGAGCCAGCCAAGGGGTCGTGCTCCGCCTGGCTGAGAAGGTCGTACGCGACAAACATGGGGTCGGCGGCGTCGTCGGCGATGATCGCGATTTCGGTGGGGCCGGCCTCGGAGTCGATGCCGACGGTGCCGTTGACGGCGCGCTTGGCGGCCGCCACATAGACGTTGCCAGGGCCCGTGATGACGTCCACGGGATCGCACAGGGTTCCGCCCGCCGTGGCCTCGGCGCCGTATGCCAACATGCCGATGGCCTGGGCGCCTCCCACCGCATACACCTCGGTGACTCCCAGCAGCGCGCATGCCGCGAGGATGGTGGGGTGCGGCGCACCGCCGAACGCACGTTGTGGGGGCGTGGTCACCGCGATCTCGGTCACTCCGGCGGCCTGAGCGGCGACCACGTTCATCACGA
>NZ_JADQBF010000040.1 GCF_016278775.1 Demequina sp. | reverse complement strand
CAGGTGGCGCAGTAGGCGCCGCAGAAGGACACATCGAGATGGCAGACGAGACCACTGAGACCACTGAGTCCACCGAGACTGAGCCAACTGAGACCACTGAGTCCACCGACGCGCCCACGGAGTACACCTCCGAGACCGCGCCAGTGCGCGGCAAGGGCACCTCAGAGATTGCGCCCGGCGCAGGCCTTGGCCGCCGCAAGGAGGCCGTCGCCCGCGTGCGCTTGGTGCCAGGCACCGGCAAGTGGCTGATCAACGGCCGTGAGTTGGAGAACTACTTCCCCAACAAGGTGCACCAGCAGATCGTGAACTCCCCGTTCGCGGTCCTGGATATCGAAGAGAAGTTCGACGTCCACGCCCGCATTCACGGCGGCGGCCCGTCCGGCCAGGCCGGCGCGCTACGCCTCGGCGTGGCACGGGCCCTGAACGCGATCGATCTCGACACGAACCGGGCCACGCTCAAGAAGTCCGGCTTCCTGACTCGCGACCCCCGCGTCGTCGAGCGCAAGAAGGCCGGTCTCAAGAAGGCCCGCCGCGCCCCCCAGTACTCGAAGCGCTAAGTCAGGCTCGCGCACATGGCGCGCCTGTTCGGCACGGACGGAGTCCGTGGCGTCGCCAACCGCGACATCACGGCAGAATTGGCACTCGACCTTGCGGTCGCCGCCGCTCACGTCCTGGCCGAACGCGGCGAGTTCTCCGGGCATCGTCCCCGCGCGGTACTCGGTCGCGACACCCGGCTCTCCGGCCAATTCTTGTCGTCCGCAGTGGCGGCAGGGCTTGCTTCTGCCGGCGTTGACGTCATTGACCTGGGCGCCATGCCCACGCCGGGCGTGGCATACCTGACCGCTGTCACCGAGGCCGACCTCGGCGTCGTCATTTCCGCCTCTCACAACCCGATGCCAGACAACGGCATCAAGTTCTTTGCACGCGGGGGAGTGAAGCTTCCCGACGCGGTGGAGCAAGCCATCGAGGAGCGCCTCGGCGTGGCCTGGGAGCGTCCCACAGGTGGCGACGTGGGTGAAGTGATCGTCTCTGACGACCTCCATGCGGAATACCTTGCGCACCTCGCACGCGCGGTGCGGGAGTTCTCTGGCTCACCCTCCCCGCTGGACGGGTTGATGATCGTGGTCGATGGAGCCCACGGCGCGGCCAGTGCGATCGGCCCTGCGGCGCTCGAGGCCGCTGGCGCCACCGTCGTGAGAATGCATTGCGAGCCAAACGGCCGCAACATCAACGCAGGCGTCGGTTCCACCCACTTGGGACCCTTGGCCGCTGCCGTGGTGAGCGCTGGCGCCGACATGGGCGTCGCCTACGACGGAGACGCGGACCGTTGCCTGGCGATCGACCACACAGGGGCGATCGTCAACGGTGACCACATCCTTGGCCTGCTCGCGACCGCCATGAGTGACGCGGGCACGCTGTACAGAGACACCATGGTGGCCACCGTGATGTCGAACCTTGGTCTGCACCACGCGATGCGTGAGGCCGGGATCGACATCGTGGAGACTGCGGTGGGCGATCGGTACGTCCTCGAAGCCATGCGCGAGGGCGGCTACACGCTGGGTGGAGAGCAGTCGGGCCACGTGATTGTGTCTCGCTTTGCGACCACAGGGGACGGGATTCTCACGTCACTCTTGCTCGCCTCGCTTGCGGCTCAGAGTGGCTCGCTTGCCGAACTGGTGAGCAGAATCAACACGCTGCCGCAGGTGCTGATCAACGTGTCAGGAGTGGACCGCTCACGCGTGCACACAGATGCGGACCTTGCGGAGGCGCTTGAGGCCGCGCGCACCGCACTCGGTGACGAGGGACGGGTTTTGTTGCGCGCGTCTGGTACCGAACCGCTGGTGCGCGTCATGGTGGAGGCAGCCACCGCAGAAGACGCGCAGTCGCACGCGGATCGCATCGCGGCAGTAGTGGCTGCCAAACTGTCCCTATGAATGACATCTGGGACTGGCTAGTCCACCTGTCGAGCACCGTGTGGGACTGGCTAATCCACCTGTCGAGCACGGTTGAGGACGGCATCCTGGCCCTGGTGGATTCCCTGTGGATTTACCCCTCGGTGTTCGCCGTTTCCCTCATCGACGCGATCTTCCCCGTCGTGCCGAGCGAATCTGTCATCATCGGTGCCGCCTCGGCATGGCAATCCGTCGGCCAGCCGATACTCCCCTTGTTGTTTGTGGCTGGCGCCACGGGCGCGTGGTGTGGCGATCAAATCACGTACTACATCGGCACCAAGGTGGACGTGCGGCACATCAAGGTGTTCAGGCGCCCCAAGGTCTTGGCTGCCCTCGACTGGGCAGAGCACGCCTTGGAGACGCGCGGCACGTTGTACATCATCGCCGCACGGTTCATCCCCATGGGACGAGTCGCCGTCAACCTGTCAGCTGGGGCCTTGGGATTTCCCCGCCGCCGGTTCATGGGAATCGACGCGATCGCGGTGTCGATCTGGGCGGGCTGGGGCATTCTGATTGGCACCGTCGCGGCAAGCCTCTTCGAGGACAATCTCTTGCTGTCGATCGCCGCCGGCATCACCGGAGGTGTGGTGCTCGGCTTCGCCGTCGACAAGGTGATGAGCCTGGCCGGACTGCGAGCGCCGGAACTCCCTCCACTGGCGGAGCAGCTCGAGGCGGAGGAGCCTGTACCTAGCGAGGGCGGCAACGATGACTAGCGAACCCGTCGACGGCGTCGACATCCCGTGGGAAGACGCCCGTAGGGCGAACCTTGCCAACTGGGAGGACAGGGTCCCGCTGCACATTGAGGCGTACCAGACAGCCGCATTGCGCGAGGACCCCGATCACCTCAGCCCCGTGGTGCGGACCGACCTTGAGGCACTTCTTCCTCACCTTCCCGGCCAATCCCTGCGAGGGCTGGACCTGTGCCATCTGCAGTGTCACATCGGCACCGACACGGTGTCACTCGCTCGCGCTGGTGCCCGCGTCACCGGTATCGACTTCTCCCCGGCAGCGCTCGATGCCGCGGCGGCCTTGGCCGCAGACTGCGGCGTGACCGCCGACTGGATTCAGACCGACGTGCTCGACGCGCGCGAGGCTGTTGATCGCCACCTCGGCGCCGATCGCCAGTTTGACGTGGTCTACACGAGCATCGGGACCATTGGATGGCTCAATGATCTGGACCGCTGGGCGGAACAGGTCGCCGCGCTCGTGAAGCCAGGCGGCGTGTTCTACATCCGCGACGGGCACCCCATGCTGGGCTGCCTTGACGAGCTTGCGCCGAACCTGACGTTGCGGTACCGCTACTTCGGCGATGGCCGCGCGCTGCAGTGGGACGAGGATGGCACCTACGTGGGCGACGGCAAGGTGAGCCACACTCGCACTTACGAATGGCCGCACCCCATCTCCGAGGTCGTGACCGTGCTGTTGCGGCACGGGTTGGCCATCGTGGCTCTTGACGAGGGCAAGACCCTGCCATGGCAGTTCTCGCCTCGGATGCGACCAGTCGATGGTCGGCCAGACGCCGATTTCGAGTGGCCGGAAACGGAGCGCGACCTAGTGCCGTGCACCTTCACCGTGGTGGCCTGGCGCCTCTAGAGCTTGCGCATGTGCACCGACTGCACCGCGTGATCTCTGCCTTTGCGCAGAATGATGGTCGCGCGCGAGCGAGTCGGCTCAATGTTGCGCTTGAGGTTGGGCGCATTGATGGTGTCCCAGATGTGAGAGGCACGGTCTGTGGCTTCCTGGTCCGTCAATTGCGCGTAGCCCTGGAAGTAGCTGTCGGGCCGCGCGAACGCGGTGTCGCGCAGCGACAGAAAGCGGTCGATGTACCACTGGCGCACGTGCGGCTCGTCTGCATCCACATAGATCGACGCGTCGAAGTAATCGGACACCGCAAGGGCAGGGGATTCCTTGGTGCGCACTGCGGCGGGCTGTAGCACGTTGAGGCCCTCGACAATCAGGATGTCGGGATGGTGCACGGCAATGACCTCGTCCGGCACGATGTCGTACGTCACGTGCGAGTACACCGGCGCGGTCACCTCGGGCACGCCGGACTTGACGTCGGCGATGAAGGACCTGAGTGCTCGCCTGTCGTACGACTCTGGAAAGCCCTTGCGACCCATCAACCCTCGCTCCTCGAGCACGGCGTTTGGTAGCAGGAAACCATCGGTGGTCACCAGCTCCACGCGGGGCGAGGAGGGCCAACGGGCGAGCATCTCGCGCAGCAAGCGCGCCGTGGTCGACTTGCCGACCGCGACGGATCCGGCGATGCCGATGACGAAGGGAGTGCGCGACTCGCGCTCGCCCAAGAACGCGCTCGTGGCGGTGTGCAGCGAACCCACCGCATCGGAGTACAGCGTCAGCAATCGTGACAAGGGGCGAAAGACTTGGTCGACCTCCCGCAAGTTAATGGGGTCGCCCAGCCCCCGCAGTCGCCGCACGTCGTCTGCGGTGAGAGGCAACGGGGTTGCGTGGGCAAGCGCGGACCACTCCGCGCGGGTGAACGACAGGAACGGGCTGACACCCGCCTCGTCGTCGCTGCCATTCACGCATCCATTGTCGCGCATTCGCGACGGGCGGCGAACGGGCCCGCCGACGGCGATACTGCGAACTACACTGGGGCGCATGTGCGGCATCGTGGGTTACGTGGGTTCAGGCGGTCCGAGTGCGCGGGCCAGCGGCGTGGTCATGGGCGGCCTGGAGCGTCTCGAGTACCGGGGGTATGACTCGGCAGGGATTGCCATTGTCACGAGCGATCGAGAGCACCTCGCGGTGGCCAAGAAGGCCGGCAAGCTCACCAACCTGGCCAAGGAGTTGGCGGAGCACCCGTTGGCAGACGGCACGGCGGCGATCGGTCACACCCGATGGGCGACGCACGGGCCGCCGACAGACGCGAATGCGCACCCCCATCTTGCTGCCAACGGTCGGATCGCGATCATCCACAACGGCATCATCGAGAACTACGGAGCGCTGCGAGCGGAGCTGGTGGCGCACGGGGTCGAGTTCCGCTCCGACACCGACACCGAGGTGGCGGGCCACCTGCTCGCTCGCTACGTGGACGAGGGCTTGGGCCTCGCCGACGCCATGCGCGCGATCGCGCGGCGCCTCGAAGGCGCCTTCACGCTGCTCGCCGTCGACGCGGCCTCTCCCGACGTGGTGGTGGGCACGCGCCGCAATTCCCCGCTAGTGGCGGGGCTTGGCGAGGGCGAGAACTTCCTCGGATCCGATGTGGTGGCCTTCATTGAGCACACTCGCATGGCTCTCGAGCTTGGTCAGGACGAGGTCGTTGAGATCACCCCAGACGCCGTGCTCGTCACCGATCTTGCTGGCAAACCCGTGCACCGCGAGCCCTACGAGGTCACGTGGGACGCATCGGCCGCGCAGAAGGGCGGCTTTGCCACCTTCATGAACAAGGAGATCCACGACCAGCCTGCGGCGGTGGCCGACACGTTGCGGGGTCGACTCAACGAGCACGGCCGCCTCAAGCTTGACGAGGGGCTCATCGCAGACTCGGTGCTCGCGGCGGTGGACAAGATCATCGTGATCGCATGTGGCACGGCCGCTTACTCGGGCATGGTCGCGCGCTACGCGATCGAGCACTGGACGCGCATCCCTGTCGAGGTCGAACTGGCTCACGAATTCCGCTACCGCGACCCCGTGCTTTCAGTGCGAACTCTGGTGGTCGCGGTGAGCCAATCCGGCGAGACGATGGACACGATCATGGCTCTTCGCCATGCGCAGCAGCAGGGTGCTTCGGTCGTGGCGATCGTGAACGTCCAGGGCTCCACGATCGCGCGGGAAGCCGACGCGGTGTTGTACACCAGGGCTGGTCCAGAGATCGCGGTCGCGTCGACCAAGGCCTTCCTCGCGCAGATCGCCGCGGCGTTCCTGCTGGGCATCTACCTGGCCGAATTGCGGGGCAACAAGTTCCCTGACGAGATTGCCGCCCTGCTTGCTGAGTTGGACGCCATGCCAGCCAAGATTCAGCGAGTGCTCGACACGAGCGAACCATTGGGGGAACTCGCACGGTCGATGGTGGATGAACGCACCGTGCTATTCCTCGGTCGCCACGTAGGCTACCCGGTGGCGCTCGAGGGGGCGCTCAAACTCAAGGAGCTTGCCTACATACACGCCGAGGGATTTGCGGCGGGCGAACTCAAGCATGGCCCGATCGCCTTGGTGGAGCCCGGCCAGCCCGTCTTCATCGTGTTGCCCAGTCCGCGTGGCCGAGAAGTGCTCCACTCCAAGGTGATCTCCAACATTCAAGAGGTGCGCGCTCGCGGCGCCCGCACCGTCGTCATCGCGGAAGAGGGAGACACTGCCGCGGCGGAGCACGCAGATCACCTCATCACGGTGCCGGTCACCCCCACGTTGCTGATGCCGCTCGTCACCGTGGTGCCGCTGCAGATCTTCGCGCACGAGTTGGCCAGCGCCAAGGGTTATGACGTGGACCAGCCGCGCAACCTCGCCAAGTCCGTCACGGTGGAGTAGCCGTGGCCGTCGTCGGAGTGGGAATCGACGTCGTCGAGCTTGAGCGCTTCGACAGGGCCGTAGCGCGCACGCCACGGTTCGCCCAGAAGGTGTTCACCCCAGCTGAGCGGCAACTCGGTCGCCACTCGATGGCGGCGCGATGGGCGGCCAAGGAGGCACTCGCCAAGGCGCTGGGAGCGCCAGCGGGTCTCTCGTGGCAAGACGCCGAAGTGGTGCGCGATCCTTCCGGTCGACCTCGATTCGAGATCTCGGGGACGGTCGCGGCGCGAGCCGCCGAGTTGGGCGTCGCCACGCTCCACGTGTCGCTGTCTCACGACGCCGGAATTGCGTCGGCGGTCGTCATCGCGGAGGCGCCGTGAGCGCGCTCAGGGTCGCGGTGGATGCGGCCGCGATCACCCATAACGTGTGCACGCTCGCCGAACGCACCGAGGCGCAGATCATGGCGGTCGTCAAGGCCGACGGTTACGGCCATGGCCTGATCGAGGCGGGGGCTGCCGCTCGAGCGGGGGGCGCCACATGGCTTGGCGTGGCCCAACCGCACGAGGCGCTCGCCTTGCGTGCTGCGGGCGACACCGGAAGGATCCTCGCCTGGCTCTATGGCCCAGATCTGCCAGCGGCGCAACTGATGGAGGCCCAGATCGATCTGTCGGTGAGCTCGCCTGAGGTACTTGGTGAGATCGTGGCGGTGTCGCGGGATGGCGCTCCCTCCCCGCGAGTCCATATCTGCGTCGACACTGGGCTGGGCCGCGAGGGTGTGACGCTCGCTGACTTGCCTGGCGTCCTTACCTTGGCCAAGGCGGCCGAGAGAGAGGGCCTCGTGCGCGTCGTCGGCATGTGGTCGCACTTGGCGTGGGCGGACGCTCCCGGCCATCCCACGATCGACCGGCAGGCCCAAGCCTTCAGGCAGGCCCTCGTGATGGCGCAGGAGTCAGCGCTGGCACTCGAGGTGCGCCACCTCGCCAATTCCGCGTGCACGCTGACGCGGCCCGATCTGCACTTTGACATGGTTCGGCCGGGAATCGCCGTCTACGGCCTCCCGCCAGTGGAGGATCCGGACGGCCAGAACTTTGGCTTGCGACCGGCCATGAGCGTCACGTCGCACGTGGTACTCGTCAAGGATGTCTCGGCCGGCCAGGGGGTCAGCTACGGCCATGAATACGTCACAGCGTTCCCGACCACCTTGGCTCTGGTGAGTGCTGGCTACGCCGACGGCGTGTTCCGGGCGGCGGGCTCCGTGGCCGACGTATCGATCAGGGGAAGGCGCTACCGGATCGCTGGGCGCGTGTGTATGGACCAGTTTGTGGTGGATCTGGGACCCGCTACGGAGGTGTGCGTGGGCGACGAGGTCACGCTGATCGGCCCCGGCGGGCCGAGCGCGCGTGACTGGGCAGAGGCGGTGGGCACCATCGACTACGAGATCGTGTGCCGTTTTGGGAGACTGCGCGCCAAGGAGAGCGCGTGAAGTATTGCGTTGCGGACGGCGACGCCATGCGTGCGCTCGGCGAGGCCCTGGCGGGGGTGTTCAGGGCTGGCGACCTGGTCATCCTGTCTGGTGGCTTGGGCGCAGGGAAGACGACGCTGGTGCAGGGAATCGGTGCGGGGCTTGACGTGCGTGGCCAGGTGGCAAGCCCTACCTTCATCATCTCCAGGGTCCACGAGCCGAGAGCCGCAGGGCCCGTGCTGGTCCACGTGGACGCGTACCGCCTGGGGTCTTTGGAGGAGTTGGACCACTTGGATCTTGATGCCTCCACTGACGAGGCGGTCACCGTAGTCGAGTGGGGCGAGGGCAAGGCCGAGGCGCTCGCAGAAGGCCACGCGCTCATCACCATTGATAGGCCGCGCGGAGCCCTGATGCCGGAAGAGGACCCGGCCGCAGGCGACCGTGCCGTGACCATCACCACGGTGGGTGACTCGTGGAAGGGCCGTGCCTGGCCCGTGGGAGGGTGGACCGCATGATCGTGGCCATCGACACCTCCTCCGCCATCTCGGTCGCGATCACCGACCGGGAGGCGACCGTCGCGCTCGCGCGCAGGTCCGTCTTTGCGCCCCGCGGCCACGCCGAGCAGCTCAGCGAGTTGGTGCGCCAGGCAATGCACGAGGCGGAAGTGTCCCGCCGGGATGTGACCGCCCTCGTGGTCGGCACTGGGCCAGCCCCTTTCACGGGGCTGCGCGTGGGGCTGGTGACTGCGCGCATGCTCGCCTTCGCCTGGGGCGTACCGGTGTGGGGAGTGTGCTCGCTTGACGCTCTGGGTGCAGAGGCGGGTGACGCCGTCGTGGTGGGCGATGCCAGGCGCCGAGAGGTGTACTGGGCCCGCTACGTCGGAGGTGAGAGAGTCGAGGGGCCCGTCGTGGTATCGCCAGCACACGCGAGTGTGCGCGAGGGTGATCGCATCATCGGCCGCGGCGCGGCGCTGTACCCGGAGCCTTTCCCCGGTGCCGTCGAGGCGGACCCCGACCCTCTGTGGTTGGCGCGTGAGGCTTTGCGAAGGCGGGCCGCAGGCGAAGAGCTTGGTACGGAACCGCTGTACCTGCGGCGCCCGGATGTGCACGGCGCATGAGCGATCCTGCGCCACCGCGCGCGCACCTTCGCGATCTGCGCGAGGAGGACTTGGACTGGCTGGCCGAGCAGGAGCGCGGCATCTTTGGGGCCGCTGCGTGGTCCGCAGGTCTCATTCGTGAGGACTGGCGCTACGGAACCAATCGGTACCGTGGCATCGAGGTCGGCGGCCAGTTGGCGGCGTACGCCATCTATGGCTTCGAGGGCGACACCTTCCACCTCATGAATATCGCGGTGGCGCCGCAGCATCGTCGCGAGGGTTTGGCGAAGGTGCTCATGGAGGACTTCCTGGCTGAGGCGGTCGCCTTCGGCACCAGCGATGTGTGGCTAGAGGTCGCCGTGGACAACATGCCAGCGCGCGCCCTGTATGAGGCATATGACTTCGCGGTGGTGCGGGTGAGGCGCAAGTACTACCAGCCTGGCGGCATCGACGCCTTGGTTATGCGACGTGAACTCAGCGGGTATGAGCCTGTGACCGCTACCGACGAGTGAGCCTTTGATGCGGCAGCCTGGTTGTTAGGATGACGGGAGGTGCCCGACGGGCAGTCTGGTGAGGGGCGTCTTGGTGGCAAAGAAGGTCGGAATCCGCGATGTTGCGGCCGCTGCCGGGGTCTCGCCGACCACGGTGTCTCACGCGCTCAATGGGCTCGGCTCGATGACCGACGAGACTCGCAGCCGAGTCTTTCAGGTCGCGCAGCAGCTGGACTACCGGCCCAATCGGCTTGCGAGCGCGCTTCGTCGCGAGCGCTCAGGCGTGATCGGTTTTGTCGATGACACGGTCGCGACGACGCCGTTCGCTGTGGCCATGCTCAAGGGCGCGCAAGAGGGGGCTATCGCGAGTTCCTACTCCATGGTGGTCGCGAGCTCGGCCGCCAATGAGGAGCTCGAGGCCCACGAGATTGCGCTGTTGCAGAGTTTTCCCGTCGACGGGCTCATCATCGGGCGGATGTTTCACCAATACATCGATGTGGATGTCGCTGCGCTACCGGTGCCGATCGTGCTGGTGAACGGTCGGGCTCGAGATGATGGGGTGACCGCGCTCGTGCCTGATGAAGAAAGAATCGGCGTGGACGCGACGCGAGAGTTGGTGCAGGCGGGTCACCGCGCCGTCGCCCACCTCACGATCGAAACGCCCGGCTTGGCCCGCGACGGGCGTGTCGAAGGCTACCGACGTGCCATCGCGGGAGTGGAACGCGAACGCATCTACTATGCGGCCGAATCCACGACAGAGAGTGCAAGGGACACTGCACTGCAGCTGCTGCAGGAGCAGGACGCGCCGACGGCGATCTTCTGCTTCAACGATCAAATGGCGATGGGCGTGTATCAGGCCGCCCAGCGCCTTGGGATGCGGATTCCGGTCGAGCTGTCCATCATCGGTGTCGACGACTTGGCGATCATCTCTGCGGCGCTCGATCCTCCGCTGACCACGGTGGCGTTGCCGCACTACGAGATGGGGAGGCGAGCGGTCGAGATGCTCGTGGCAATGGTTGGCGGCGCCACTCCTGCGATGTCGACGTCGGAAGTGGAATGCAGCGTCGTCCGCCGCGACTCGATCTCTTCACCCCCTCGTTAGCCCCTCTCGGTGCCACGCCGTGGCCCGTTCGTCACCATGCGCCCTTGACGGCCAAATCGATTTGGTGTCATGATTGGCGAGCGACCAAATCGATTTGCCTTGCCATGGATCGCCTCGGAACGAAGCAGCGGAGCTTCGGCTCGAGACTCGGGGGTGGGTCCGAAACTCCCGTGGCGGACCCACCCCGCGACCTCCACCTGCTGTGGGGAACGAAGGGAATGTGACGCACGTGCGCAACCAAGTTCAACTCATCACGTATGCCGAGCGCCTAGGCGCCGACCTTGGCGACACCATAGAGACTGTCAGGAACGTCTTTGGAGGAGCGTGCGGGGGCGTACACCTGCTGCCCTTCTTCGAGCCATTTGACGGTGCCGATGCGGGTTTCGACCCGATCGACCACACCAAGGTCGACGCTCGCCTGGGCTCCTGGGACGATGTCCGTGATCTCGCTGCCACGCACGATGTGGTGGTCGATGTGATTGTCAATCACGTGTCGTCGCAGTCGGGAGAGTTTCGCGACTTTCAGGAGCACGGCGCGAACTCCGATCACGCGGACATGTTCCTTACGTTCGACAAGGTGTTTCCTGACGGCGCAACGGCGCGCGACTTGACCGCGATCTACCGGCCGCGACCGGGACTGCCGTTCACCCTGATGATGATCGGCGGCGAGCGGCGGCTCATCTGGACCACCTTCACCGCTGAGCAGATCGACATCGATGTCGCATCTGAACCCGGCGCTCGCTATCTGGGCCGGATTCTTGATCAGGTGGCGGCATCCGGCGTGAAGCTCGTGCGTCTCGACGCGGTGGGCTACGCCGTGAAGCGGGCCGGCTCGTCGTGCTTCATGGAAGCCGCGACCTTCGAGTTCATTGACGAGTTCACGGCAGAAGCGCGCGCGAGGGGCCTGGAAGTCCTTGTTGAGGTCCACGCCTACTACCGACGGCAGATCGAGATCGCGGCGCGAGTCGACTGGGTGTACGACTTCGCGTTGCCGCCCTTGGTCCTGCACGCGCTCACCACAGGAGACGCCGATCCCTTGGGTCGCTGGCTTGATGACAGGCCATCCAACGCGATCACGGTGCTCGATACCCACGACGGAATAGGTGTGGTGGACGTGGGGGCATCCGACGGCGACGACGGTGGCGCGGGTCTGTTGAGCCCCTCCCAGATCGATGCGCTCGTCGAGGGCATCCACGTGCGTACGGGGGGAGAGAGTCGTCTGGCGACGGGGACTAGCTCGTCGAACGTCGACATCTACCAGGTCAACTCGACGTTCTACTCGGCACTTGGTTGCGACGATGACGCATACCTCGCTGCCCGTTGCCTTCAGTTCTTCGTTCCCGGCATCCCACAGGTGTACTACGTGGGTGCCCTCGCAGGAGCCAACGACATGGACCTCCTGAAACGTACCGGTGTGGGGCGCGACATCAATCGCCACTACTTCACAGCGGCCGAGATCGCCGAGCGCACCGAGACGCCAGTGGTGGCCTCGCTGCTCTCGCTCATGCGCTTCCGCAATGAGCATCCGGCGTTCGAAGGGCGCGCGAAGATCGACCACTCCGCGGCGCACATCGCGATCGATTGGTGGCTCGCGGGTCACTGGGCGCGGTTGCGTGTCGACACCGAGGCGCGCCGAGTGAGGCTTTCCTGGACCACGTCTCACGGCGACGTGGTCGAGGTGGAGGACCTGCGCACTCTCCACGAGACTCTGGTGTGGGAGCGCCTTGCGGCATCCAAGGAGCAGGTGAGCGTCTAGAGGCTGCGGGATTGCGCGGCGGTCAACATCTAGAGTGGCTCCCATGGAGTTGGTGCTAGGCCTCGAGTCGACGTGCGACGAGACGGGTGTGGCACTGGTGCGCGGGCGCGAACTCGTCGCCGATGTCGTGGCGTCGTCCATGGAGGAGCACGCGCGGTTCGGCGGCATCGTCCCCGAAGTCGCGTCGCGCGCTCATCTCGAGGCCTTGGTGCCCACCGTGCAGGAGGCCCTCAGTCGCTCGGGGCACTCGCTCGACGACGTCGACGCGATCGCCGTGGCATCCGGACCTGGACTTGTCGGTTCCCTCACCGTGGGGGTCGCGGCCGCGAAGGCTCTCGCGCTCGCCCTTGACCGGCCGTTGTACGGCGTCAACCACGTGATCGGCCACGCCGCGGTCGACGAGTTGGTGCACGGCCAGTTTCCTGACCGCGTCATGGCGCTCGTGGTGTCTGGAGGGCACACCTCGCTGCTGCTGGTCGACGACATCGCGACCGGCGTCACCGAACTGGGCCACACGCTGGACGACGCCGCGGGCGAGGCCTTCGACAAGGTGGGCAGGCTGCTGAAGCTCCCGTACCCCGGCGGTCCGCATGTGGACAGGCTGGCTCGCGAGGGCGACCCGACCGCGATCGCGTTTCCGCGCGCGCTGACCGCCCCCAAGGACAGGGAGCGGCACGCGTACAACTTCTCGTTCTCCGGTCTGAAGACCGCCGTGGCACGCAGGATCGAGGCCTACGAGGACTCGGGCCTGGCCGTTCCCGTCGCGGACGTGGCGGCATCGTTCGCGGCTGCGGTGGCGGAGGTCCTGGTAGCCAAGACCCTTGACGCCTGTGACCGGCACGACGTCGATACCCTGGTGATCGGCGGCGGATTCTCAGCCAACAGTCAATTGCGCGAGCTCGCGGCGAGCGCAGGTGCGCAGCGGGGCATTGAGGTGCGTATCCCTCCGCTCAAGTACTGCACCGACAACGGCGCCATGATCGCAGCGCTCGGGTCCGCGCTGGTGGACCGCGGTGTGACGCCGAGCGCATTGACCATCGGCGTGGATTCCTCTATGCCGCTAGAGACGGTGTCGGTATGAGGGGGCGCCGCGTTGTCGCCGGCGTCGCGGTGACCGCTGTGCTGCTTGGGGGCGCGGGCGCGGCGTGGTTCACGCTGGGGCGTCCGGGCCTCACTAAGACTCCCGATGTAGTTGCCGAGCCAGTGACGGTGGCCAACCGCTCGCCGCAGTCAGCTCCAACCCAGGAGGTTCCGCGACTGGCATGGGGCCCCTCAGTGGTGGACGTGGCGCGGGCGGAGGCAGCGGCGTCTCACCTTCCGCTCGAGGTCGCGGCCGGCCAGGTGATCGTTGCCCACTGGAACTCGCCTGATGCTGGCGGGGCCGCCGCTTTGGTGCGCGACAGCCACGTCGCGGGGGTGATCCTGATGGGCGGGGCGGTGGTCGACGCCCACCAGGTCAGGCAAGTGACGGCTGCGGTGTCAGAAGCGGCCGTAGCGGACGGGCGCGACTGGCCAGCCGTCGTCTCGACCGATCAAGAGGGCGGGACCGTGGCGCGGCTCGACGGCCTGTTGCCAGGGATGCCTGCCTTCATGGCCGCGGGTGCCACCACGGACAAGGACTCGGTGACGCAGGCGTACACGGCGGTCGCGCGAGACATGGTCGACCTGGGGTTCACGGTCAACTGGGCGCCCGTCGCCGACGTCACGGTGGGCCTTGACGATCCGGTGATCAGGGTGAGGTCTGCGGGTTCGGATCCCCAGAACGTGGCCGACACCGTGATCGCAGCCGTCAACGGATACCTCAGCGGGGGCGTGGCTCCGGCAATCAAGCACTTTCCCGGTCACGGATCAGTGACGACCGACTCGCACGAGGCGCTGCCCATACAGTCCGCGAGCGTGGCCGACCTTGCCGAGCGGGACCTGGTTCCCTTCGCACAAGCGATCGACGCTGGCGCGCCCATGGTCATGATGGCGCACGTCTCTGTAGGCGAGTGGGGCGACGGTCCGGTCACCACTAGTCCGCAGGCGTATGCATACCTGAGAGAAGAGCTCGGTTTCACCGGCGTGGCGGTGACCGACGCGCTGAATATGGCCGCTATCAGTGACCGCTACGACGCGGGCGCTTCTGAGGTCGCCGCGCTGGCGGCAGGCGCGGACTTGCTGCTGCTGCCCCGCGATGTCGAGGCCGCACGCCAGGCCATCGTGGCTGCGGTGGGCAACGGCACCCTGCCGCGCGCACGTTTGGATGAGGCGATAGCGCGCGTGAGCCTGCTCATGACTCAGCAGTCCGAGTGGGCGGCGGACGCGTCGGGCGTCCCCGCCGATACTGACTACGCGCGCCACTTTGCCGCGACGTCTGCGACGGTGGTCGCGCCGCAATGTGGCGCGCGCCTGGTGGGGGACAGCGTCAGCATCTATGGAGGATGGCCAGGAGAACGCCAGGCGCTTGCGGACGCCCTGGCCGGCTACGGCGTGACGGAAGGAGCCGGCACCGCCATCAGAATCCTTGGCTCGCCCTCCCGTGGGGGCGCCGCCGACATCGTGGTCGCCATGGATGGCCCGTGGGGTCTTCCCGTGTCGCAGGCCCCCGTCTACGTCGGCTTGCACGGCCGTTCTCAGGAGACGCTCGCCGGACTGGCAGACGTCCTTGTGGGTGAGGTTCAGCCGCAGGGTCGATGGCCGGTCGGTGGCATGCCAGGGACTCCCTGCGCGTAGTGGCCTAGACGCGCTCGGCGATGAAGGCGATGCGTGACTTCCCGATGCGAGTGAGGATCACCGTGGCGCTCGCGTCTCCTTTGAGCTTGAGTGTGCGTCGCAACTTGGCCGGGTCTACGTCAACGCCGCGCTTCTTGATCTCCGCATGGCCGATGCCGCGGGTGGCAAGTGCGGACGCCAGTCGCTTTTCCGAGTAGGGCAGTGACTCCAGGATGCGAAAACTCGCAGCAAAGGGAGACGCGATCGGCGCGTCGGCCGCGAGGTACGCGATGTGCGGGTCGACAAGGCGTGCCCCGAGTGTGTGCGATAGCGGACCCACCAGCCCGGCCCTGATGACTGCTCCGTCCGGCTCCAGCAAATACTCACCGACCTCACCGACCTCGCCTGGCACGGGGAAGCCATCCAGCACGTGGGCCTCGCCGCCGCGCAACACGAGCGCCGAGTGCCCGTGATGGTGAGCCAAGGCTCCCATCCACAGTCCCGCCTCCACCACATCGCCGTCGACGCTCACCCATTGCGCCTCGGCCTCTGGCGGAACGTCGTCGTGAGCTATCGCTGGCCCCACCTTGACGCCCAACTGTGGCCACCGCGCGCGCAGGGCCAGTACCGCGTCGAGGGGCGGCGAGTAGTCCCGCGGATCGTGTCGCCTCCCCTGTGCGTTGCGACGCGCGGGGTCCGCGAAGACGGCCTCGACGTCGATGTCGCCTTGTGCGAGGGTGACCATGGAGTCCGCGTGGACCACGCGCGCATCGTCCCAGTGCCGTAGGTTGTGGTCGGCCAACAGTGCGGTGCCCTCGTCGCGCTCGAAGGCGACGACTCCGAGGCCCAGCGAAGCGAACGCCATGGCATCGGCCCCCAGCCCGCACGTCACGTCGGCGATCGCGTGCGCCCCCGCCGCGCGATACCGTTGGCCATGGTGTGCGGCGACGACGAGCCGGGTTGCTTGCTCAAGGCCCTCCTGGCTGAAGACCATTCCTGAGGCGAACTCACCGAACTTGGTATGGGCGGCGGCGCGCAGTCGCGATTGCGTGAGGGCGGCCGCAACGACGTCGGGATCGGCACCTCTGTCACGCAGTTGCTGCGCGAGCGTCAACGCGTTGTCGCCGTCATAAGGGGGCAACGTCGCCAGCAACGACAGCGTCTCTGGGGAGACCGCCAAGCGTGCGGCGTGTAAGTCCATGACTCGATCCTGGCATGGCTACGGTTTCACCCCAGGCGAAAGCGGTCACGCCGGTTAGCACTCACGTCCCGAGAGTGCTAAATTCTGAAGTGCTCCCAGTCGGGAGAGCGACCACTGCCTGACCCCCGCGACGGCGGGCTGCGGCCGCAACTACACGTCACGTTCTAGGAAGGTGAGGTCCGCAGTGTCGGTCTCAATCAAGCCTCTCG